>JBGSXG010000082.1:0-6599 GCA_041751485.1 Minisyncoccia bacterium | reverse complement strand
GCTACATTTTGGTGCGGTAAATAAAAATAAGCCATTTTTTAGCACCACTGCTCTTTAGGAGTCGGACCCTTAAATTTAGATACTCTAAAATTCTGCTTGCAGACGACGTACTTCTTGAAGCACTGCTCCGTCAAAGATGTTTTCCATCTCTTGGAGAACACCACGGGCGGCTTCGGGTTGTCCTGCCTCTCTGTAGACGGAGACCAAATCAAAATGCAGTTCCGAATTATCCTGATTGGCTGGCAACTGATTGCGGTATAGATCTATGACACGTTGGTAATATTCCCCGGCCAATGCTTCGTCTATCAGTTGTTCATACAGCTCAAACTCATTGGCCACTCCGGCGTACAAAGCATATTGCATCCAAGCAAAATCATTATCTGCCTCCAAATCATAGGCAATGCGCATCTGCTCTAATGCTTCATTATTTCTTCCCAGCAAAGCATATCCCCGAGCTAATGGATATCGAATTGATTGCTTATTAGGAGACAGCTCTACTGCTTTCTCCAAAAAAGAGACCGCCTGCTCTATCTGAGAAAAACGCATTAAAAAATCTCCCATAATCAGATAATAACGCGCATCTAATGGCGACTCTTCAATTTGCTCTTCCAGCTCCTGTCGAGTCAGGAGGAAAAACTGTTCTTTCAAATCTGCCCGTACTTGTTCAACTGAAAATACCTGAACGGTAACCTCAGGCAGACGTTCTCGAATTTCTGCAGTTCCAAAAGAATCATAATTCAAAGCCTTTTTAAACAAATCTAAACTATTTTGCACATTACCCTGCAACTCTTGCATCGACTGAGCTGGCCGAACAGTCATGGCCCTAATGGCAGTTCTACTTTGAAAATATCCACTAGCATTGACCATATAAGGCACGACTAACATAAAAACAATTAAAAGCGGTACAGCAAGTCTGTCGCGTGACCCTTCAGAAATTTCAAATATTTTTGAAAACAGATTCTTACCACCACTTTGACTATGTATATATGCAACAAAAGCAAAAAATATAATGTAACTGGTAATTTGGTCGAATACGAACATATTCTGGAAAACATATCCGACAATCATACCGACAAAAATGGCTTTCTCTCTTTTTGATAATTTTTCAGTTTTCCAGACAGACCTCAGAAGGGCTAGGATAATTAAAGCGTAAGCCAAAAAACCTAATATTCCTCCAGCGATAAGCCAATCAAAAACAACATTGTGAGTGCGATCAAACCACTGCTCGTGATCGTACATTCGAGGATTGTAATGTTTGTTGAAAACGTAGTTAAAATTTTCTTGTCCATACCCAAGAATCGGCCGCTCCTTAAAACCTTTAAAGGCAATGTCCCACATCATAAAACGAGAGTTTGTTGTTTTATCATCCAAAGAAATGTTAGCCAGACGCTGAAGGGTTGGTTGGCTTTGAACAAAATTAGAATCTCTAGAGACAAAGAATACACCACCGAAAATAATTATTACAGCTAGTAACCCAGCAGATGCTTTCTTAACCAGAGTTCCTTTATTTTCACTAAAAAATAAAATCAAAGCAGTAATAATAGCACCGCCAATAAGCCCCAAGATGGCTCCACGGGTAGCAGTGTGATACAACGTAAATAACTGTAAAATCAAAGCGCCACTGAAGAAAATTTTCATATTTGTACTCAAGCTTCGAAACCGCAATAGAAACGCGGTGGTAATAAAAATATGAAGCATCATATAAACTGCCAAATAAGTAGCGTTGCCAAAAGTGGCATCCAGTCGATCTCCACCCTGATTAATTATGGGCAACAATCGTGCCAATCCTTCATCGGCAGATCGGCCTAAATCTTTGACCAAATAAGCTCGCAATAATTGAGCCAGACCATAAAGTGCAACAACAAAACTGGCGACAACACTTGTCTGCCAAAAACGTTTCCACAACTCTTTAGTCTTCAAGAAACTACCAAGGACAATCACATATGCGAGCAAATGAACCAGTGTTACCCATCCTTCCATACGCTCGAAGTTGCTCCAAAAACTTTGTCTTGGCTCTACTCCAAAAATATTAGCGAAAAACATTATTCCAACAAAGACAGTTACCGACCCTAAAAGCAGTGTTTTCTTAGGTCGATATTCTTCTCGTAAAAAGGCCAAGGCAAGCCAAGCAAAGAATGTAACTCCGACAATGACCCTAAAACTAAAGTTTTTGCCGGTAATAAATGGAAAAACTTGTGATGAGTCGACAAAAAACGGAATGAGTGGCACCAAAAAGATGCCGATAAAAACAATGTATTTCAATACCTTATCAAGCCCCTGCATATGAAAACAACTATAGCATACTTAAAAGAAGTGCTACTATACAAGCATTATGATCCAATTATTGTGGCGTCGTACTGAGCAATTTTTCCAAACAGACATCACGTATATTGTACGTGGTGGCAGCTGGATAGGCGTCAGTAAACTGGTCTCCGCTTTTGCATCCTTCCTCCTGCTTTTGGCTTTTGGTAACCTCGTCTCCAAAACCACCTATGGTGTATACCAATATGTACTCTCAGTTGCCGGCATCCTATCGGTCACGACGCTGCCTGGAATGACCACTGCTCTCAACCAGGCCGTCGCTCAAGGCAAAGAAGGAGTCATGATGCCGATGTTCTACACCAGAGTGCGCTGGGGTATCCTTGGTGGGCTCATCTCTTTAGGTGTCGGTATATATTACTTCCTCCAAGGAAATACTGACCTCACTCTAGCCTTTGGAGTAGCAGCACTGTTTCTTCCGTTTATGGACTCTTTGACGCTGTGGTCGCCACTCCTCGTTGGTAGGAAAGATTTTAAATATAGTTCCCTTTACAGCTCACTCTTTCATATACTTCGTGTGGCATCAATTGTGGCCGTACTCTTTATTACTCAACATTTGGTCATTATTATCGTCTCTTATTTCTTTTTCACTACTCTGTGGAGATTAGTACTAACAATTGTCGTCTTCTTCATCCATAAACCAAATAAAGAGCTCTCATATTCGTACATATCGTATGGAAAACACCTCAGCCTCATGGGCGTCCTTGGGGCTATTGCTACTCAAGCAGATAAAATACTCTTGTGGCACTTTTTGGGCCCTATTGCTTTAGCAACGTACTCCTTTGCCCTCACCCCTATTAACCAGTTACAATCCTGGTTTAAAACGCTTGAATCACTCGCTTTCCCAAAATTTGCTTCTATAGATAGTGAGGTTCTCAAAAAGACACTTCCTAAAAAGCTTGTACGCCTTCTTGTTTTTATACTGCCAATAATAGTTTTATATGTGTTGTTGGCTCCATGGCTGTACAGCATCTTTCTACCGCAATATATGGAATCTGTTATTTATTCTCAAGTTTTTGCCGTGATCTTACTCTTCTTGCCACAGAAACTCCTTGCTTCAAGTCTTGTGGCGAAATCACAAAAAAAATCTTTATATATTATTACCACCATTAATCCCCTCTCAAAAATACTCCTCCTCCTTATTCTTGTACCACTCTTTGGCGTCTGGGGGGCAATCGCAGGCACAATGCTCCCCTACTGTATTAACTTCTTTACTCTCACCTATTTCTTTAGAAAAATATCATGAGGCCGCTTCCTAAAAGACTTCTATTAAACCACCCTTCTTCTGTCTCTCTCTTCCCGCTGATGAGGAGAGTGCTTCCATACACAATACTTGGTTTTGAACCTCTGTACCAAAATTATGAGTTTCTAAAAAAGCTCGAAAAAAAAGGACTCTCAGGTGCTGTCGTAGAATGCGGCTGTTGGAAAGGTGGTTCATCAGCATTTATGGCCAAAGTATCTGGCCGAGAAACCTTTGCATTTGATTCCTTCGAAGGAATGCCCGAGAAAAAAGAATTTGACCACAAAGAGTTCGGTAAAAGAGATCTTGCACAAGGAGACTTGGCTGTATCTGAGAAGTACATAAAGGAGATACGAAGCAAGCTTGGCGTAGAAAAAAATCTATACATCGTCAAAGGATGGTTCGATGCTACCTTGCCTAAAACAAAAAAAGAAATCGGCAAAATAGCCTTTCTCAGGGTTGATGGCGACTTCTACGATTCAACTATGACAGTCCTTGAAGAATTATATGACCAAGTGATACCCGGCGGATATATCATTTTCGATGACTACAATGATTTTGTTGGCTGCAGAAAAGCTATTGCCGATTTTTTCACATCCAGAAAATTGTATCCTGCTATTCAACAATATTATCCCCTTGGGAAACCGTACCTACAAAAACCTCTTTAAGAGGAGTTGAAGCTTTCTGTGTATAGGGTGAGCCTCGTGTGGATAGTATCGAAACCATTCATTTTTTCTGGAGTCACCTGGCAGCCACACAAATTCTAAACCAGTCTTCCAAGCAGCATAATTAAACGACAGTTGGTCACGTTTACTATTGTGTGAAATCTCATCCCACCACATCTCCATAGCTTGTACCACATCATCCTCGTTATGTTTTCGTATCAAGACCTGAGTCACTGCTAAACCATTATTCTCTGGATATCCCTCATCGCGATATCGCTTGATCTGTTTTCTAATGAGCTCCGGATCATCTTTTCTTCTACCGATCGAATCAAGCCTCAAAAGATTTGCTGCTTCTTCGTAAATACACTCCATAGAGTCTTGATTGTACTTATGATTAAACGTGGCAAAGTGAACTTTTGTTAGATACCTTTTAACCAAATGATCTAGGTTTTTTTGCACAACCATATTGGCATCGTGCCAAACACTTATATCGTACTCGGCTAGAAACTTATGCGGCAATACTTTATACATCCGAGCATTCCTCGTGGGGTCTTGCTGTGTCTGCTCAACAATTCTGACATCCCAAATCTTTGATGTAATATCTTTTCTATCAGTAAAACACACAAAATCCCATCCGTGGTATTTTTTACTCGGCTCTTGAATATCCCCGCGTGGACCAAATAGTGCTGTGTATATTACTTTCTTATTTTGCATATACTCGTACCTTATATTGTCTCAGTATTTTCTTACACCAATGCCACGGGACAAGCACAACATTCCACACCAGTCTCCATAGAAAATTGTTCACTGTTTGCAAAACGACGTACTTTCTTGTGGAGAGATCTCCTCTCCACAACGAGGATCCTAGAAACCACCCGTTTGGAAACTTCTTGAAGACACATTGATAATATGGCCTCTGTGCGTCGTGTAAAAACACAACACCATTCTCAGACAACAACCCTTTAGACTCCAGCACGCATCGTCTTCGTTTTCGACCATCAACTAAAATAAAATCAAACTTCTTATTAAGAGTTTTCGGAAAAGAAACATATTCATCCATATTAGTATATCTTTGTTTCAAAGCATCATTCCCTGCATCAAAAAGATGCATTTTAATATACTTGTTATCTGCTACTTCCTTTTGTATCTTTTCAAACCAGCGTTTATTGTACTCAATACTTGTCCACTTATATGGGATATCGTGTTTTTCTAAAAATCGGGTGAAATGATGCGTGCTTCCACCGCTGCCCCACTCAAGAATCTCTAAGGGTTCAGTCTTATGCTCATACAAAGAAAGTAATTCTTTTTCTATAATCCTTATCTCATTCCTCTTCATCAATGGAGTTGTTCCAAGAGTGTTAGTCATTAGGATATAGTATAGCAAGATACTGTGGCAGTATCTTTTCATAATCAAAAGCTCGCGATCGCCTTATGCCAGCATCTCTATATCTCTTTGCAAATTCTCTATCAGAAAGAATCTCATAAATAGACTCCGCCACTCTCTTTTCATCACCAATTGGCACCAAAACTCCGAAAGGTGCGTACTCAGTAACATCTTGAATATGTTTTCTATAATCCGTATCCGGAGCCAGCACTTCTCGTGGACCATATGGACAATCTGTAGCAATAACTGGGGTGCCGACTGCTAAAGCTTCTAGTAGAGCATTAGGCATTCCTTCCCAGCGCGATGTAGAGACAAAAACGTCTGCATGTGCCACAAACATATGCGGATTTGAAACAAAGCCGGGCATATACACATCATTTTCTAGCCCCAACCTGCTTACCTCTTTTTCAAGTTCAGCTCTGCCAGTTCCTCCCCCTAAAATCACAAGACGAGATTCTTGTTTTTTTCTGACGACAGCAAAAGACCTCAAAAGAGTTAAGAAGTCTTTTTGCGGACGCAATCTACCAACTGACACTATAATCGGAACATCTTTTTGCCTAAACCACGCATGTTCTGGAATATGCTCTGCTTGTTCTTTTATTTTTTGTACATCTTTAGGGTTATAAATTACCTTATTTTTATTAAAATTAAGACTAGTAAAATTAGCTAAATCATTTAGTACTCCTCTCGATACAGTCACGATACCATGAGAAAAAGGGTAAAAAAATCTAATGAGAAATAACAATATACGGTCCTTGCCCTTATACTCTTTTTTAAGCGCAGAATAAGAAATTCCTATTCGAAAAACAATACGCACTTTCCACTTGAAAGATATTATTTTGGAAATAAACAATAAAGCGTGCGTATGGATACTAGTGGCAACAACCACGTCAGGCCTATTACTTCGCAGATACCGAGCTAGCGGAATACATGCTTTTAAAAAACTCTTAGACTCCAACGAAACAATTTTAACATCTGGAGAAATCTCTTT
>JBGSXG010000081.1:0-23622 GCA_041751485.1 Minisyncoccia bacterium | reverse complement strand
CCCGAAGATCTGAAAGACTACATATATTACTCTCTCGACACACACGAATCGGTTTATGCGGACTCCGCTCACTCTGATTCTTACTTAGAAAAAACAAAAGGAGAAATGCCACAGGAAGGACAAAATATGATGTTTGGCTCTTTTTCCAAATCAAGAAGCTATACAAACTTTAATGACATAGTTGACGAGACCGCTGCAGCCGAACAGCATTCATCTTGGGATGGTTTTTCCCAACACGACGTAATGGCGCCTGCAGATATTGAACTCGAAGCGGGTGGCACTATTACACGTAGCGGAAACGGCTTGACACTGTCAGAATCCATCGAATCTGCGCTGGGCGAGACTGCGATGTATCTAAAAGCCAACATATCGACTGAGCGCACTCTGACCGATCATCAGATTGAAAACGACAAACAAACAACCTCAGATCGAATATTTACAAATGCCACCGAGCAGACCTCGGTGTTCTATATCCATAGTTACAAAGTGCTGGACCAAAAAGAAATACCTTTTGAAGATGGCTCTGGATCTCGTTTCGAAGTCGAGGTCGAAGTCGTAGTTGGAGCACCAGTCGAACAATCTGATAAATAAATCATATACAACATCATGAATAAATTAGATTTGAAAATAAAAACACTCGTAGATAATAGTGTCCTAACAGAAAAAGAGCAGGAAAATATTTTGAACGCATTCCACAAAATGAATCCTGGCCAACAGATATCTTTTGTTGCACTAATAAGAGAGGACAAAAAAAGGCTCACAACAGCATCTGCTTTTCTAAACTCTTTCTACTCTAGCTCACAGCTATCTGACATCGCTGTAGAAGATTTCTTGCTCTCGAAAGTTAAGTAGACTTACAAGAATACAGAACCCTTAAGATTGCTTTTTAGCGTTACAGCAGTTGACAGAACTTAAAAAAGTTATATATTACGAAGTAGAAACCTGCTGTTCCTAACCTTATGGGAGGCTATAATGCCTAAGCCAAAACAGATTCGATTCACCATCACAGAAGGTGCATCTTGGGAATCAGTGTTATACGGAGAAGAGACGGCCCAACTCTGGGAAGAACTCCGGGAAAGCACCGGCCTCAATAACGAAAAGCTGCTAAAGTTGATGATCGCAACCTTACACGTTCGGCTCTTGGCCGAATCGCAAGGAGCAACGATTTTGATGCGCAAAGACGGCGCCGAGAAGACCTGGCCCCTTCCGGGCGAATTGTACAAACCGCACACGTTCAAACTAAAGGCCCCGGGATAAATTTATCTCCGGGGTCCTTTTCATTTTAATCCTTCAATGAACTCTGAAACTTCTCCTTGAGCCCCTAGAGCATCTTTTGCCAACCCTATTTCTTTTTTTGTTGGCTCTGTAGAAATACCCAACTCGTGTGCTTCCTGCTCCAATTCTTCAGCAAGAACAGTGTCGACGAGAAGATCTGCTTCTGTCTCGGAAAGCTCTTGGTTACTGTAAATATCAGCTGCCTTCTTCTTCGATTCATCAGAAAAGGAGCCTGTCTGAATCTCTTGTATTTTTTGTTCTCTTGTTTGAGTCATATACTATATATTTATGTTCTATCTCTTTCCGTCACGGGAGTATTTACCCTATCAAGACGTCCTTGCATCTCTCGTGTTTTATTAATAAAACCTTGGACACGCTCAACATCTACTGATCTACCAGTCTCAAGCTGCCGCAAAGCGGCCCGTTCTTGCACTTGTGCACGGTGCGAACGAAACTGAGCAATAGGCCTCTCAACATATGTTGCGGCCGCAGATACCATGTCATCTACCCTACTTCCAACCGCATAAGCCGCCGTTAGGGGTGCTCTCAGAATTCGAGTACCAACTCTTCGAAACGGCTGGTCTATCCCAAACATTCTCTTTGCAAACCCAAAGAAACCTCCAGATCTTCTAACAAATCTTCCCGCCAAACGAGCTGCAGCGTCTGCATCAATTTGTGCCGGTTCCATATTCTCAGACTTAAACAGAGACTGTGTCAGAGATCGCAACCCTTGACTTGCTAAAATACTATTAAAACCACTAGTCATATCGTGCACCCTGTTTCTTACCAAGCGCTCAAACCTAACACCACCCACTTGTTCAGACGTTCTGCTAATATGTCTTTCTCTATTTTGACCAAAAATTTGAGCCCGTCGAGTGCGTGCTTCTATACCTGCCGGGCTACTCCTTATCTCTTCTGGCCGAGCGCTCTCTGGGCCTCGAGCAGCCGCAAAAATAGTCTCTACCTGAGCAGTTACACCTGCCTGCTCTTTCCTTTTAGCTTCATTTATAACCTGCTTCTCCTTTTCTACATACTGCTTCCATCCATCATAATCAGATTTATTTTGAGCAGTATCACCCGCAGAGGCATCTGTGTTGCCAGATCCTTCTTCTGTGTTTGTGGCCTCCTCTTCCTTTTCAACCTTTTCTATCTCATCTGCCGGAAGACCGGTATGCGAATTCTCAACAAAAACATACTTTTTATCTTCAGATATAGCCGTAACTTTTTTAGGTTTAGGAAATTGATCTACACCTTGACTCTTCCACTGAACATAATTACCCACCTCTATATCCAGAGGCTCTTGTTCTACCCCTATTTCTACCTCGTCACCTTCTTCTGTCTCGGTACTTTTTGCATTTTCTACCAAGCTGCCCACAACCTTTCCTAATTGTTCTTTCTTGGCTTTTTCTTGATCATTTTCTACCAGCTTTTCTCTATTCTTACCAAAAGTCCGTGCAAGAGAAAAATACAAGCTACCAGTCTCCTCATCAAGACCAAAATTTTCATTAAAATCTTCTACAGAAGCACCCTCATTATTTTTTATAAAATCAGCAGCTTCTTTGACTCTTTTATCTAAGACCTCCGGTTCAACATCAACAAACTCTTTTATTAGACCCCTTTGTTCTTTCTGAATAGTTTCAGAGAGATTTCCGGTAAGCGAATCAATTTCCTCTTGTTCTTCTTCATTCACCCCCACCTGCTCTGCTCGCTCTTGCAAATTATGAACCTCAGCCTCGGTATCTCCGAATGTTTCCTCTACAATGTCTTGTCCAAGACGGACAGCATCCTCTTGGGCAATAATGTCTTCAAGCTCTTTGTCTATATCCTCGCTGGACTTATAAGACATGCCTCCGTCAATTTTCTCATTCTCATCACCTGGCTCTGGCATTGCAGCGCCTCTTTCTATACGTGCCATAGTATTATCCTAATTTAGACTTCAGCTCAGCAACTTTGCGTGCCTCTGCTTTTCTGATAATTTTTTCGACTTTCTTTCGATAAGCATCAAGATGCTTATCGACCGCCTTACTAAAAGCTTTTGTTTTTTTATTAACAATGTCCTTGGTTAATTGTTGCTTCATATAGAACTATTAAACCACTCTTTTATATCTAAATAAAGTACTACTGCGTGAGTATCTCGTAACCCTTATCAGTAACAAGCACTGTATGCTCAAAATGGGCGCTACGGCCGCCTTTTTTTGTTCTGACAGTGTACTGGTCTTTATCAAACACCACCTTGCCACTGCCCACACACAACATCGGTTCAATAGCAATGACCATCCCGGCTACAAGCTCCGGACCTTCGCCTCGCTCTCCCCAGTTGGGAACATAGGGCTCTTCGTGAACTTCATATCCAACACCATGTCCTGCCAGATCTTCTGCTGAGAAAAAACCCGTTCCTTGAACGTAGCTATCAATAGCATGGCCAATATCTCCAGTATGACGACCGGCCTTCACTGCCTTTATGCCCTTATATAAAGCCTCTCGTGTGGCTTCAATAAGCCTTCTGCTTTCTGCATCAACTTTGCCGACAGGCACAGTGATCGCCGAGTCAGTTATCATGCCGTCGTGTTTCAGACCAAGATCAAGTGTTACGATATCACCTTCTTTAAAAATAACTGGGCTTTCATTGGGAATGCCGTGGACAATAACATCATTAACAGAAACACAAAGGGTGGCTGGGAAAGGCCTTTTCGAACTCTCTGGGCGATACCCTAAAAAAGCCGGCTCATCACCCATTTGCCGGACTAGCCTTTCAGCTTCTTTGTCGAGCACCTCAGAAGATGCCCCTGGAACCACCAAGTCCTTCAGGGTATTCAAAATTTCTTTATGATGCGCTCCACCGACTCGCAATTTCTCTATATCTTCAGGCTTTTTTACCCGTATCATTATCTCTTTATACTCCTAAATAGAGCAAAATGCCAGCGCCCTTAAAATTCCTTCCGCATCCAAATAATTCAATAAACCGGTAATACTACAGTATTACCGGTTTATTTTGCTATTTATCTAAAAATTTTGACCCTAAATGCAAATTTTTCGCATTTAGATATTAGATTGTTTAACTTTTTTAAAACATTTAGACAATCTCCTTTAGAATCTCTTTCTGTACGTCCTCTATACTTTGCTCTCCGTTCACTTGGATAAACTTGTATTTATCATTTTTTCTGAAAATATCTACCACTGGAACAACATTTTGTTCATACCAATCAAGTCGCGCCCTAATATCTTCCTCATTGTCATCGTATCTGCCTCGTTCTAGTAAACGTTTCAAAGCCCATTCTTTCGAGACTTTAATGTAGACCACATACCTATCTTTAAAATTATAGAAATCCAACGCCCCGTCTACAACAGGAGCTTCTGGTATACGACGACAAATGCCGTCAAATACAATGTTCTCATTACCTGTAAATCCACGAATAAGAGCGCTGGTCCAAATCCAAATCGGCAAAAACTCCGGGAGAAGACCGCCTTCTGCCAAGACTTTTTTAACACACCCACTGGTAAAGTTATCGTTCTCCATAAACTGCCTGAACTCTGCACCGGTCTCTACATACACAACACCTCTTTCTTGATCTGCCTGTTTCAGATGTTCTAACAATAATTTCGCTTGAGTCCCCTTTCCAGCACCTGATGCCCCGAAAAATATAAATGATTTTGCGCTCATAAAATACACACTACTATTAAAAAATAAAAAGACGCCTCTTAAGCGACTTTTTATTGTAACACACTAATATTCTCGAGAAGTTGTCTGAGCATCAACTCGTTTAACCAGATCAACAACCACAGAAACAACAATGAGTAGACCCGTTCCACCGATCGCTAACGTACTGATACCAGTTATACCCTGCATAACAATAGGCAACACGGCAATCGTTCCTAGGAAGACGGCTCCAACAAGAGTAACCCTTGTAAGGATCTTTCCAATATATGCGGCTGTTGAATCACCTGGTCGAACACCTGGAACAAAAGCTCCAGATCTTTGAAGATTTTTTGAAATTTGTTCAGGATCAAAAGTCACAGCCGTGTAGAAATATGTAAACAAAAATACCAAAATAAAGTATCCCGTTCCGTATACCCAAAGATTGCTCAATATATTTTCACTGAAATTTATCAAGAAGCTCTGGAAAGCGAATCCGCCGATACCGCTTGAAGCCAGAAAATTAACAATCAGTTGTGGGAACAGGAGTAGAGATAAGGCGAAGATGATAGGCATCACACCGGCTTGGTTAACTCGTAGTGGCAAGTAAGTAGACATACCGCCGTATACTCTCTGTCCGCGAACACGTTTTGCATAAGTAATCGGAATAGGACGTTCCGCTTCGTTGATGATAACCACACCCAAAATGATGATGAAGGCTACCACCAAAAAGGCAATGTATGTTGGAATTTGTGATGGATCGTATGTAAATAGCAACTGTGACACAGCACCAGGCAAAGCAGCTACGATACCCGCAAAGATAATAACAGAGACTCCGTTTCCAATACCAAATTCAGTCATTAATTCACCGATCCACATAATCAAAATAGATCCCGCAGTAATAACCAAAACGTTTGTAACAATATCAAAAGCATCAAGATTACCGATAATACCCTGTCTCTGAAGAAGAATAAGGAAACTGAATCCTTGGATTAAAGCAAGTGGGACTGTTAACATTCTAGAATATTGCATAAACTTCATACGGCCGGCCTGTCCCTCCTCTTGATACAAAGCTTTAATTTTTGGAAAAACAATAGTTAGCAACTGCATAGTAATAGACGCAGTAATGTATGGACCAACACCAAGCATCATAATAGAAAGGTTTGAAAGTCCACCTCCAGAAAAGACGTTCAAAAGACCGAAGAACTGATTCCCAGAAAGAAATTCACTCAGACTTGCCTGATCAACACCTGGAATTGGAATAGCCGCAAGGACACGAAAGACAGCTAAGGCTCCCAGCACAAATAGCACCCTCTTTCTAAGTGTATGATCTCTAAAGAGTACGACTATTTTGTGTATGATTGTATCCATGGTACGTAATTAAAAAATTGAACAAAAATACTAAAAGTGACAAAAATTAGCGCTGGTTTTTCTGAAATTTTCAATTTTGTCATTTTTGTTCATTTTCGTCGTTTTTATTATTTATTTACTTTTCCACCAGCTTTTTCTATCTTTTCTTTTGCAGATGCAGATACTGCGCAACCAACAATAGTGAATGCTTTGGTAATTTCTCCTTGTGCCAAAATCTTAACTCTTGGAAACATATCCCCCTTCTTTAACATTACTCCAGCCTGCACAAGCGCCTTAGGTGAAATAATGGCACCCTTATTGAAATTCTTTTCAAGAACTGCGACGTTTACTGGAATAGAGTCATTTTGAATTGACTTGTTGCTATTAACTCCACGTCCGCGAAGTTTTGGCAATCGCTTGATTTCATCGCGCATATGGGGTCGGATACCGTGACCTCCGTGTTGTTTCTGACCCTTATGTCCTCGTCCAGAAGTCTTTCCGTGTGATCCTCCACGACCAACACGCTTTTGTCTTCGTTTTTTTGTTCTAGGTTTAAGTGAGTGTAATTGCATATTATTTTTTCTTGATTGTACCTGGCAAAGATTCTAGCGCTTGTATTGTTGCTCGAGCGTTGTTGATTTTGTTTTTACTTCGAGTTATAAGCTTTGCCCCCACCTCCTTAACACCAGCAAGCTCTAATACTGTTCGAACAGAACTTCCTGCCACAACTCCCTTACCAGGTGCTGGCATAAGCAATACATCCGAGCTGGCATACTTTGACTGAACGTCATGATCTATGGAACCTGTCTTTGTCAGCTTCAAAGTAATCATATTTTTCTTAGCGTGTCTCAAAGCTTTTTCAATAGCAAGTGCAGTATCTCCAGCTTTTCCAAGACCAACTCCAACTGTTCCTTTCTTGTCTCCAGCCACCAAAGCAACTGAAAATGAGAAACGTCGTCCTCCTCGAACCACACGTGTTACACGACGAATACTAATCATCTTTTGATCAAACTCTGGTCGAGTACGAGCATTTCCTCGTCGATTATTTCGTCTTCGAGGATTTCGTCTTCGGTCATCAGAACCAGCGTCACCCTGTCGTGACATTGGAGCTTTTGGGGTTTGATTCGTATTTGTTTTTTGTGTTTCTTCTGTCATACTACTCGTTTAAAAAATAAGTCCTCCTTTTCGGGCACCCTCTGCCACAGCCTTTACAAGACCTGCGAAAATGTACCCACCTCTGTCAAAAACAACCTTTTCAATCTTTTTTGACTGAGCTTCTTTTGCTAATTGCTCTCCTAGCGCTAGTGCCTTCTCTGTTTGTGTACCCTTGGCAATTTTTGCTGTTGTGCCAGCTACAAGCGTAGTACCTGTCTGATCATTAATAAGTTGAACAGAGATAGACTTGTTTGACTTGAAAACAGAAAGACGTGGGACTTCTGCGGTACCTGAAACCTTCGATCGGATTCGTGCTCGTCTTCGTGTTCGTTGTTCTTTTTTGGTGTTTTTTGTAGTCATAATAATTATACAGCTTTCTTACCTTGTTTACGTCGGACAACCTCATCGATGTATCGAATACCTTTGCCTTTATACGGCTCTGGTTTCTTGCGCGCTCGAAGTGAAGCTGAAAATTCACCAACCATCTCTTTGTCGATACCAGTAACAGTTATTTCGTTCTTTTCTGCAGTCACTTTTAGACCTTCCGGGATATTGATATTTACCGGATGTGAAAAACCAAGTGCCATAACAAGCTTGTTGCCTTGAACATCAGCCTTGAAACCAACGCCTTCTACAATAAGCTTCTTTTCATATGGCTTAGTAACACCCTGAACCATATTGATAAGATGAGATGCGTATGTTCCTGCAAGCGCCTTGGCAAAAAGGGTGTCCTTAGCGGCCGAAACCTGAACTTGTCCGTCAGACACAGCAAGAGCGACATCGTCTTTAAATGTCTTTGTTAAGGTCCCAAGAGGTCCAGTTACTGTAACAACACCATCAACAAAAGCAATTTTGGTATTACTTGGAATTTCAATTGGTTTTTTTGCTAGTCGTGACATATATGTGCTATTAAATTACCAAATTTTTATCATAACCTCTCCGCCGACCTTTTGTTCTTTTGCCTTCTTGTCTGAAACAACGCCCTGAGGAGTAGACAGTACGTACATACCCCTGCCCCCCTTAACAGATGTTAATTCTTTAAATCCTGCATATTGTCGTCTGGAGTATTTTGAAACACGCTCTATACCAGAAATTCGGTGCCTATTGTTTGAATACAAAAGAGAGATCGTAATTTGTTTCTTTACGCCCTTTCCTTTTTTCTCAAAACCTTGAATATAACCCTCTGTGTGAAGTACTGAAAGAAGTGCCTCTTTTATTTTTGAATACGACACATCAACCGACTCTTTGCCAGTTGCTCCTGCGTTTCGTATTCGTGTGATCATGTCTGAAATTGGGTCTGTCATATGTACTCTAGGCAGTATTCCGGATCGTGCCGAAACTTACCAAGATGCTTTCTTTACACCTGGAATCTTACCTTCGTTAGCTAATTTTCTAAATTCAATACGGTTAATGCCAAAGTCTCGCATATATCCTCGAGAACGTCCGCTCACAAAACATCGGTTCTTCAATCGTGAAGGTGATGAATTGAGAGGCAATGCCTGCAAACCTGCAGAATCACCGGCAGCTTTAAGCTCCGCACGCTTCTTGGCGTACTTTGCTACGAGCTGTGCTCGCTTCTTATCTCGGGCTATACTTGATTTCTTTGCCATGTATAAATTAAAAACGCATCAATGTGCGTAAGTGCCATACTACCAAAAGAGGCTAAAGAGTCAAGCATTGAAACTAGTGCTTAGTCATTAGTGCTTAGTTGTTAGTAAAAACCCCGAGGCCACAGGCCTCGGGAGATTCTAATCTCTAACGTCCAACGTCTATCCCTTCTCTTCTGCAGTGACGCCTTCTTCCCCAATGATCTTTTTGAGGTCAAAGGAGGCCAGTCGAACTTTCTCGCGTCTCCTCGTAGGCTTAGTCGCAGTAATCACAAGATTCCCCGTCTTTGTGATCTGGAAATCAATATTAACTAGATCAAACAAACCGTGATGAATGTACAAATTTTCATCATCGACCCCGGGACGACCCTTTCGCGGTATTACATTTATGCCTAGGCGCAGATTCCTCACATCATGACAGCTCATTTGGACAACCAGTTGCTTGTCTTCCAGAAAAGGACTCCCAGCTCTGGTGAAACACCCCGATTCGTCGATAGGTATCCTAACACACACATGCGGTGTACCATCGACTAAAACGGCATCTTGGTTGGCCAAAACTACTGCGTGGCTTCCTCCAAACAAAGGAGGCTTTACTTCAGTAAATCCTTCATACATAGCAATTCTCCAAAAAGGGTTACGGTTTCTGTTTCGGATAGTACACTCTTAAACAAAAAACTCAAGCTCCCCTGAAACCTATGGCTTCGGGGAGCTTGAGTTTTGAACTTAGAATTTTTCTAACGTCTAATCTCTATTCTCTAAACTCTATTTTCTATTCTCTGTGTCCTCTTTCGCAAAAGGCATACCAACGTGTCTCAAAAGAGCCTCAGCGCTTTTCTTGTCTTTTACGCTAGTGACGATAGTTATTGCCATTCCAAAAATATCTCGCACGTCTTCATCTGAAGTTTCTGGGAAAATGGTGTGTTCTTTAATGCCAAGACTGTAGTTACCCATATCATCCAGACCTTTCAAAGAAACTCCTCGAAAGTCTTTTGTACGAGGAAGTGCGATGTGGATAAGCTTATCAAGAAAATCGTTCATACGAGCACCACGAAGAGTAACCTGATATCCAACAGGATCTCCTTCCCTTAATTTAAATGTAGCGATTGATTTCTTTGCTTTGTTTGTTACCGGCTTTTGCCCAGTAATAATCGTTAGTCTCTCCAAGATCAGCTTCATTTTGTTCTTATCACTGACCGATCCAATTCCAGTAGAAACAACCACCTTTTGTATCCTTGGTGTTTGCATAACGTTTTCAAGACCAAGGGCATCCTTTAGCTTTTCAAACGCGCTCTTCTTTTTTGTTTCAAACATTTCCATTTTTTAAAAAATTATTTTTTAGCAGCTACCTTCTTCTTTGCCGGCGCTTTTTTAGCAACCTCCTTAACTAACTGCACATTCGAAACATGAACTGGCATCGTCACGTCAATAACTCCACCCTGTTGTCCTTGCTGACGTGGTTTTTGATGAACCTTCTTAAAATTAATACCATCTACCACAACCTTATCAAGCTTTGGTAATGCCTTAAGAATTTTGCCGGTCTTTCCTTTATCTTTTCCAGCGATTATTTTTACGTTGTCTCCTTTTTTTACGTGCATGTTGATAAATAATAACTTAAATCTAATATCTAATATTTCTAACATCTAATTCTCTTTGTTGCATTTTCAGCTATTACTTTTTATATATTAAATATTACTTATAAAACTTCTGGTGCTCGAGAAGCGATTGTCTGATATCCGAGTTCAGCAATCTCTCGAGGAATCGGTCCGAAAATACGTCCAGCAATCGGTTCTTTTCCTTTCTTTTCAACCAAAACCACAGCGTTCTCGTCAAAACGAATATATGACCCGTCTTTTCTTCGAAGTGGTTTTGTCTGTCGAACAACTACGGCATGATGAACGTCTTTTTTCTTTACAGTCTTTCGTGGTTCAGCTTTCTGAATAGAAACCACAACAAGTTCTCCAATCTCTGCATAACGCTTCTTTGATGCCCCAAGCACCTTAAAAACTCGAGCAATCTTTGCTCCAGAGTTATCGGTCACGGTAACGATAGATTGTGGCTGAATCATAAATATTAAATTACTCGAAAGTGTTTATCTTTAGAAATTGGTTTTGTCTGCTCAATCTGAACAGCATCTCCAACATTCTTAGTATTTCCTTGATCATGAGCCTTGTACTTCTTTCTAAGAGTCATAAACTTTCCATACGTTGAGTGTTTTGCGTATCGAGACACCTCAACAACAACAGTATCTTTCATACCATTAGCAACAACCACACCTCTAAGTGTTTTTTGTTTCTTTGTAGTTGTTTTCTGTTCTGTAGTCATAATTATGATTGTCGTGTATTAAGTTCTGTAAGAATACGTGCGACATCTTTCTTTAACTCTTTACCTGTCTTCACGTCTTTCAACTTACTACCAGCGATATTGAAACGAAACTGTCGAATAGCTTTACGCTTCTCGATTAATTCTTTTTTTAACTCCTTTTCTGTTTTCTTTGTAAGATTCTCCATAGTACTGTTTTTTTAAGTTCGTGCAACAATTTTAGTCTTTACAGGCAATTTTGTGCCTGCCTTTCTCAAACCCTCTCTAGCAGCTTCTTCTGACACACCGTCGATTTCAAACAAAACACGCCCAGGCAAAACCGGAGCAACGTAACCCTGAAGATCGCCCTTTCCCTTACCAAGTTTCACCTGTGCCGGCTTTTTAGTAAAAGGCATATCTGGGAAAATACGTATCCAAACCTTTCCTGTCTTTCCTGCGGCTCTTGAGAGCACTTTTCGGCAAGCCTCAATCTGGTTTGAAGTAATTCGACCCTGTTGTGTAGCCTTGATGCCAAATGAACCAAAGGATACTGCTGTGCCACGGGTAGCCACACCAACTTTGTTTGGGTTCTTTCGCAATGTTTGCCACTTGCGGTGTTTTACTTTTTTAGGAAATAAGGCCATGTTGGAAAATAATAAATAAAATCTAATATCTAAAAACTAATTCTTCTTATCGAAAACTTCTCCTTTATAAATCCAAACCTTAACACCCAGCGAGTCGTATGGTAATCGTGCTTCTGTGTGCGCATAATCAATATCGGCTCGAAATGTCTGTAGTGGAACTTGTCCCTTATGCAACTTCTCTCGACGAGCCATATCTGCACCATTAAGACGTCCGGATAGTTCAATTTTCACGCCCTTAACGTCTCGATTAGCCATAACTTTATCAAGAGTCTGCTTCATAATTCGTCGGAAAGGCATTCGCTTCTCAAGACTCTCGGCAATCATCTGCCCAACAATAGCAGCGTTTGATTCTGGAGATTTGATATCTTCGATGTCAATCTTTACCTCTTCTTGAGCCACAAGACCTTTTTTCTTCATAAACTTCAACAAATCTGCTCGAAGCTTATTGCTCCCTTCTCCATTTCGTCCAATAATCATTCCCGGACGAGAAGTTTTGATAATGATACGGAGAATTTTTTCGCTTCGTTCCATCTCAATAGAAGCCACGTAATTACCCCGAAGACGCTCTTCAAGGTAATTTCTAAGAAGAACATCTCCTCTTAGGTATTCTTGATACTTGCCACGAACAGCAAACCAGCGAGACTTCCAGTCTCGAATGATTCCTAGTCTTTGTGAATATGGGTGTACTACGTGTGTCATGGTGAATAATTAAGAATAAATAAAAATACTAAAAATGACAAAAAGTCATGCGTTGATTATTTTTGTTGAATTTTTTATTTTTGTCATTTTTGTTCATTTTCATTGTTTTTGTTCATTAACAATTATTCTTTCTCTGAAAGGATAATTGTGATGTGTGAGGTTCGCTTTCGAATCGGTGAAGCTGATCCTCGGGCACGAGGTCGACGTCGGTATAAAATAGGTCCACCATTAACACTCACTTCACTAAGAACAAGGCCTTCTTCTTTCAAACCAATATCTTTAGCGTTAGCCAAAGCTGATCTCAACAGCTTCTCAACCGGACCAGCAGCCCGTTTGTCAGCAAACTGCAAAATCGTAAGAGCATCACTTGCCTTTTTACCTCGAATAGCATCAATAACCAAACGTACTTTTCGTGGAGATTGTCGATATGTCTTAAGTGTTGCTGTTGCAGTTTCCATGATATAAAAATATTATTTACTGTCTGATGCGGCCTTAGCAGATTTTGCAGCTGAGATCTCAGCTTCTTTAGCTTTTACTTCAAGCTCTTTCTGCATCTTACCTCCGTGTCGGTGGAATTTGCGTGTATGAGAAAATTCACCCAAACGATGTCCTACCATATCTTCTGTGACAAAGACCTCAATGTGTTCTCGTCCATTATGAACACCGAAAGTAAAACCTACCATCTCCGGAGAAATCTGACTATCTCGTGCCCAAGTTTTAATAACCCCAGCTTGCTGAGGGTTTTTTCCTTCGATTTTTTTGAGCAATCGCTCGTATACGTATGGACCTTTTTTGAGTGATCGTGTCATAAAATATAAAATAAAAACACGCTATTACGCGTAAGGCACATACTATCAAAAGAGCCCAAAGAGTCAAGCCACAGAACTATTCGTTGGTGCTTAGTTATTAGTTGTTAGCAAACCCCGAGGCCTTTGGCCTCGGGGTTTGCTATTCTCCATTCTCTAACGTCTAAACTCTACTTTATTCTATTCCGCCTCAGATACCATAATCTGATTCAAAGACCCATCTGCATTTCTAACGTGCTGCATATAATAAAAATCATTCGCAGAAGTCCCCCTCCTATAAAGGGCGGTATATACACCGAGCGGTGTATCGCCCTCACTTTTAACATAGAAAACCCTGGCCCTGCCCCAGCCGGCATAACTAACGCCATCAAAGACACTGTCTAGAGTCAGGAGCCAAGCGGCCGTACCTTCTGCATTATAGTAATATTTATAAGCTGGACTTGATTCTTCTCGAGCGAAACCAACGCTAACAGAGCCTGTTCTAAAATCACCATTAGAGATAAAGAAGATGTTGTCCACTAGATTACCTGAACCGGCGCCCGGCTTCGAATAGTGTAAACCATACTCTGACCAAGAGCATGTATTAACCCTAACCATCTCATCACCTAAAATATTATAGACACTGTTATCATTCGGATCTGGCTTAATTACATCTCCGTACGGCTCATTAACGCCAAACAAACCCCAGAATTTATCAGGTTCCTGCATAAAATTCATCTTCAACTTTAAAGGCCCTGACTCTGGATTGTCGTTATAAGGACAAGTTGGAGAAATAGGCTGTGGGGCCAAGACAATATATTCTGGCTTATTAGTTAGTACTTCAATAGTTGCAAGACCTCTCAGTAAAACTTCGCCAGAAACAATTCCGCCTTCTGCAACCCTTTTTATATCTTCTGCAAGAATGATATCGTCTCCATCTTGATCAAAAATATCCCAGATATCTCTGATCAATGGTTCGAAACTAGCCAACATCTGTATCTGTAAGGCATCGACATATCCATCAGTGGTCACAATATTCACATCTCTGAAAGGACCAGTTTGCTGTTCTATCTCAATAATCAGGTCCTGATTGAAAATTAAATGATTTTGACATTGTGCATACGTTTGAGTGTCAGGAGTATAGCGAGAACATACGCCACCAAGAACCTCAACCTGATTTCTTAAAACAGGCAACAACTCTTTACCGGTTAACCAACCATCTCCATCAGTATCGATATCAGGAACAATGTCTGCTACAAGGGCGTTGAGATTATTCTGGGCATCAGTATTAATTTTACCGAGATTCTCTTGAACTCTAGATATCCTAAACAACTTCTCTTCAAGTACCACGTCTCCAGAATTAAGGATTGCCTGACTCACTACAGCGATACTCATATCAACTGGAAAATCTGGTGAGATACCAAAATGTGGCGCAACAACCGGCGTGTGCCCATTATCAAAAGTATCAGTGTATGTGTTCTTATCACTCATCAAAACCGTCCCGTGACTTGAAACAAGTTGTGATATTGAAACATCTAACATATCTCGCCCCAATGGAGGAGTGGGCAAGCCAGCATCTCCTGAGGAAACCCCAGAACCAGCACCGCCAACACCACCTATTCCGGAAGATCCACCAGAACCGGGGAGTATAAATCCACCTCCGCCATCTGAATGCATAACGTGTTTATCGAAACAATAATTAAAATCACCTGCTCGAATACCAGAACAGTTGGCATCAGAATCTTGGCAAAAAATAACTTTGGGCACACCTTCGACCTCAGCAAATCTGGCTTTCAAAACATCGGCTCCGTAAGAGGTTTCTATATTATTTATACCAATACAGTTCATCAGCCCATTTTGTGCAGGACTCCAAGAGAAATAATAATCTTCTTGGGATAATTCTGAACAATTTTGCTCCTGCGAAGCTCGAGGATCAACCTGAACATCTTTGAGATACCCAGAAGCTCGGAGCTCATCAAGAATATCGCTAGAACAGTTAGGGTGCAGATTAAAAGTTTGTGCATCTCCAGATACGTCCTCTGGCTGACCAGGGTATCGCCCATTATCAAGCTCATAAAGAGTCATGGCTTTACCAACTTGATCAGCCCAAGAAACCCTAACAGCATCACGCGCTTTAGCTTTACCGCCCTCTAAAGTTGAGTACACGACACTTGAGAGTGTGCCTATTATAGAAATCACAACAAGAAGCTCTATGAGGACAAAACCAGCCTGCGCAATCTTTGGATAGGTTGTGTTTCCTGTGTGCGTCATATTGTGTTATTGAGGCAAGACTAAAGGAGACTTGTACGTATCTGTCTGCTGAGCACGAAATACAAAAAATATAGAGGTTAAAACTAAAGCAACAATTATAATCCATAAAACAACATAGGCTTTAGTCCCAGTGATGCCAATTTTTGCTAAAAGACGAATACTTATTGGTTCTTTCTTTACCTCTTCTTGGGTAAAAATGGTAGACCTGCCACTAGAAGTGCCATCTCCATTTTCAAGATCTTCTTCAAATTGAACGTGTTCTGACATATATAAATATTATACAGCATAAAAGAATGGGCTATGTGGATACAAAATGGGGACTAGAGTCTAGACGTTGGAGATTAGAGCTTAGAAGATAAAAAATTCTAGTTATTGTCTTCAGTTTTGAACTTTGAATTTTGAATTTGTTTAGGATTTAGAGTTTAATTAAAACCCCCGAAGCGCTTGCGCTTCGGGGGTTTTACTTTTCACTTTCAACTTTTTGACTTTATAAACTACTTATCTCTTCTTTCCTACTTTTCTACGAGAAACAATAAGTTTGTTTGAATATTTCTTCGGTGTTCGAGTCTTTTCTCCCTTTCCAACACTCTTTCCCCACGGAGATTTGATTCTCTTTCGTCTTCCTCGAGCTCGTGCTTCTCCTCCTCCCTGTGGATGGTCAACGGGGTTCATGGCCACACCTCGGACAGTTGGTCGTACGCCTCTCCAACGATTTCTTCCGGCTTTCCCCGATTTTTCAAGACGTTTTTCTTCATTTGAAACCTCACCAATTGATGCCCAAGCTACTTCAGGAATTTTACGAATTTCTGTGGAGGGCATCTTAATATCGACATAACCTCCATCTCGAGCAAGAATTTCAGCATATGTTCCCGCAGAACGAACCAGCTTTGCGCCAGCACCAGGCTTTAGCTCAATATTGTAAATAAATGAACCTAATGGAATATTCTTAAGGATAGATCGGTTCCCAGCTTCAATAGGTGCGCTTTCTGAAACAATTCCCTTTGCTCCAACCTTTACTTTTTGAGGAAGCAACATATATCGCTTTTCTCCATCAGCATAGACCACAAGAGCAATCAAAGCTGACCGGTTTGGATCATACTCAACAGTTGCAACTGTGAAAGGAATATCTTTCTTATTAAAAGTAAAATCAATATCTCGATATTTTCGTTTGTGTCCTCCTCCCTGATGTCGGGTTGTAATACGTCCATAAGAGTTTCGTCCAGCATGATTCTTCTTACCTTTAGTTAGGGCCTTGTGTGGAACACGAGTAGTAACCGTACCCCTATGTTGGATGGTTATTTTACCTCGTTGTCCTGGTGTTGTTGGTTTATGTCGTTTCATATTCTTTAGCTTATTTCGATACTATCTCCCTTTTTCAAAAATACGTAAGCTTTCTTTCCGCCTTTTTTAACTCCCCACTTACCACGAGTAAATGTCCTCTTAGAAGGAATCTGCGCAATGTTAACCCGCACTGGCTTAACGTTATACAAATATGCCACAGCCTGCGCAACGTCTTTTTTGTTAGCTCGTGTTGCTACCTCAAAAGTATAAACATTACCATCTGTTCGGAATGATGCTTTCTCGGTAATACGAGGCTGGATAAGAACGCCGTCCAGATTTTTTCCAATCTGCACAACAGCACTTTCGGTCTTTTGTACCGGAGCTTCTTGTGTCTTATTCTTTTTTGAACTAAATAGTGCCATAATATCTTTTATTTTTTAACAGCGATTTTCCCTTCCATATCTTTAACAGAAACCTCTGGATTCACGATGATTAGATACTTATGTGTCAAAACATCAAGCACATTTAAGTTTCGCACCTCCTCAACTTCAACGTTTCCAAAGTTATTAAAGCTTTTCTTAACGAATATGTTGTTCTCTGGAATAACAATCAATGAAGCATTCTTCTTCTTTGTAAAAATAGTCTCAAAACCTTTAATAGAAGAAAGTGCTGACAATACTTCTCGAGCACCTTTTGATTTTGGAGCATCGAAAGACAAACTATCAACAAACATAACTTCTCCTTCAGCAAATTTCTTTGACAAAACAGCATACAAAGCTCGTGATTTCATTTTCTTGTTAAGCTTCTTTGTGTAGTTTTCGTTAGCTTTTGGACCATGAGTTACACCACCACCAACCCAGATGGGTGATCGTGTAGATCCGTGTCGAGCTCGGCCTGTTCCTTTTTGTCTCCAAGGCTTTTTACCTCCTCCTCTAACAGCACTACGATCTTTTGTGTGAGCAGTAGACGTACGAGCATTAGCCTGCATTGAGATAGCAACCTGTTGAACCAAATCAGCATTCCACTTGCTAGCAAAAATAGCTTCAGGCAATTTTGTCTTTCCCGTTTCTTTTCCTTTTTGGTTGTAGATTACTGCTTCCATTTTTAAATCTTTATAATATTTAAATATCTATTATCCGATGATTTCTACCAATGTGCCGGTTTTTCCGGGAACTGCTCCTCCAATAAAGATTTGGTTGTTTTCTGAATCAATCTTTACAATTGTTAGATTCTTAACAGAGATAGTGTCAGACCCCATACGTCCTGCCATTCGAGTACCTTTGAAAACTCGCTGAACACCACCAATACCAATTGAACCCGGCTCACGTTCTGAGTGTTTTTGTCCATGACTTCGTCGTCCTCCGCCGAATCCATGTCGCTTTACCACACCCTGAAAACCTTTACCTTTTGAAATGGCCGTTACTTTAACCTTGTCTCCTTCTGTAAAACTAGACAAGTCCACAGTATCACCCACTGCAACTTCTGCTTCTCCTCGATACTCTTTTGTATAAGCAAAATTTCCCAATTCTTTAAAATGACCCTTTTGAGCTTTGTTTATACGACTCTCTCGACGAGTTCCGTACCCAACCTGAACGGCATCATAACCATCAGTATCTTTATTCTTAACCTGAGTTACAACTACAGGACCCGCAGAAACAACCGTCACTGGGTGGGCGTTACCCTGTGCATCAAAAATCTGTGACATTTTCTGTTTTGTTCCGAGGATGTACTTCATTACTGTTTAAATTATTTCTTTGATCTTTTATAACAACTAACCCTTCCTGACAAACCAATACCGTCTTGGGCTAAAGGTGCTGAAGTCCTATACTACTGATTTTCTCTTCTTTGTCTACTTTTTATCAGCGTATAAGCCCCACCGGACATCAATGTGTCCAATGGAGCCTAACGACGATCAAAATATTACATAATCTTTACATCAATCTTCACTCCTGAAGGAAGTGACAAATTGGTCAAAGATTCAATGATTTTTTGATTGGGATTAAGAATATCTATCAATCGCTTATGCACTCTCATTTCAAATTGTTCTCGCGCGTCCTTGTGCACAAATGTAGAACGATTAACTGTATACTTCTTTTTCTCTGTCGGAAGTGGGATAGGGCCAACAGCCTCAGCATCATAACGCAAAGCAGTGTCGATAATCTGCTTTACAGACGCATCAAGGATTTTTGACTCATAGGCCTGCACACGAATGCGCAACCGACCTGTCGTATCTACCTTCTTCTCTTTCTTTGCTTTTGTTGCGGTTTTTGCAGTCATGAAGTGTTAGGCAATAACTTTTGTAACAACTCCGGCACCTACAGTCTTACCTCCTTCTCGAACAGCAAATCGTTGCTGTGCTTCAAGGGCGATAGGTGATGTAAGTTTTACCTTGAATGTAACAGTGTCTCCGGGCATAACCATCTCTGTTCCTTCAGAAAGAGTTACGTCTCCTGTAACGTCTGTTGTTCGAACATAGAACTGTGGCTTATATCCGCTGAAGAATGGCGTATGTCGTCCTCCTTCTTCTTTCTTTAGAATATAAATTTCTGCCTCAAACTCTGTATGAGGGGTTACTGTTCCAGATGCAGCAAGCACCTGTCCACGGTGGATATCTTCTTTTTTCAAACCTCGAAGAAGAATTCCGGCATTGTCTCCAGCCATACCTGACTCAAGAGACTTATTGAACATTTCAATTCCAGTTACTGTTGTTTTAGCTGTGTCTTTGATACCAACAATCTCGATTTCTTCTCCAACTTTGATTGTTCCTCGCTCGATTCGGCCTGTTACCACAGTACCTCGTCCTTCAATTGAGAAAATGTCTTCAACTGGCATAAGAAATGGTTTGTCAGTTTCACGTTCTGGAGTTGGGATGTATGAATCCAAATGTTCAGCAAGTTCAATAACTTTCTTTCCCCACTCATCATCTGGTGTTCCTTCGAGAGCCTTAAGGGCAGAACCTCGAACAACAGGAACGTTGTCTCCGTCAAATTCATTCTTTGTAAGCAGTTCTCGTACTTCTTCTTCAACAAGATCAATAAGATCCGCATCGTCAACCATGTCGCACTTGTTCAAGAAAACAATAATCTTAGGCACACCAACCTGCTTTGCAAGAAGGATGTGCTCTCGTGTTTGAGGCATCACACCATCTGTTGCAGCTACTACCAATACAGCACCGTCCATCTGAGCAGCACCTGTGATCATGTTTTTAATGTAGTCCGCGTGACCTGGCGCATCAATGTGCGCATAGTGTCGGTTCGGTGTCTCGTACTCACTGTGTGAGAGAGCAATAGTAATACCTCGCGCCTTTTCTTCGGGCGCGTTGTCAATCTGGTCGACATTCTTCTCGCTAGCAGCATATCCCTCTCCCTTCTTGTGAAGAGTGTGAAGAATCGCAGCAGTAAGAGTTGTCTTACCATGGTCGACGTGACCAATAGTTCCCACGTTTACGTGTGGCTTTGATCGATCAAAATTTGCCATATAACTTTACTTTGATATTTAATAATAAACTCATAACTTGCCAAACATCAGTGCGCGAAAACTCTCCCTGATGTTTAGCAACTGTTTCCACTTATGATAGCATAAATAAAAACACCGCCTATAACGCGTAGGAACATACTAGCAAACAGGTCCTATTAGTCAATACGGAAGGAGGTTTTTATTCTTGCTCTAGAGTTTTGTATCTTAATACCACTCTCTAAAATCCAATTCCCGAAAACTATTCTCTAATATTCAACACAAACACAGAAGTCAGAATCTGAGGACCCGTCACAAATCTGCACATTATTATAAGGCCCTGGCTCACAAACAGCCGCCGGCAGATTAACATCAAAAACACAGTATAGATCAAAATAAACAACACCAATAGATTCCCCCGTTTGAACGCCATACATTATAATCTCACAAGAAGATGGAACTTCAGAATAATTAAAATTCAGGCATGGTTGATTTAACTGACTCATCCAACACAAATTGTTTTTAAAATACATCGTTCCACCTTGATCCCAACGCACCACTTGTTCATACTCCATTCTTGGTGTACTGATTTGATCACACGGATTTCCCACAACATAACCATCTTTATTAATACCATAGGAACACTGGGAGCCATCAGAATACTCTACGCCACATGTATTCGTGACTTCGTCCGGAGGAGCATCCTGATCGATTTCGGCAAAAAAACAATAACTCATTGTGACATGCACACAATCACCCCCCTCTTCTCCTTCGAGAAAACTACAACTAGCGGAATTGCCTTTGGTATTCTTAAGCGATGTTCCAAACAGCACCTTCTTTTGATCCTCAAAGTTAGAGTACACATAAGGATTGTTTGGGTCAGAACTTGCGGGAATCTCATTAAAATAACCAGCGTCCACAAGCTCCTGCATACTTTTCTCATAGTTTCCGTCACCCTGAACGGCAATGTGTTCAGGGCCATAATTAAGTGGAGGTCTTCCCCTCTCTTCCGTAAATACCCTCAAAGCAGTCTCTACTTGACGTGTTTCAACAATTTTTTTAGCATCTTCTGCCTTGGCTCGGCCACCACTAGCGCTACTGTACACCACGCTGGAGATAAGAGATACGATAGAAATAACAACTAATAATTCTATTAATGTAAATCCTCTCACTTGATGTGTGTATTTCATAAATCTATAGTCTTGAATTTTCTGCCCGTTCTCTAAAATCTGTCACAGCCTTTTTGTCAGTATACGCCGCCATAAAAATAAAAATGGATAGCACAAAAATGGAAATGGCTACGAGCACCAAAATCATACTCACTTTTTGTTTTGAGTAACCAGTTTTTTTGATTACCCAACCAAGTAGCCCTGTGTATTCTGCTTCGCCAAAAGTATCCATTCTGTCCTGAATAGCATCTTTTTCTTCAGTAAATTCAACGCCTTGAGTATTATTTTCGCTCATATACAGATTATTATAATACAACAGCGTAAATAGACCAAAGATAGGGGAAATAATATCTAAAAAGTAAAATCTAATAAATAATATCTAAAAAGTGAGAATGACGAAAATTAGAGATCAGGCGTTGGACGTTAGAGTTTGGAATAACAACAGGAGATCAGATACTAGACGTTGGAGTTTGGAAAATTTGAAATTTAACATTTAAAATTTTTCATTAAGTGAAACCCCCGAAGCCGTAGGCTTCGGGGGTTTCTTTAGAACTTTGAATTTAGAGTTTTGGTCTTGTTTAGAGTTTTTCTGACCTAAGTCAGACTTGGTTCAATTGATTTTAAAGCTAAAAGCTAGAAGCTCGTTTATTTTCCTCTTTTTTCCGCAATTTCTTGAGCAACATTCGGTGGAACCACCTCATAGTGATCAAACTCCATAGAAGCGCTAGCTCGTCCAGCTGTCATAGATCGAAGAGTTGTGATATATCCAAACATCTCAGAAAGTGGAACAAAAGCCTTGATAACCTGATTCATTCCGCGTTCTTCCATTCCCTGAATCTGCCCACGTTTTCCATTCAAGTCTCCTGTAATGTCTCCCATATACTGTTCAGGTGTTACAACTTCGAGCTTCATCATCGGCTCAAGGATAACTGGATCAGCCATACGAGCCGCCTTTTGAAAGGCTTGAGAAGCTGCAATTCGATAAGCAATTTCAGATGAGTCCACATCGTGACTAGAACCGAAAGTAAGTTCGCAAGAGATGTCCGTCATTCTGTATCCAGCCACAATTCCTCGGTCCATTCCTTCTTTAACTCCCTTCTCAACTGCGGGAATAAACTCTCCCGGGATAACACCGCCCTTGATTGAGTCTATAAATTCAAACCCTTCTGCTCGGTGAACGTTTTTAGGAAGCTTACCTTCAGCCATTTTTTCATTATAATCAGACTGAGCAAGTGGCTTTACAGTCAACTTTACGTGACCGTACTGACCCTTACCTCCAGACTGCTTGATATATTTCTCCTCAGCCTCAGCTTCTTTCCGAATAGTTTCCATATAAGCAACCTGTGGACTTCCAACATTAGCTTCCACTGAGAATTCTCGCTTCATTCGGTCAACCATAACTTCAAGATGGAGTTCTCCCATACCCATGATTACAGTTTCAGCAGTATCAGGATCAGTTTTGATCTTAAATGTTGGGTCTTCATCAGAAAGACGTTTAAGTGCCATGCCCATTTTTTCTTGATCGGCTTTAGTTTTTGGTTCGATACGTAGAGAAATAACCGGTTCGGCAAATTCAATTTTATCCAAAAGAATCGGTTTGTCCTCATCACATAGCGTATGCCCAGTTACTGTCTCTTTCAGACCAACCGCCGCCGCGATCTCTCCTGCATAAACAGTCTTAACTTCTTCTCGAGTATTGGCGTGCATTTTCAAAATTCGTCCAACACGTTCTTTATTCCCAGTTGAAGAGTTATATACGTATGAACCAGAAGAAAGTGTTCCTGAATAAACACGGAAGAAAGTCAACTGGCCAACAAACGGGTCAGTCTGAAGTTTGAAAGCAAGAGCGGCTAGGGGCTCTTCGTCTGAGGCCTTTCGCTCCATCTTCTCTTCAGTCTCTGGATCTATTCCGGTAATAGGTGGAACATCTAAAGGAGACGGAAGATAGTCAACAACCGCATCGAGAACTAGTTGCACTCCTTTGTTGTGTAAAGCTGAACC
>JBGSXG010000080.1:0-4383 GCA_041751485.1 Minisyncoccia bacterium | reverse complement strand
CTTTCGGGCATACTGCTTTTCGAAAGCAGCGCGTTCAACCACTCTGCCACTCTTCCATATCATCACAGGCTAGCATATTTTTGCTTTTTTACTAAAAAGTGGTAATATTCTGTTCATTCTGGTGAAATTCTGGGTGTTTGTTATTGTATTTCTAATAAATAATAAATAAGCACTGATCACTAGTTTTTGGCCCTATCGTTAAGTGAGCAAAGGAGCGAAGCGACTATTGCGAACTTATGCCGGAGCTTATAAATGTAACGAGTGGAACGAGTATACATTTAATCCTCTCGGCCATGCGGGTACCGTTAGACCCGCTGTGATACATGCAAAAATCAAACGGTTGCGAGAGCGTAAACACACAAATAAATATAATGGCCCTATCGTCTAACGGTTAGGACGTGAGCTTTTCAAGCTTAAAATCCGGGTTCGATTCCCGGTAGGGTCACATTCAGAAACTTCGCGAGAAGTTTAGCTATATTTATCAATGCGGATTGGTTCCAAGTCAGATAACATATTAATATAAATATACCACCTTGTTAAAAACAATCTTGTCTTATTATACCCCCGTGGGGTATAATAGTTTTTATGACACAAAACAAAGAGAGTCTGCAGAAAAGGCTCAAGAGAATCGAGGGACAAGTAAGAGGACTTCAGAAGATGATCAATGAGGATAAATATTGTATTGATGTTATTACTCAAACATCTGCAATTAGAAATGCCCTAAAGGGGGTTGAGGATGTTTTACTTGAGAGCCACCTATCCTCTTGTGTGGTTAATCAAATCAAATCTGGCAAGCAGAAAAAAGCTGTTGATGAGATTTTAAAAGTATATAGATTGAAGAAATAACATGAAGAACGATCACACAATACAGAAAACGAGTCATTCTCTAAAAGATTTTGCTCCCTTAATAAGTATTCTTGCTGTAATAATCCTGTTTACCATGTACATATGGAATACAGCAGATAATCCAGATCTAATGTTTGGAATGAGAATGTTTATGTCTGGTTTCTTTCTTATTTTTGGAGCTTTCAAGTTAATAAAATGGAAAGGTTTTGTTCAGGCATACAAAGAATACGACGTTCTAGCAAAAAAGAGTACCGTCTATGCTTATGTATATCCACTCATCGAAATTGGGTTGGGACTAGCCTATTTCTTTGCTTTGAATCTTCTAGTTACAAATATTATCACCTTAGTGATAATGCTTATTGGTAGCTACGGAGTGTGGCTAAAAATTAAACAAAGAGAAGAGATTCCCTGTGCATGTCTTGGGGTTGTGTTTAAACTTCCCATGACGAAAGTGACACTGTTTGAAGATTTATTAATGGCTTGTATGGCTCTGGTGATGATTGTTATTATTTTAATGTAAAAATATGAGAAAAGATGTTGTTATAGGAATTATTATTTTGGTTATATTAGGAGGTCTCTTTGTCTGGGGTAGACAAGGACAAGAGCGTGTTATTTCATACTTTAATGACTCAGGGGTTGCTTGCTTGCCGAATGGTCACCAAAATGTTGAGGTACACATTCATCCTCTGCTCAAAATAAGTGTTGATGGTGAACCTGAAGAAATTCCTGCTAATATTGGAGTAACAGGTTCTTGTATGGCGGAAGTCCACACTCACGACACAAGTGGTGCGATACACATTGAAACATTTGATAGAAAACGCCTATCTGATATTAGTCTTAACGACTTCTTTGCTGTATGGGATAGAGATATCCAGAGAGATGGATATGAATTAGAGATATTCCAAGACGGCACGGCCAGAAGCAGTATTGCCGAGGTGGAGATGAAAGACCGATCAATTATTGAACTTAACTATGTATCTATAAATACTGAGGAACAGGTTTAGTTTATGCAAGCTTCTCCTGAAATACGTTGAGAAATATAGATACTTGGTTCCAATTTCAGATAACGTGGGTCACAAAAAGAAACACTATGTTACACTACCCACATGAACATCGTTTTTATCATACTCGCTGGAATTGCTGGATTTTTTATTGGTAAACACACAGCATCTCGCACTTCCCTTGCCTCACCTGAACATAAGCAAGAAGCACGCGTTGCCTCACGAGAAGCCCTGTCCGAGCGGACCGAGGAGCGCAAAGAAAAGATTCTCGATATGATGAGAAATGCTCGAGAACACTACGAAGATCTGAAAAAATGCGACCTTGTCGAGGAAAGAAAAGGTATTAAAAGAGAAGAAGTCCAAGAGCTTTTGGATGTATCAAGAAAGACAGCTCTTTCATACCTGAATGAGCTTGAAAAGGATGGAAAAATCATCCAAATTAACACAGGAAGAAACACCTATTATAGACTCGATTCTTAGCCATTCGGGGTAAAATACAGCTGTATTTTACCCCGAATGGGGGTGTTTTAGACTCCTAGTATTGCTTTTTTAAAACGTAAAAGGTAAAGTCGCATAAGAACGAATAGCACATAGAAACGCCCTATAAAAGGAGGTCGTATGTTCATCGCACGAGGATTCTCTCGTATCGTGTTTTGCTTCCCTTCCTTAGGGATAGTCGTGAAAATTCCACGTCCAAGAATTTGGGCTTTTCTGGAAACGACAAAAAATACGCTTGTCAGCACCATCAGGCGACGACATCTCAAGGAAATAAAATGGGCCTTTTGGCTCAATAAGGAAAACGACACCTACGGGAATATCCGTCACACGATCCTCAACGGGACGTATCACAACTGGAAAGAGGCGACGCTCTGGAATGAAACTCATTCTCCGTTTCTTGAACCAACGTTCTTTTCTTTCTTCGGGCTGATAAACATACAGAAGTATGGAGAGAATCCGAAAGAAGAAATTGGGCCATTCTGGTGTCAGATCATGGATTTGTCCGAGGGAAAAGCTTGGTCAAATGGCCACCACTTCTCTAACCCAGACAACTATAGTCTCAGAGATGGAAAGCTACGGATGGTCGACTACGGAGACAGAGGTGTAAAAGACGTCGTCGTGGAATACGGAGAAAAAATAAGTTCTTCCTTCAGGCCCGGTGAACCCGAAACCTAACCAGTCCGATCTGTGCAAACAGGTCGGGCTTTTTTCTTTTACATCCATCTTTTTTACTAGCCCAGGATAGATGTCTTACATAGCTTTTTATTGAAAAATACTGTATAAAAAATGAGGATCTCACATTTTTCAAACCAAGAAGGAGCCTTGCATGGATAGCACATTCATTACCGTAGCGATCATCGGCACTCTAGCCGTAATCAGTCCTGGACCAGATTTTCTGGTCGTCACTCGAAACAGTTTGCTCTATTCCAAGCGAGTCGGACTCGCAACAGCCCTGGGCATCGCCCTTGGGAACATTTGGTGGATTGCGGCATCTATCCTGGGAATCTCTGTTCTGATATCTCAGACGGTCATATTGTTCAATCTGCTCAAGTGGCTTGGTGTTGCCTATCTGCTATATCTTGGTATCAAATCAATCCTAGCGAAGAAAGCGGCGGAAGAGTCGCCAACGACAACACCACGAGCGAGCAAGAATCTGGGCTGGTATCAAGGATTCCGGATCGGCTTTTTAACCAACGTCCTCAATCCCAAGTGTGCCTTGTTCTTCGTCAGCTTCTTCAGCGTTGTCATTACTCCAGACACCCCAGTATTCCTTCAGTGGACATACGGTTTGGAAATTATGACCATTGCTGTTATCTGGTTTTCATTATTGGCAACAGTTCTATCGCTCCCAAAAATCCAACAAGGATTTCAGCGAATCTCGCTGTGGTTCGAGCGAGTCACAGGAGCATTGCTCTTGGCCCTGGGCATCAAACTTGCCCTCTACGAACGATGACAGCCTGGACAAAAGCACACATCCCAAGCCCGCGAAGTTAACACTCGCGGGCTTTTTGTTTTCAGAATCTTACTGTCTGTGAATAGTCACATGTCACCTGTTACAGGTTTCCTACACCGTCGGAGGAGGTGTACTTTGGTCACTCACCGGATCAACCGTAGTGATCTGCTTCGGATTAGGACCAAAGCGATTGTCTCCTGGCGTACTGTCGAGCACAAGAAGTACAACGAGCCAGACACCTCCAATAAGAGGAATGAGAGAAATCAAAACCCACCAACCGCTTCGATCTGTGTCGTGCAACCGGCGCACAGCAACAGCCAAAGCAGGCATAAAGATGGCAAGAGCATACAGAGCACTAGCCACTCCAGCAAGCCTATTGGAGATAAAACCAAAGACAAGGGAAATGGCTATATAAGCGAGTATATTAAAAAGATAAAAATACCAATATTCTGCCCTCTGAGCTCTTCCTGTAAATGTTGCGTATTTAGTAAATACGCGTTGTACATATGTAAACATACGCGGCTAAATTAACTATTATAGGTTCAGTATAGCATCTGTTTTACTCCACCCCTTTAACTACCTGCA
>JBGSXG010000079.1:0-10675 GCA_041751485.1 Minisyncoccia bacterium | reverse complement strand
AAATGCCGTAGATAGTCATTTTGATGAACACGGAGATTTTTATTTTGGAGGAGAAGAAAATGATGGTGATGAGTGGTGTGCAGACAACGCCCCAAAAGACAATGATATTCCACCAGTATGTGAGGCAGGAGAAGAGCTTGTTGGCAATGAATGTGTTCCTGTAGATGCACCAGAAGAAAAAATCACAATCATCGCTCATAAAATTATTTGTGATGACGAAACTCTATTGCCAAACTGGGGAGATGGATCAAGCAATGATGCTCCAAATGCGATTAATGCTAATACAGCTCAGAATTTTGTAGATAACAACGACGGGTGTGAATTTACTGAAGGGTGGAATTTTCAGTGGGCTCCACAAGGAACCCCTTTTGATCCAGATGGTGATAGTAATACTGGAGATTTGGGAAGCCCTTGGAGTACTTTCGGTCCAACAGACGTTAATGGTATGACAAGCGAAGATATCCTACTTTCAGAAGCAGGATCATCAGTTTGGATTCATGAAGTTTGGAATGATGACTATATTGAATTTAACGGACGAACCACGGTCGAAGATGTTTCTGCAGAAATGTACTGTCATAATGACATATTCAACTATGACAACTTTGAAGAAGTTAGAAATATTCAAGACGGAGGAACATATTACTGTGTGGCATTTAATGTACCAGTAGAGCCAGACGAGCCAGAAATACCCGTATGTAATCCAAAAGAAAATCTTATTGAAAATGGAGATTTTGAAGCGCCGGTTGTAACAAACAGCGCTGATTGGGATGTCTTTGAACAAGGTGCTGCGGGTCTTGCGTGGATGCTTCAGTGGATTCAAAATCCCCCACAACCAGATATTCCTGCAACACTAGAATTACAAAGAGGTGTTAACGGATGGGTGTCTGCTGATGGAGATCAGCATGCTGAGCTAGGAACAGATTGGGATGGGCCAAATGGACCTTACCAAAATGAATCACCAGCAGCAGTTCGTATTTCACAAGAAATTGATACGGTAGTTGGTGAGGAATATGTGCTCTCATTTGCTTACTCTCCACGACCAGAGACTCCTAAAGCACAGAACACTTTGAATGTTCTTGTTGAAGGTGGCTCAGTTCTTATTGATGAAGAGCATGAGGAGGCAGGATCATCGGATGTTGTGTGGAATCTATTCACTTATGTTTTTGAAGCTAATTCAGAACAGACTACTATTTCTTTCAGTGATCTAGGTACCAACGATACGTTCGGACCATTTCTTGACAGTGTCTGTCTAAACGGTGCAGTGCCAACTGAACCAGAACCAGATCCAGAACCTGAATATCCAGAACTATTTTGTGATGCAGACAGTATGTGGGCACATGAAGTTGTTGATTATTCTCCAGAAAAACAAAAAAATGGAGGAGATATAGCTGTTGATCGAACAGATTCTAGCAATGCCCTTGGAGAAGCGGAAAATAACAATACAATCAACTTCACGGCACTTGGATTTGGAGGAGAAATTACACTAAAATTTGAAAAACCATTTAAAAATGAAATAGGTGATGATATACAGATATTCGAAACAACCTTTGGAAATGAGACAGATGAGACATATCCAGAGAGTGCTGATGTATATGCTTCAAAAGATAATGTTGTATGGGTAGCTCTTGGTTCTGTGGGAGTTAATGGAGGCACACTAGACCTGGGCTCACTTGATTGGGCACAATACGTGAAGATAGTAGACACTTCTGATTCTACAAGCGAGGATTTTCCAGCAAATGCTGATGGGTTTGACGTAGATGGTGTGAAAGCTCTTCATTGCGACAATGACGATGAGCAAGATGGAAATCTATTGCCAACAGTAAGTATTTCAGCTGATCCAAACGAAATAGAAGAAGGTGAATCAAGTGTACTTTCTTGGTCAGCCTCAGGAGGAGATGGAACGCTTTCTTGTGATATCGATCAAGGTGTCGGAACAGACGTTGCTCTTGTTGATTCAGATTCTGTTAGTCCAGCGACAACAACAACCTACACAATTACATGTGAAGATGAAGATGGAGACATTGATACAGATTCTGTGGAAGTTGTGGTGAATGAAAATGGTGGTGGAAATAACGATGGTGGAGATAATGAAGAAAATGAAGAAGAAAGTGCCCGAACTAGTTCAACTGGTGGATTTGCCGGAGGACAGGGAGGTTCAGTAGCTGGAGCAAGTACTGGTCCAGGACAAGTGCTCGGAGAGACCTGCGGTATCTACTTGAATAATTTCTTGCACATTGATAGTCCAAACAACGATCGTATGGAACTTGTAAAATTACAAGCTTTTCTAAAGAAGTTTGTTACTCCATCTCTTGAAGTGACTGCTATCTTTGATCAGGCAACGTTTGATGCGGTCAAAGCCTTTCAGTTGGCTTATGCTGGAAATGTTATCGGTCCATGGGCACAACAAGGCCTACTTGGAGCAAATGAATCCACTGGTTACGTGTACATAACAACACGACGATACATCAACATCTTGATGTGTCCGTTCTTGCAGATTTCAATTCCGGGGACTCTTTCGCCGGACAATGATATTACAGATAATCAGTAAAAAGATTAGTCTTTAAGCCCTAAAAAGCTAAAAAAACAACAACCCCAGCTGAGGTTGTTGTTTTTTTATGTAAATATGGTATAATTCTTGAATGAAAAAGAAGGTAAGAAAGTACCTCATTCCTGATCAGGAAAACGATTATACCCCGCATCTTTTTAGGGGTATTTCAACAGCTGTTCTAACAGGTCTGGTTGTCTTACTTCTTGTCATCTCCGTTTCTTCAAGCATTATTTTTGAACGAAGTGGTTTGCTTGGTGCTATTTATCCTGCTGTCTTAGTGGATTTGGCAAATGAAGCACGTGTAGAAAGCAGATATCAACCACTAACCATTGATGAGAAGCTTACTCGGGCCGCTCAATTAAAAGCCAACGATATGGCGGAGAAGAGTTACTTCGCACACAATTCACCCGAAGGACTTTCTCCGTGGTATTGGATTGGTCTTTCTGGATATCAGTTTTTATATGCAGGAGAAAACTTGGCAGTAGATTTCTCTTATTCTAAAGATGTTAATCGAGCATGGTTAAATTCTCCAGGTCACGCGGCAAACATCTTAAGTCCTAACTTTACTCAGATAGGAATTGCCACAGCAGAAGGAACGTACAACGGACGCAAAACAACTTTTGTTGTACAAATGTTTGGAACACCTGTTCCGCCAATTAAAACCGATGCAAGTCAGAGTGTCGCTGGAGCCCAGACTCCTGTGATTCCTGTGGCTGTTGCGCAAAGTCCAACACCAGCTCCAACTCCTGCACCTAAACCAGAAGTTGAGCCTACGCCAGAACCTCAAGTTGAGATTATTGAAGAAACTCAGACAGAAGACAGGCTCTTTATTGTTGCCCAAAATGCTGGCGTTGATGTTTCTGTTTTTGAAGAGCAAGAGGCGGGTCAAGTAGAGCCTTCTGATGCTCCGGGATATGAAACTTACTCACGTTGGTATGATTGGATGGTTTTGAATCCTGCATTAACTATCGAATATGCTTTATATGCGGCGGCCGCTTTGATTGCGTTTGCTCTTATTATAATGGTTTTCGTAAACATACACGTTCAAAGACCACGAAATTTACTGTACGGAATGTTTGTACTGACCGTTCTATTGGTGGTTATTTATCTCAACAGACTTGGTATTATGTCTGAGTTTGTCTCTCGTTACTTTCTTTAGTATGCTGTAGAGTATGAAAAACATACTCTTAATAATCATTGCCTTGGTCCTCCTCGGAGGAGGGTTTTATTATTTTACTAATAGATCTGCAGACCCCGTGGCCAATACTCAAGAGACAAATGAGACGCCGTCGAATACGCAGGATGTGACTGTTGAAGAGGGTGCATATACTGTTGATGAAGAGGCATCACAACTAGAGTGGTTTGGTACAAGAATCGTAGGACGTTCCCATACGGGTACAGTTCCTTTTAAAACATCAAGCATTGTTGTGATAGATGGAGAAGTGCAGGGTTCTATTTATTTTGATATTCCGAATATCACTTCTAATAATGAAGATCTCACGGAACACTTACTGAGCGGTGACTTTTTTGAAATTGAAAACTATCCAGAGGCCGTTTTTGTAATAGGTTCAGCACAAAATGGAATTATATCTGGGCAGTTGACCATTAAAGACAATACCGAAAGTATTTCAATCCCTGTCATCGTTACAGAAACAGACAGCACTGTTGTGTTAGAGGGGCAGACTATAATAGACAGAACTGACTTTGGTATGACCTATGAATCTGGAACATTTTTTCAGGCGCTTGGTGATAAGGCCATTAGAGATGATGTAGACATCAGTTTTGTTTTGGTTCTCGTAAAGCAATAGGTAATGAGTGTATTAAGGAGGTATGTTCCAGAATTTGTATATGGCGGTATCGATGGTGCTATCACAACTTTTGCTGTAACTGCCGGAGTGGTTGGGGCTGGCCTTTCTCCGACTATTATTCTCGTGCTTGGATCAGCAAACTTGCTGGCAGATGGTTTTTCTATGGCGGCTTCTAACTACTTGTCTGTTAAGTCAGATACAGCTAGTAATAAAAAGCCAATGACAACTGCTAGTATCACTTTTGCATCTTTTTTTGTTGTTGGTTCTATTCCAATATTGCCGTATATCGGATTGCTTATAATGCCGAGTGTGTTTGAACACACATTTTTAATATCTTCAGTCGCTACGGGTATCGCTTTTGTTTTTGTTGGTTCTACTAAAGCTTTGGTTGTGGGCACTAATAAAGTAAAATCCGCCATGCAGACACTTCTGATTGGCGGACTGGCAGCTTTTATTGCCTATGCGGTTGGTTTTGCTCTGCAGTCACTTACTTAAATAGTATTTGACAGTGTACAGCCAGTCATCATCTTCTGTTACAGAAGGATCTTCACTTTTTTGTTTATAAAGCCATTCAAGATATCCCCTGTCTGTACCAGCAACTTCTTCTACAGTTTTGCCCAGATGTTTTCCAAAGGTAAACTTTTTCATTAAAGAGGGTGTGCATGAAATTTCTAACATTTTTTCTAAGGCTTTTTCTTCTGAACCCTCTGTTTTAATAGTTTTCTCTAAAAGTCTCTCAAAAAGAGCTTCAAGAACCAACACGTCGCTTTCTGCATCGTGGGCCTTGGCATCAGGTATGTTGATTCCAAGATAGTAACGCAAGTATTGTAAATTATACTCTGGAATAATGGCTTCTGTGTCTAAGCTTCTTGCTACGCGTAGAGTGTCAATAAACTTCTGGACCTTGAGACCCTCAGCTTCAATCATGGCAATATCAAATGGGGCATTGTGAGCTACCAGTGTGTAGTCTTCTAAAAGAGCAGACAGGGTCTGGGCCATCATACTTCCTTGGAACGGTGGCTTGTCCGCTAGCATTTCATTGGTGATGTGAGTAATACTCATACTCTTTACTGACATAGGGACCGGTGGTTTGAAGAGTTCGGTTTGGATATTATTTTCTCCACGGATTTTGTAGCAAACCTCCGACAGGCGATCTGTTGCTAGAACATTGCCAGTTGTTTCAGTATCCAAGAAAAATATTTTAGACATTGGGGATATTGTAACACCATAAAAAGTTAATGACAAAAATGAGCAAAAAGTAAGAATGACAAGAATAAATTAAAAAGCCCGTTTTTTGGCTAAAAAATGATTCTTGCAATTATATAGCATATATGCTATATAATTATCAGAACATATGGAAACCCCCTCCTTCCTGCTCTTGTGTCAAATATGAGCGCGGTAAGGAGGGGGATAGTGTGATAAAAGAGCACACGTCTTGCATCCGTCGAGTGCAAGATAAATCCCCCTTAACTCTAGAAGTATGAAAATATTTCGAGTTGTGGGACTAGTGCTCTTCATAATCGCACTAAAGTTCCTTATGCCAGCAGTTTTTTCAGGAATTGAGAATGCTCTGGTAGCGTTCTTTCAGACAACGGAAACTATCCTTGAGGAAAGCTCCCGCGCATTGCCTGCCGGATCTTTTATCCCGGATCGTATACCGACCGCCCCTCGCAGATAATCTGCGAAAAACCGGCCCCTCAACAGGGTCGGTTATTTTTTTAATTTGCACAATTTGTGAAATCCGTTATTCTAGTGTCAAAGGCAAATTATTCAGTAAAAACATACAATTATGGACATGTCAAAAGCGTATACGCCTATCATTATGGGAATAGTTATCGGTCTGGTTATCGGCTTTGCAGCTGGGTGGTATTGGACTGAAAATAAATATAGCTCAAAAGATACTGAGTCAGAAAAAACACTCGGAGCAGACAAGACTACAAATGTGGTATCTGAAACAGCAACTCAACAGCGAGAAGCAAGAAATGAAGCTATTTCTGTTTCCGATCAGCCAGCAGGTCAGAGCGTGGTTGTCTCATCTGTCACACTAAGTGAATCAGGCTGGGTAGCTGTGCGAGAGTTGCAAGGTGATGATCTAGGTAATATTCTTGGCGCTACTCGTGTGCGTGATTCTGGAACAACTCAAAATGTATCTGTTCCGTTGCTTCGACCTACAGTTGCAGGACAAGCGTACGCTGTTGTTATTTATCAGGATGATGGTGGAGAGGAATTCAATTTTAACTTTGATGCACTAATTGTTAAGGGCGGAGCTCCTGTGTCAGAGATGTTTATGGTTGAGTAGTTGGAATTTAGTTATTTTAAAAAACTGCTCGTGTTTTTACACGAGCAGTTTTTGTGTCTCGATATCCTTACAGGATACGGAGTAGATAAAAAATATTTTATTCAATAAGGTATAATATCTTTATATATGAAAAATGGATTTCTTAAAGTGGTTGTAGTGTTAATTTTTTGTAGCCTTGGTGCTTATGTGTGGTTCGGCTATCTAGATAGACAGAATCTATTGCAAGGGATAGTGCCCGTCGAGCAGGAGGTGGCCGGAGAGATTACTTCTTTCTATGTTGCTCGCCCAAATCTTGTTGTTGAGACCACAGACTTAGCGGGGGTTACTCTGTACGCCACTCCGGCTGACAGGACTAAAGAGGACGCGGTGATCGGACGCGGTGTTTTGGTAGAGGAGTTCGGTTCTCGACAGACTTGGACAATTGAGATACCTGAGTCACAGCTTTTGAGAAAGATTTATGTCATTGGTGTAGACGATAATGGCATTACTACAGAGAGAACAGTCTTTCCTATTGCTGGCATTGTGGATATATACAGGTCTTTGTGGGTTGATGCACCAGAGGTTGTTGAGAGAGTTTCGGTAGGAGACAGTATTTATTTTGATGATGTGGAGATTGTTTTTAATAGGGTTCTTGAAGACAGCCGTTGTCCTGTTGGTTCGCAGTGCATACAGGCAGGGCGACTTGTAATTGAATTGGGCGTTTTGCGAGAGGGCGGTGTCCTAGAGCAGTATGTTCTTTCAAGTAATGAAGAGGACATACATATGAAGCCTTATTTCATTACTATCCTAAATATTGATCCGCCTGCTCAAGAAGAAAATATACAAGTCTCAGAATATAATATAGCGTTATCTATTATTGGTTCTATTTAATCTATCTTGTACAAAATGTCTAAAAAAACCACATTAATCATACTAGCAACCGTGATTGTTTTGGGTGTTGTTATTGCCGGCGCTTATTTGCTCCAGACAGAGTCGTCTATTCCTGTGCGTACTGAAGATGATCAGAAAATTGTTTACACTATAGATTTGTCAGTTGATGAGGAAAGATTGCGTCTTGATTGTTCAGAACGTGGCGGAAAATTTAATGAATGTGGATCTCCTTGTGGTCCAGATGAGGATGTTTGTATGGCTGTGTGTGCTTATACTTGTGAATTTAATGACAATTAGACTTTAGAGTTAGACAGTATAGATTGGATGCAAATGATTTTAGAGTAAGTAACAATAAAAGTTTGGACATCGTGGATTATATAGACTCATAGTTTTGAATACCCCGAAGCACAAAGCGCTTCGGGGTATTCAAAACTCCAATACCAAAAATCTAAACTCTAGTTTATAATTTGCGCTTTGGTAATTTCTCTGGTACTATTTTTCTGGAATTGCTCGAAGGATCGAGCAAAACGACCTGGCGTTTTCCAGGAAGGGTACCTTTGTTAAGGGGTATTATATGTCAGTAGCTTCTGCAGCTCCGCGTTCGATTTCATGCCTGGACCCGTATCTGAAAGACCATCAGCTGATTGGAAGGGAGGCGTTGGTGTGTTTTGATCATCGGTCTGATGACGGCACAAAAGTCTCTGTCCGAATAGGCCATGCCCCTCCGTTTCGGAAGGCGATTAATCTTGTGCTGTTGTGCAAGGGCAGAACGGTTGAGCTTGGGGTGCCTACTAGAGTTCGTGTTATCGAACGGACTGGCGGCTTTAACACTGGTAATGAAAGGTTCTTCTTCGCCGATCTAGTGTAGGCTCATGGGCTGATGACACCGCACTCAAAACGTCCGACTCGATTTTCGAGCGGGCGTTTTTTATCTTCTAAACCCTAACATCTAATCTCTAGTTTATGTTTTGAAATCGAATACCATTTCTAACAGGAGTTTCTTTTATTATTTTAATTATTGTGTCTAAGTTGTCAGTAATGGTGTAAAGCTCAGTGTCTTCTTGGTCGATGAGCTCTTTTCGTGCCAATAGTTTGGTCACAAGTTTATTAAAATGTTTCCAGTAGTTTTTCCCCACTAAAATAATAGGAACTTTTTCAATTTTTTTAGTCTGTACTAGGGTTAGAATTTCAAAGAGTTCGTCCATGGTGCCAAAACCGCCAGGAAAGAAAATGTAGGCTTCTGCAGAAAAAGATAGACACACTTTTCTGCTAAAGAAATAGTGAAAATCAACATCCTCAGTTGTGAAAGGGTTACTGATTTGTTCTTGTGGTAGTTTAATCTGAAGCCCGAGTGATTTGCCACCCGCCTCAAAAGCACCGCGATTTGCCGCTTCCATTATGCCAGGCCCTCCTCCTGTTAGTACTGAATAGCTAAGTTCGTCTACTATTTTTTTTGCTAGACGACGAGCCGTTATGTATGAAGGGTGATTCTCTGATAGTCTGGCTGAACCAAAAAAGGTTACTGACTCTGGGTGTTTTTCAATAAGGTCAAAACCTGCTTTAAATTCTCCCTGTATTTTCTCGATTCTTTCTGCGGTGGCTTTTTTTATCTCCTCCAGTGTCAGTGGTTTGAAGTGTTGCTGTTTACCCTCTGGGTTGTCTGCTTTTTTCATCATTACTGAAATAGTATAGCATCATCTGTCAGCCTGGTGTATACTTTTTGTATGAAAAAAGTAACACAAGCACAGTGGATAGCCATAACGGTAGCCCTTGTTGTTATCGTTATCTTTTTCTTAGGATTTTTTGTAGATGTTTTTTTTTTCGAGATCTTCAGTTCCTAATCAAGAATTAACACAAAATTTAAGTATTCCTATGGCAGATAAGACACAGTCAACAAATGGCGTCATTAGTACTGATATTAATATAGGTACAGGTTCAGAGGCTCGTGCCGGGCAAGTCGTTTCTGTCCATTACACCGGCACATTGCAAGACGGTACGGTTTTTGATAGTTCGGTATCACGAGGACAACCTTTTCAATTTGTTCTTGGTGTCGGTCAAGTTATCCGTGGATGGGATCAGGGTGTAGCTGGTATGAAAGTCGGCGGTAAACGACAACTGGTTATCTCACCTGAAGCGGCATACGGACCAGCTGGTATCCAAAATCCACAGACTGGAGAATATGTCATTCCTCAGAATGCCACATTGATTTTTGAAGTAGAACTACTTGAAGTTGCAGAATTGAATCAAACCCAGTAGGGTTGCTTAGATGAGCGCTCTGCGATTTTCTATAAAGAAAAAAAGCCCAAATTCAATGGCGCGCCTAGGTGCGCTTGAAACTGCGCATGGATCTATTCGCACACCACATTTTGCACCAGTGGGCACAAAAGCTACGCTAAAATCGGTTCAAATGAAGGATATCAAAGATTTTGCTATTGATGTTGTTCTTGCTAATACTTATCATTTATTTTTACAACCAGGGCAAGATGTTATTCGTGAGGCGGGTGGGATTCACTCTTTTATGAATTGGCACGGTCCAATAATGACTGACTCCGGAGGGTATCAAGTTTTTTCGTTGGGAACTGGATTTGGTGAGCAGATAAATAAAGTTGCCGTAACTCCCACAGAAGAGGATGGTCTTATGACATATTCAAATGAGATCCATACAAAGCACGCAAAGCTTGCTAGGATAGATGAAGAGGGGGTAACTTTCACATCTCATCTCAATGGTAGCTTGCATCGTTTTACACCAGAGCGTTCAATCGAGATTCAACATGCTATCGGCGCTGATATTATAGTTGCTTTTGATGAGTGCACCTCACCGACAGATGGTTTTGAATATCAAAAAGAGGCTTTAGACAGAACACATCGATGGGCTAAACGTTCTCTTCAGGCACATATGAACAACGTCTCAGCTTGTTCTCAACAAGGTTTGTTTGGAGTTGTGCAAGGTGGCAGGTTTGAAGATTTACGAAAAGAAAGCGCACGAGTGATTGCTGATATGGCTTTTGATGGTTTTGCTATTGGTGGTTCATTTGCTAAAGAAGATATGGCTGGACCTGTTCGTTGGGTTAATGAGATATTGCCTGAAGATAAACCGCGCCACTTGCTTGGAATTGGTGAGCCTATGGATATCTTTATGGGTGTTGAAAA
>JBGSXG010000078.1:0-5372 GCA_041751485.1 Minisyncoccia bacterium | reverse complement strand
GTTATGAAATGCTAATAACACCTGAGCCAGCTCTTTTGGAAGTATTTCAATATCAGTTTGTAGAGATTGAGGGTCAGGTAGCGCGTTTCCCAGAAGAGCGCGAGATGCTCGAGCGAACAATTTTGACAGATGTTTCTATCAACGGCATTTTTTATCCGCATATGAATATTTTGTTATGGCATGATTTGGGTACTGGCGTGTCGGTTAAAGACACTGTTTTAGTTGAAGGAGTTGTTACTTTGCCGGAGGATTTTGAAACAGAGCAAGGACGAGTTTTTGAATACACAGAGTATCTGGCTAACAGCGACGTGTACTTGGAGATGTTCCGACCTCACAATATGGAAGTAGTGCCATTCGAAGGTCTTTCTCTTATGAAATCACTAGAGAAACTAAAAGGAGGTTTCCTTGGAAGGATGGAAAAAGTCTTGCCAGAGCCACACTCGTCGTTGGCTGGCGGAATTTTGCTTGGTGAGAAACAATCGCTGGGAGATCTTTTGCAAGAGCAGTTTAGGATTGTTGGCCTAACCCATATCGTCGTTCTATCAGGATACAACATTGCAGTGGTAGTTGTGGTTATTCTTTTTTTACTTTCCGCATTACCACTTCTTTGGAGTTCCCTAGCCAGTATTATTGGTATTACACTTTTTGCTTTACTTGTCGGAGGCGGCGCCACAGTGGTACGCGCTTCTCTAATGGCGGGATTGCTGATTGTGGCCCGTTTGTTTCATCGACCATACGATGCTTTGCGGGGTCTTTTTATTGCTGGGTTTGTTATGGCTCTGATTAATCCAAGAATCATTGTTTTTGATTTGTCTTTTCAATTATCTTTCTTGGCTACTCTAGGGATCATTTTGTTCACGCCAGTTGCGGAGCGATGGTTTTTTTTCGTGCCAAAACGTTTGGCCTTACGTGAAGTTGTGGTTACAACTTTTTCAGCGCAGTTATTTGTTTTGCCGTGGATTGCGTACACCATTGGAGATTTTTCTGTGGTATCTTTCTTGGCAAATCTTTTGGTTTTGCCCGCTATTCCTATAGCGATGCTCGCTTCTTTTATCTCGGGCCTGTTGCCTTTATCTTTTGTTTCACTCCCCGCTTTTTGGTTGCTGGGCTACGTGTTATATATTGCAGAAGTACTTTCGGCCGTACCATATGCATCTGTGGTTGTGCCGCAGGTTAATATAATATTTGTAATAATGATGTATCTTTTGTTGGTGTGGGTTTCGGTGAGATACGGAAAACCCCGCAGGGCCGTAGGCCCTGCGGGGAGTTTGGTTCATATGTAGTACTCCAATTAATCGTAGCAATTACTACTATTAATAGGAGTAATTGCTACTTCGTTGCGGAGTCAAATCGGCCCTCAACAACTTTCCAGTTTATGTTACTAGTGTAAGCGTCAAAATATTTCATTTTTTCGCTTGGCACATAGTCGAGCATATATGAGTGTTCCCACATATCGACTCCAAAAAGAAATGTAAGTCCGTTGAGTTGTCCTAAGTGCTGTTCGTCTACCCAAGTTTGTATTAGCCTATCTCCTTGTTTGTCATAGTAGAGCACTGCCCAGCCAATACCACGAGTTGAAGCAATTTTTTTAAAGTCATTATGGGCCTGCTTCATGCTTCCAAAATCTTTCTCAATTTTTTTAGTTAGAGGATGTTCTTTGTCAGGATCGCTCTGTCCACCTTCAAGTTGCTCAAAGTAGTATTCGTGATTGCGCATACCGTCAAACTCAAAGCCGAGTCTGCGACGTGCTTCAGACTCCTCGTAACCCTCTTTGTCTGAGGTCATTTTTTCAAGTATCAGATTTGTGTGTTTTACATATCCTTGATAGAGCTTCAAGTGCTCATCAATAGTTTTTTGTGAAATTCCTTTGAGCTCAGGAATTTTAAATATCTTTGCTTCGTACATATATTAGGTATTAGATAGTTATATTATGAATAATGTTACTTCATAGTAACATACACATATGAAGACATTTCGTGGTTTCTTTTTTGGAGCATTTTTTCTGATATCCGTGGGACTATTCTTAGAGAGTTTTCGATTGCAGGCTCCTAATGTATTACGTGTTGATATTTTGGACGTTGGTCAGGGGGATGCCATTTTACTAACTTCTCCTTCAGGTGTGCAGATGCTAATTGATGCTGGTCGCGATCGGGCTGTTTTACGGGCACTTGGTGAGGTGATGTCATTTTCTGACAGGCATATTGATGTTGTCGTTATGACACATCCAGACGCTGATCATATCGGTGGTTTTCCGGCAGTCTTTGATCGGTACGAAATTGGTGCGGTCGTCGGTACAAATAGTCATTCCGACACAGCTCTCTTTGGTCGCTTTCAAAACGGTATTGATAATGAAGGATCAGAACTTTTTGAGGCGCGACGCGGGATGGTTATTGATATGGGTTCAGGTGTTTTTGTGCAGGTATTGTTCCCGTATGCTGACACAATTATTACGGGCAACGATGCCTCGGTAGTGGCTAAGGTTATATATGGAAAAACTAGTTTTTTGTTAACGGGCGACGTGGGTACTAGCGTAGAGAAACATCTGGTTTTGCGTGAAGGTGATGGTTTGGTAAGTGATGTCTTGAAGCTGGGTCACCACGGCTCTCGAACATCAACTAGTCGAATTTTTATGGAGAGTGTTCAACCAAATGTGGCTATTATTTCTGCCGGTAAAGATAATAGTTATGGACATCCACATAAAGAAGTTTTGGATACACTGGCTGGAGTCGGGGTGCCGTATCTTGGAACTTATGAAGTGGGAACGGTTACGTTTTACTCGGATGGAGAAAGGGTCACGACACCTATATACGAATGAGTTCGAATGACACGAATTAACCCCCGAAGTTCTTGCGCTTTGGGGGTTTCTCTGTTTTATATATTCTAACTTCCATATTCTGATATGACGCTTGCATTATTTCCTCTAATCTATTAAAGTAACTCCTACAACATTATGGCAAAAGAATGCGCAATCACAGGTAAATCAGGACAAATGGGAGGCGGGTACTCAAACCGTACGCGTGCAACGCAGTTTAACCCTGTCGGAAAACGTCGCCGAAAAGCTAATATCCACAAGAAAAAAATTTTTGTTCCTGAGCTTAAGAAATATATTACCATCAACGTTTCTACAAAAGGACTCAAGACTATTCAGAAGAATGGAGCTCATAAAGCACTGAAAAAAGCAGGAGTAATAAAATAGCTTTTAGTTTTTAGAAAATCCCCCGAAGCGCAAGCGCTTCGGGGGATTTCTGTTTTAGTTTTGAACAGATAAAAATCCTAAATTCGAAATTACATCAGCATAGTGGTACTATATTGGTTATGGAATTTACTTTCGTCTTCATCATCGCTATCCTTTTAATGTCAGTGGTCATCCACGAAGTTTCTCACGGCTATGCCGCATTGTGGCTAGGGGATCCGACTGCCAAACTACAGGGTAGGCTGACCCTAAACCCTATTAAGCATCTGGATTTCTTCGGTTCTTTTATCGTTCCTACCATTGCATACTTGCTTGGAGGCTTCATTATTGGATGGGCAAAGCCCGTTCCGTATAATCCATATAACTTTCAAAAATTTCATAAATATGGCGACGCTATAGTTGCTGGGGCTGGTCCGGCAGTTAATATTACCCTCGCACTTATTTTCGGACTCTTGATTCGTTTTTCAGAGAATGTGTCTTTTCCGGCTCAATTTATAGAGATTTCGGCATATGTTGTTTTGATAAATATCATTCTGGCTTTTTTCAACCTCATTCCACTTCCTCCGTTGGATGGATCAAAAATTCTATTCACTTTTCTGCCAGCACAGCTAAGAAGTCTGAGAATATTTCTTGAGCGCTATGCAATCGTTGTAATCATATTCTTCATATTCTTTTTATGGGATGTATTCGTGCCCATTGTTTTCCGAGTGTTCTCACTGATCACTGGTATGGGATCGCCGTTGTAAAAATTGTATAGGTATCCGAAATATCAATAGTTTTCCACAGTTTTTATTCTTGAAACCGCGCAAGCGGTCTTTTTAATTGGTACAATATATATAAATATTGTTTATGAGAAAAAAAGTTAGCCACATCATCCAATCAATAGACAGAAAGACAACATACATTTCCTCAAAAAAGGCGGGGGAGATGCTTGGACTAGCGCCTGACTACATAAGTAGATTTTGTCGAGAAGGAAAACTCAGTGGTCGAAAGGTTGGTCATGGGTGGTTTGTGACAGAAGACTCCCTTAAGCGTTTTGTCAAAGAGCGCCAAAAGGAAAAAGAAAGAAAAGCCAAAGAGCTTTCTGAACAAATGAAGGCAGAATACAGGGCCAACACAGGACAGGCTAAACCATCTACATTTTTCTCAGTACCTAAAAAAGAACTCGTCGCGCTTGGGCTGGCAGGATTTATCACAACAGGACTTTTTGCTGGAAGTTATGCCGGTGTTCCGCAAGCCTTAGCCAAGGATGCTTCTAGGGTGGTTAGCAGTGCAACTCAAGCTATGGCTTTTGTTGAAGATGACGCTATTAATGTTTGGGATGATGCTAGAGAAAATTTTGAAGATCAAGTTGCTGGAGTTGGAAATTTTGGTGGCCAGACTTGGTATGCATGGAGTGGTGTCGCGAAAGCCACACTCTCTGTGCCAGAAAAAATCGCTAAGGTTTATGTATCAGCTTTTGATGCACAAAATGCAGAAATGTTTTCTAGGCCGTTTGTAGCAGTTGGTGAAGATTTCATTGAAGTCGGAGAACTATTTTCTTCATTTGCCAACGGTGTTGTAAAGAGTCCTTATCGTTTAGCGAATGGATACGTTGGTCTGTTTGAGTCAGTAGAGAAGATTGATTTTCCATCTGAGTATATTTCCCAACCTTTTAAATTTGCTGGATCAACTCTAGCCACGGTGTCTAGATCAGTACTTTCTGTTCCGCATAAAGTTGCAGTCGGTTATGTTGAACTTTTTGATACAAAAAACACGCAGATATTTTCTAGACCATTTGTAGCATTTGGTAGCGAGTTAATTAAAGTCGGAGAAAGTTCTACCGCGGTTGCTCGCTTTGTGGTTGAAAGCCCATATCGTTTAGTGGTCGGGTACGTCAATCTTTTTGATGGTGTAGAAAATAAAGTCGCTTCGCTCGATCTGGTTCCAGAAGTTTCTTTTGAGTTTGATTTTTCTGAAGCCCTTTCTCCGCTAGCTGTCTTGTATGGAGGAATGGTAGATACTTATGACATTTTGGAAACAGGAGCTCGTCTGGCACTTGGTGCTCCGCAGACAGTGGCTAATAATTTTGTGGGTGGTGTCTATGGTTTGTTTGATACAACGTCAGACTATGTTGTAAAGCCGGTTCTTTTTGTAGGACTTAAAGGGGCGGATTTGACAGCACGAGCTTTAGGCAATG
>JBGSXG010000077.1:0-10002 GCA_041751485.1 Minisyncoccia bacterium | reverse complement strand
GGCAGGTCCATATATCATTCTACTGCCCTTCCAAATAGTCTGCCACCACCTTTTCCACAGCATCTGCTGTATTCGCCTCCATCAACTGCATACGTAGCTCCTTAGCTCCGTCCCAGCCAGTCACATAGGCCTTGAAGTGTTTTTTCATAATGGCAAAACTCTTATATGGCATAAGTTCAGCAAATAAATTGGTGTGTTCAACAAGCACGCGTAATTTCTCTTCCTTAGTTGGCACGTGTCCAGACCACAACCACGGATTACCGAATATGCCTCGGCCGATCATCACCCCATCACAACCAGTTTCCTCTACCCTCTTATGGGCCTCTTCAATATTTTTTACATCACCGTTGCCAAAGATAAGTGTTTTGCTTCCCGCTTCATCACGAATTCTGACCGCCTCAGAAATAGTCTCCCATCGGGCCGGCACTTTGGACATATTCTTTTTTGTGCGGGCATGCAGGGTAATAAGTGCTGGCTCTGTTTCGAGCAGACTCGCGAGCCAATACTCAAGCTCTTCGTCTTTACTGTATCCAATGCGCGTTTTGACTGACACAGGAATATCACCGGCCACCTCTTTGGAGGCTCGAATAATTTCTTGGGCTTTTTCTGGAGTTCGAATGAGTGCTGAGCCAGCCCCTTGCTTACACACATTCTTATCCGGACAACCCATATTGATATCAATACCATCAAAACCAAGCTCGCAAGCAATCTCTACAGCCTTCTTCATTTCATCTATATTAGAGCTAAATAGCTGAGCTATGATTGGTCGCTCCTCTTCTACATATCGAAGATCAAGCATTAGCTTCTCGCGAGCTTCTGGATGCGACAAGCCGTCGGCCGAGACAAACTCGGTCCACATAACATCTGGTTTACCGTACTTAGCTATGATACGTCGAAAAGCTGGATCGGTTACGTCCGCCAAGGGAGCCAAGACTACGGCTGGTAGTTTTATATCTTTCCAAAATCCATAACTCATATTCTAGGAGCATACTAGGATTGGGTTGGATGCACAACATTTTAATAGTAAAAAGTTGAAAGTTAAAAGGAGAAAGTTAATGACAAAAGACTAGAGAAGTGCAAAAGAGATTGAACGTTGGACGTTAGAGCTTGGAAAATTCAAAATTGTGAATTAAGATTTTATTCGAAATTCAGAACTCGAAATTCGAAATTCTATGGTTATCTTTATAAATTTCAACGGGTAATACGTAGTATTACCCGTTGATTTGTATTAAAAAACCCGCACAACCAACGTTTGTTGGTATGCGGGCTGAATTCCACGGGTCTTACTACCCAAGAGCCTTGTCGGCTTCAAGCAGAATTCTTTCGGTGTCTTCCCAGCCGACACAAGCGTCCGTAATCGAGACACCGTACTGGAGTGGCGCGTCGGCGATGGACTGCTGACCAGCCTTGAGGTTGCTCTCGAGCATAAACCCGATGATAGACTTATCTCCAGACGCCCTTTGCTGAACCATACTTTGAAGCACAGCCTCCTGATTCTCCCACTTCTTGTCGCTATTGGCGTGAGAGCAATCAACCACGATCTTTGGCGAACCCAGGCCCTGAACAGCAAGTGCTGCCTCTGCCGCACGAACTGAATCAGAGCTAAAGTTTGCCCCACTTTTCCCTCCGCGCAAAATCAAGTGACAGTTGGGATTCCCCTTGGTCTGGACAACACTGGCGCGCCCGTCGTTGTCGATACTAAGGAATTGATGAGGTGACCCTGCAGAAACAATTGCCTGCGCGGCGATGTCTAAGCTTCCTCCGGTGCCGTTTTTAAATCCAATCGGCATTGAAAGGCCCGAGGCCATCTGCCTGTGTGTCTGTGACTCAGTCGTCCGAGCACCAATGGCACCCCATGCGACAAGATCCGCAATGTAAGGAACCACAAATGGGCTAAGGAACTCTGTTCCACACGGCACCCCTTTAGTCCCGATAGAGATAAGAATGTCGCGCGCAAGACGCAACCCCTTCTCCATATCAAATGATCCATCAAGATCAGGATCCATGATGAGCCCCGTCCACCCTGTGGTGGAACGTGGCTTTTCGAAGTACACACGCATTACCAAAAACATGTTGGCAAGCCGGTACTGCAAATCCTTCAAACGCTCAGCATATTCAAGAGCACTGGCATCGTCATGAATAGAACACGGACCAACCAATGCAAGCGCACGTCGGTCTTCCCCGTTCAGAATCCGGACAACATCGTCTCGTCCATCCACGACAGTCCTGCTTGCTCCACCAGTGATCGGGAGTTCAAGCTTGATTGCGTTTGGCGAACTAAGTGGTCTAATGCTTTCGACGTTCACGTTTTCAATTTGCGAATTATTCATCTGAAGATTCTCCTGTGTTGTGTTAGAACGAACTCTGAAGAAACAGACTACTCTCCTCTACTAAAAAGTCAAAACTATTCTATATCTGCTCGAGATAGCGTGATGGTGTCACCTTTTTTAATTTCACCTTCGAGCATCTTCTTGGCCACTACACTTTCGACGGTATTTTGTAGGATACGTTGTAATTCTCTAGCACCAAATTCTGTACTAACTCCCTTTTCAACAACATACTCTAGCGCATCAGGAGTAAGCGAAACATCTACTCCTTTTTTCCGCAGACGATCCGACATATGCTTCAGCATTATCTCTGCAATACTGACAACGTGCTCTTTTTCTAATGGGTGGAAAACAACAACGTCATTAAACCTATTAATAAGTTCGGGTTTGAAGACCCTGCTTTCAATGATGTCATCTATAATTTCCTTTTCGTGAATAACCACATCTTCCCCCTGTTTAGCGTACTTCCAGATCAAATCACTACCGGCATTTGAAGTTGCGATAATGAGCGTGTTCCGTGCATTAACTTTTTCTCCTTTCATATCAGTAAAAATACCCTCATCAAGAATCTGCAAAAACAAATCGTGCACAGACTGAGACGCTTTTTCAAACTCATCCAAAAGCAAAACACCATACGGGTGCTCACGCAACAAAGAAGACAAGATTCCAGAAGTCCCTGTTTCAAATGATCCAATCAGACGAGCCACGGCATCGGACCCACTGAACTCAGACATGTCTAGACGACGAAGTTTTTTCTCGCTTCCAAAGAAACTCTCAGCCAAAGCTTTAGCTGTTTCTGTTTTACCAACACCTGTTGGACCTAGAAATATAAAAGTTCCTATGGGTTTATCTTGATTAGAAATCCCCGAACGCATTCGGCGCAAGGCGTCAGCTACGGACGAGATCGCCGAGTCCTGCCCAACAACTCGCTTGTGTAAAAAAGATTCTAGGTTAAGCAACTTCTCTTTCTCTGGTCCATCAGCACTTTGCAGAGGAATACCGGTCTTTTCTTGAACCAACTCCAAAACATCTTCATCTGTAACAACCTTTTTACTTGTTTTAGAAATACTTCCAGACAGGTCAACTAAGACATCTGTGACTTCATCAATCGGAGATTGTGTAACAAAATGCCTTTCTACACTATTTACAATTGCGTCAATTGCCGAATACTCGAAAAACAATTTATTCTTTTTTTCAAGCAAAGAAATATAATTTTCGACAATGGTCCTTATTATCTCTTTTTCTTTGTCTGAGACAAAGAGCTTTTCAAAACGCTCTTGGATAATTTGATTACTCTCAAGTATCTGATGAAATTGTCCCTGTTCAGTAAAAGCAATTACCTGCACGTCGGCTGAGATCAGAACCGTGTCGAGCATCGAAAGGACATCTGAGCCCAGTGTTTGGGCTTGCGCAATGAAAGATGGAAAATCGGGCAGTACTAGAATAATATTTCCTGCATGTCTTATCTCTTTAAGAATTTTTATAAAAGTGCTTTCAAAATTGACCTTATCAGATGAGCCAGACAACAGCTCTTCTGTGTGCAACATAAACAATTCTTTATGTTCAATCTGAGGATGGACATTACCCTTTTGCATTTTCTTTTGAAGCAAGTTGATCATGCGGATATTCTCTCGAGAACCAACAACTAAAGCATTGGCTTCTTTTGACCTAGTAAGAATAAGCTCTAAAGAATCGAGCTCATCTTCAAAATAATCAAACAACACAGAAGAGTGACTGCCCTCTACTTTGAGCGCATATTTTTCCAAAAGATAAGCTCTGCCGTATGAAAAAGCCACGCCGATACTTGGAATCCTAAGCAAGGCATCCCTTGTCCACCATCTTATTTTTGCCAAATCAAGATACATCTGCCGTTCCATCCACAAACACACGTGAGCGATATGTTCTTCTTGAATACCTTTAGTAAACAGAAACTGTCTGAGGACAGCATCACGATCGATTAGAGCACGCCAGACAGAGACCAAATCAACAAAAGGTGCGTCGTTAACAAAAAAATCTCCTGATCGCAGTGTCTCACGTTGTGTAGATTTAAAAAATTTACGAACATCCTTTTTGTTTATACCCAAACGCTTCATTATCAGAAGACCAATATCTGTATAAACCAGAGCTTTTGTCACATCACGACTTGAGCCTCTTAAAACAAGCCTAGCAACAAGAGGCGTAACGTGTGTAATATGAGGATCTTTAGATTGCAGAGAATTATAAAACATCTCCCAAGCGCTCCAAACAGACCAGATAGAAAATAAAACTAAAGTGATACCATAAGCCGTATTATATGAACCAAAAGAAAAGAGTATGTAGGCACTTAGCATAACGACAAACAAAAATGTGAATGTCTTATAGGTCAACCTGCGTACACCCACAGGCATAAACCCATCCATTGAGATGGCTGGTCGATAATACAAAGACTTTTTGTATACGTCTTTAAGGGTCATAATTTATGAAAATATTAAGGTTATCCCGTAAACAAAACACACAAACACAATAAGTGGCAACAGGAGCCACGCAAATATAAAGAGCAGGCCAGCCATCGCTCCGACAAGCACTGAAAGTAACCCCAGTAAAATAAACACCGTTCTGACAATCACGCCGACAATACGCATTAAAGTATTGACAACAAAGGTGGAGAAAAAGAGCTCCAAATCAAACCCTCCTTTGTAACTCTCGCCGAGACGTCCAAATTTATTAAAGTATGTTCTTAAAAGCAAAGGGACAGAGAAAAAATGCAGAAGAAATGTCAAAATATTTCTAATTAGCAACACGCCTGATTGCAGAGCTCCACTATAATGCCAAGTTATGTAAGAGATAAAAATCATATATATCTCTTATAGTATAACCTATTCAGAAACTACATCATCATAGATGTGTCTATAAAAAACCTTATTTGGGATACGAATATCAACATAGGACAGATCTTCCAAAATAATGTCTCCTTGTTTAATAGAAATAAGCAGATTGTCATATGCGCGTGATAATCCATACGAATCACTAAAAAGAATATACGACCCATTTGATATCTGGAGCTTATACTCATTTGGACCTAGGTATTCCAATCCAATTGGACTTATTTTAATCTGTGGACTATTTTCAATAGCTCGAATAAAGGATTGGATTTTTGAAACAGTTTCTGTATTAAGAAATTGCTTACCAAGCGGATCTCCTTCTATATAACCACGATAAGAAAACATAACCCCGTCTGAGTAAGTAGGGGCTGGCGCAAACACGTATCCTTCCTTATCAATAAAATAACAATCTTCCGTCAGTTCAACTTCTCTACACCACACACCACTTTCCCTTCTCTCAATCAAAGATAAAATTAGAGTCTGCTCCTTAAATGGGTCAAGTTCTATTTGGATATCTTGCAGGCGCGGAAATGTATTTGAAATCTCTTGTAAAATTTCTCTCTTTGGGTACAGCAAGATGTTCTCCTTAGGAATCAAACCAAAATATGAGCCAGCAAGAATACTTACGACTCGCTTCTCAACATCTCGGTTAACAAACTCTTGAGCTCCGATAACCCTTACGCGCTGGATAGTCGCCATGTCTGTATTAAACGCATAAACCAAACCGCCAATACTTGCCACGCACAAAAACACCACTGCAGACATTTTTATAAAAAATATGTGTCTTTTTCTCTTGCGGAGCTTTTCTGAGCGTATGACCTTACGTGACATACGAAAAATTATTTTTTAGGTGTAATAGTTTCTTTGCCAAGATAAGGCACCAAAACAGAAGGTATAGAAATAGAACCATCAGCTTGTTGAAAATTCTCTAGAAGAGAAACTAAAATTCGTGGTGTCGGAATGGCTGTACAGTTCAATGAATGGGCGTATGCGCTTTTTCCGGCTTCGTCTTTGTATCTAATATTAAATCTCCTTGTTTGGTAATCATGAAAATAAGAAGCACTTGAAATCTCTCTGTATGTATTTTCTTTTGGCACCCACAACTCGGTGTCGTATTGTTTTACTTTGCTGGCGGACAAGTCTCCAGTACAAATCAATAGACGTCGATATGGTATGCCCAATGACTCAATAAAAGCTTCTGTATTAGCATTGACCTCCTCAAAATACTTTACAGACTCGTCATGATGAGCCTCGCATAAGATAAGCTGTTCCCATTTATAAAACTCATGAACACGAATAAGACCTTTTACATCTTTGCTATGACTTCCAGCCTCTCGTCGATAACAAGGAGAAAAAGCCAAATATCTTTTAGGTAGGTCTTGCTTTGATAATACTTCATCTGAGTGATATGCCATCATTGGAACCTCAGCTGTTCCAGATAAATAATCACCATCTTGAGTTTCAAACAGATCTTCAGCTTCAGCTGGAAGATGTCCGGTGCCGTAGAAGAATTCTTTTCTAACAATAGTTGGTGCGATAACTGGCGTAAAATTTTTATTCAAAAAGAAATCTCGTGCATAGTTCCAAATAGCCCACGACAACAAAGCCCCATCTCCAACCAAAAAATACCCGCGAAAACCATGAACCTTCGTTCCCCGTTCGAAATCAGCTATACCCAAGCTGGTCATAAGCTCCATATGATCCTTTGGTTCAAAATCAAAAACGGGTTTTTCTCCCCAAACTTTTTCTTCAACATTATCCTCCTCATTTTTCCCTTCGGGAACTGAAACATCTGGAATGTTAGGAACAGTAAGCATAAGCTTCTGCCACTCAGCCATAACGGCTTTCAGTTCGTTTTCTTTTTTCTGTAAGTCCTCTTTAACCAACTTCATCTGATTAATCAGGTCCTCTCTTTCAGCATCATCTGCTTGAGCAACTTTTTGATTAGCTTCGTTTTGTTCTGCGCGCTTTGCCTCCACACCTTTTAGCAATGCTCGCCTCTGTTCATCAACAACAAGTAAAGCTTCCACGTCAAAATCACTACCTTTTTTTCTTCCAGCTTCAGCAATAATATCCTTGTTGTCTACAATAAAGTTGATATCTAGCATGCCAATTTTTAAGGTGTGCAACGACTATAAAAATCGAGCTCCCAAACACTTTTTGTGTTGTTATTATTAAAAAGAAAACAAACTTATAGAACAACGCCAATTTCTTTAGCAACACGCGTGGCCGAATAGACCATCCCTTGCTGGGCGAAGCGTGTTGCCGACACATCCTTATACACAAAAAGTGTCGGGTGGCGTTCTGTTAATAGTATCAGAAGTGTTACAATTCTGAAATATGTCTTTATCGACACAATCGATACCGCCACTTCTGAAAGAAATCAATGATCCTCCACAAAAACTATACGTGCGAGGAAAATTACCCAACCCAAAAACAACCTGCGTATGTATAGTTGGTGCTAGACGTTACAGTTCTTACGGAAAAGAGGTTTGCGAAAAAATTGTTTCAACCTTAGCAAATCACAACGTTTCTATTATCTCAGGATTGGCTTTAGGTATCGACTCCATAGCTCACACTAGCGCCTTGAAGCACGGACTTCACACCGTGGCAGTGCCCGGATCTGGACTAAACCCAGAAGTACTTTATCCTCGATCGCATCGATCGCTTGCAGAAAATATTGTTTCTTCCGGAGGCGCCTTGGTCTCAGAATTCGAACCAGATTTTAAAGCAACACAATGGAGTTTTCCAAAGAGAAATAGAATTATGGCTGGACTTTCACACATCGTAGTTGTAATAGAAGCAGAAAAAAAGTCAGGGACTCTGATAACAGCTCGACTAGCAATGGAGTACAACCGCGATGTGGCCACTGTACCAGGATCAATATTCTCAAAAAACTCAGAAGGTCCACATCACCTAATCCGCAACGGAGCGATACCCCTAAGCTCTCCATCAGATATTCTAGAGGCTGTAGGCATAAACGATGACACGAAACAACAAACGCTACCCGAAATTGACCTGACAGAAAAAGAAAAAACTATCGTGTCTCTTCTTCACACCGAACCGCTCGACCGCTCATCTCTTCTTAACAAGACATCCCTTTCAGCCAGTGAATGTGCTATCGTACTATCACAACTTGAACTTAAGGGGGTAGTAACAGAACATCTAGGTATGCTTTATCTTAATTTGCCAAACTAATACATATAGTGTAGTAATGTGTAAAACACAAAACATATGGGTAAAAAACTTTTAATTGTTGAATCGCCTGCTAAGGCCAAAACTGTTTCCAAATATGTTGGACCAGATTTTATTGTAAAAGCTTCTGTCGGACATATTCGTGACCTTCCAAAAAGCGGCAAGGACGCCATAGATATTGATGCTGGTTTCGTCCCCCACTACGTAATCAGTCCTGACAAAAAGAAAGTTGTTAAGGAAATACAAGCTGCCGCAAAAAGTACAGACGAAGTTCTTTTAGCCACAGACCCCGATAGAGAAGGAGAAGCTATTGCTTGGCATATAGCCGAACTATTACCAAAGGGCACCAAGGTAAAGCGTGTTAGTTACAACGAAATCACAGAAGAAGCTGTACGGAATGCTCTTAAGCATCCTCGTGACATAGATACCAATCTTCGCAAAGCACAAGAGGCTAGGCGTGTACTCGACCGTCTTTTCGGATACGGCCTTTCTGCTCTTATCTGGAAAAAGGTCCGCTACGGACTCTCGGCTGGACGTGTTCAATCACCCGCTCTACGAATCATAATGGAAAGAGAGCGCGAGATCAGGAGTTTTAACCCTCTTACTTTTTGGACCATCACAGCAGATGTTGAAAAGAATAAAGTATTTCAAATAATCTGTGCCGAAGAGCCAACAGAACGTTCTAGAGTCGATATGATACTCGAAGAAGGGGAAAAGGGTGTCTGGGTAGTGGGCGAGATAAAAGAAACAAAAGCAAAGCGCTCACCGCGACCACCTTTTATAACCTCAACACTACAACAAGCGGCCAGTACCCGACTTGGTTTTTCACCATCCAGAACTATGGGTACGGCTCAAAAATTGTATGAAGCAGGACACATCACCTATATGCGTACCGACTCTGTAGCTATGTCTTCTTCAGCAACAGACGCTTGCGAAAAGGAGGTCAAAAAAATATTTGGTGATCAATACCACGAAAAAAGAGCCTATAAAACAAAAAGTAAAAATGCTCAAGAGGCCCACGAAGCTATTCGTCCAACTTATTTTTCCAAACAAGAAGCTGGATCAAACTCAGATCAAAAACGCCTATACCAACTAATCTGGCAAAGAGCTATGGCTAGCCAAATGACTGATGCTGGTCTGCTGAAAACTAAAGTACTAGTAAAAGTAGGAGAGAATCCCGATATGCCAAGATTTTCAGTTAATGGAAACCGAATTCTTTTTGATGGCTGGCTAAAAGCCGATCCCGCATCCCGTAAAGATGACATAGAGGTCCCGGAGGTTGCAGAAGGAGACACTCTAAATCTCAAAAAAATACACGCTGAAGAAAAGCAGACTCAACCACCATCAAGATATTCTGAGGCTGGAATTATTAAAGAATTAGAAAAAAGAGGAATAGGAAGACCTTCAACATATGCTTCTATCATTAAAACCCTACAAGACCGAGGATATGTAGAAAAAGAAGGTCGAACTCTATTTCCCACAGACACCGGAGATGTGGTTAGTTCTTTTGTTGAAAAGAATTTTGGCGAATACATTAGTGACTCTTTTACAGCAGATATGGAAAACGAGCTTGATGATATTGCTGAAGGAAACCGGGAGTACGAAAAAACTCTTAAGGA
>JBGSXG010000076.1:0-16759 GCA_041751485.1 Minisyncoccia bacterium | reverse complement strand
GTGGCACAGGACACATCTACGATGCTTCTGTTGACTCTTATGAGGTAACTAAGATAACAAACACAACCCTGCCAAAAATCTACGGGGCTCTGTGGCTCGCAGAAGGGGAAGGGGTTATCTACAGACAACTAGATGAAGCTGGTTTAAACATCATCACAACATACGTCGAGCTACTTGAACCAACTGGAACAAGTACTGATATGCTGCGAGAAACAGCGGTAACTTATTTACCAGAAAACATCAGTTCTATTAGTGTATCTCCATCCGGCACACGTATTGCCTACATTCAGGGAAGCTCTGTGACGGTCAGTAACCCAGACGGATCAGGTTCTTCTAGTTTTTCAGTCCCAGGAACGCAATGGCTAGTTGACTGGCAAAATGACACCTCATTGGTTCTTACAACCAAACCAACATACCTATCTACAGGGATAAGTTATGTAAGCACCTTAACAGGTGGCCTTAGAAAAATACTGGGGCCACTACAAGGCCTTGTAACTGAAGTGAGCAACGGCTCAATTCTATACTCACACTTATCAAACAACTTTTTAGTGTCTTTTGTGCACCAGGGCATAACGACTGATGCTTTACCTATTACCCCTTCAGTAATCCCAGAAAAATGTGTGGTCTTAAATAATGAAGAAAATATTCTTTGTGCAGCGTCAAGAAACATTACGCACACGAGCTACCCAGATGACTGGTACAAAGGAGAGGTTTCTTCAGACGACGTCTTTATTATGTATACAAATCAATACAGCTCTAGCAATCTTATAAATATTCCGCAGGAGTCAGTTGATGCCCTTTCTTTGGAAGTTAACACTTCTGACAATCAACTGGTCTTCACAAACAAAAAAGACCTCACTTTATGGGTCTTAAACATTGAGGAGGCTCTGGCTTCTTCTAACGAAAATGGTCAGGGGAGTGGGTCTTTTTAAAAAGCCTCTTTACCCACAAACATCAACACAACTCTTCTTTCAGAACCCGCTCCCTCAGAGCGGGTTTTTATATCACCACCTTCTGGGAACAGTGAGTGGACAATCAGTCGCTCAAAAGCATTCATTGGCTCAAGTTCAATACTGGCTTGAAAAGATCGAGCACGTTCAGCGCCAAAACGAGCCTTTTGTTTTATTTTCTCTAAAGACTCTTTGTAGTATCCGTTTATGTCTACAGTGAACTTGTGAACATCTGGGTCTTTGGCTATGGCCAAACGCATAATCAAGTGGTTCAGGGCCTGAAATCCAACCCCTTCACGACCAATTAACATATAACTATCTGGTGTACGGATGGTAAATAGAGGTGTCTCAGTGGGAGCTTCTAAAATTTCCTCGGTGATATCTGTCACCTCAACGCCAAGACGTTCCATTGTTTCTTGTATAAGATTTCTGATTTCAAGATTGTTCATATTTATTCTTTACCGTCTTTCTGATAACCAACTCTTGTCCGATCATAAACAAGTTACTTGTTGTCCAATAAATTGCAATAGCGCCAGAGATACTGTAGGCAATAAAAAGTACCACAACAGGGAACACGTAGCGCATCTGAATATTCATACTACGAGCAAAGTCGTCTTTGAAAGAAGGTGCTTCTCCCTTTTTTCTTTCCTTGGGAACATACTTAGGCATTGAAAATCTAATTTGGAAAAAGTTGGTCACAGCCGCGGCAATAGCCAAAAGCCAGCTCTTCTCGGCGATATTAAAAATTCCTAAAAATATCATATTTACGTTCTCTGGCTTGGGCACAAAAGAGTACAACAGGTCCATATTGATATCAGGAAGGCCCGACTTAAGGAAAACAAAGTAAAGAGTAAAGATAATGGGCAACTGAATTATTATGAGTAGAACGCTTGAAAATGGATTAATACCATTTTCTTTATACAGCTCTAGGGTTTTTTTGGCCTGCTCTTGCTTATCTTCTTTATACTTATCTTTTATTTCCTGAATCTTTGAGGCTAGTTGTCGCATTTTAAACTGCGTAGCTACAGCTGTTTTAGAAAGAGGGAAGAGAATAAGTTTAATAATAATAGTAAATAGAACTACAGCAATTCCGGCATCTATAAAAGGCAGAATATCCATTAAAAAAACCAGCCCGTTGTATAAGGGTTGGTAAAGTGTAATGGAGAAAAAATTTGAAATCATAGAGCCATTCTAGACCACATCGAGAGTCTTATCAAGAAAATTCTTTTGCAGAAGAGTGTCCAACTCTTTTTGCATTTCTTTTGTTTCCATCTGTCTCTTTAGAGAAATTGTATAAAAATAAGGCTTAAGAACATCAATTCTTTTTTCGCATACAACAGAGAGTTGACGACGGCTTGCGTTTCTATCAACCGCACTACGATAAACCTTTTTAGGAACGATAATTGAGATATGTGACTGTGCGTCTATTTTATTTTGATATGCTCGCACAAAAAAAGCCGAAGTATTCACGACTTCCACAGGTTTACCGGTATTTCTAAAAAACCAATTACGAATCCGGTGTCGAGAGGGGAACATTATTTATGCACTTAAAGCGGTGCGTCCTTTTCGACGTCGACGTCGAATAATGTTTTTACCACCAGGAGTTCTCTGTCTGGTAAGGAATCCGTGTACTCGAGCTCTTTTTCTTTTTTTGGGTTGGTATGTTTGAGACATATTATATTGAATTTGCTGATTATAAAGAAGTCTAGAAGAATTGCAACTATCCACTAATCAACAAGTTATAAACAACTTATTAACATACATTTGAATTTTATTCAACTGTTCGTATGCGCCCAAAGATATATAATAGTCGATAACTCTATGAACACTAAAGAACTATGGAATAAAGTACTCGTTGAAATTGAGCTCAATGTCTCAAAACCAAACTTCAACACCTGGTTCAAAGATACGTTTATCTCTAAAGTAGACGGCGGAGCGGTGTATGTTGGAACCCCTAATGCATTCGTGCGAGAATGGTTATCAAACAAATACCACTCTTTTATTCTAAAAATACTACGCGATGCTTATCCAGAAGTTCGATCTGTTGAATATCAAGTAAGCAAACAACACCCCGAAAAACAGCTTCAAGGGAAACAACAAGAACAACCTTCTTTGCGCAACACACTTCCTCTAGAAGAGCATTACATTAACAAAGACAACAACCTGAACCCTCGGTATACGTTTGATTCTTTTGTGGTTGGACCTTTTAACGAGCTTGCACACGCTGCGGCGCAAGCTGTTATAGATCGACCCGGTATCGTATACAACCCACTTTTTATTTATGGTAATACCGGACACGGTAAAACCCACCTAATTCAAGCTGTGGGAAATCACATCAGAGCAAATCATGAATCAAAACAAGTTTTTTACGTTACATCAGAAAAATTCGCCTTGGATTACATAAACTCAGTACACAGCGGAAAAGTAAATAATTTTAAAGAGAAGTATAGAAAATACGACGTTCTTATAATGGATGATATCCAGTTTTTTGCCGGGAAAGACAAGTCTCAGGAAGAATTATTTCATTTGTTTAATTATCTTTACGATAACAACAAGCAAATTGTTTTCTCTTCAGACAAACACCCAAACTATATTTCAAACCTTGAAGATCGTCTTAAATCTCGCTTTGGGGCCGGAATGATTGTTGATATTCCTAAACCAGACGTAGAGTCCCGCATGGCCATCTTGAAAACAAAAATACAACAAAACAACTTACCTCTTTCTGAAGATGTTTTATTGTTCTTAGCAAACCATATAACAGGAAATATTCGAGAATTGGAGGGGGTTATTAACACTATTAGTTGTCATATTGAGTTAAAACAAAGAGATATCACCCTAAATGATGTAAAAAATCTAATAAAAGATGCTTCTCAGCGACCAAAGACCCGATCACCGCAAGAGGTTATTAAAGTTGTTTCAGATTATTACAATGTTGAGGAAAAAAATATCTACGAAAAAACTAGAAAGAAAGAAGTTATCAAACCTAGACAGGTTATTATGTATTTACTTCGAAAAGATTTTAATATTTCATATCCTTCAATTGGTCAAAAACTTGGTGGCCGAGACCACACCACTGTTATACATTCCTGCGAAAAGATAACAGGGGAGGTAGAAAAAAATGATGTCCTTGCACAAGAAATACATCAAATTAGATCAATGTTGGTATAGTGTGGATAAGTTATGTATAAAACAAAGAATATTTTGGGGATAGGTTTAAACAAAACAACAAAGAATATTTTGTTGTACACAATCTCAAAAGATATCCACAAAATATGTTTTTTATTTTTAACAAAATAACCTTAAGAATAAAGATATCCTGAACTTTTCCACTAATCCACAGCCCTAGTAGTAATAATAGAGTTATATAAAGAAATATGAAAATAGAATGTGTAAAAGAAAAAATCCAAGAAGCTATCTCCAAAGCAGATAAAGTAACCAGCAAGAATGCAACACTACCAATCCTTGCAAATATTTTTTTGGAAGTTAAGTCAGATGGTTTGGTTGTAAAAGCAACCAACCTTGATGTTGGAGTAGAGCTAGTTGTTTCTGGAAAAGTAACATCAACTGGATCTGTTGTTGTCTCAGGACACACACTGCACTCACTTGTTCAAAACATCACTGATTCTAAAATAACACTAGAGTCTACAGAACAAACACTCCTTGTTTCATCACAGAACACTTCTACAACAATCAAAACTGTCCCTGGTGATGATTTTCCATCAATTCCAACGATAGCTATGCGCGAGTCTTTTTCAATCAACATAAGTGATTTTTTAGAGGGAATTAAATCTGTCTGGTATGCGGCCTCTTCTTCTAGTATGAAACCAGAGCTTTCTAGTGTTTTTATTACTTCAACAGACGACGAGGTTGTTTTTGTGGCCACAGATTCATTTCGTTTGGCAGAAAAGAAAATTAGAGCTAAAAAGGTTCAGAAATTCTCAGACATTTTACTGCCGGTAAAAAATATTACAGACATTGTGAAGGTTTTAGACGGAGTCGACGAACAAACCTTTGTCCAAATATCAGAAGGTCAAATTGCTTTTAAAACTGATGAGATATACATCACGTCTCGTTTAGTTGAGGGTAATTTTCCGGACTATAAACAAATTATTCCTAAGGAAAACACAACAACAGCCACTGTTTTGAAACAAGATCTTTTAAATGGAATAAGAACAGCGCACATTTTCTCTGATAAGTTTAATAAAATAACATTTCATATCGAGCCAACCCAGAAAAAAATGTATGTTGAAACAAAAAATACAGACGTTGGAGAAAACACCACAACAATCAAAGCGTCTTTAGATGGAAACGATATTTCAATGCATTTTAACAACAAATACATTGTTGATAGTTTGCAGGCAATTCCAACAGACAGTATAAAGTTATCTTGCAGTATAGATACCAAGCCGATGGTTATTACTGGGGTGTCTGATAACTCATTTCTTTACTTGGCAATGCCGATGAGTAGCTAATATGCAAGACGTTTCAGGTTTTTTAAAAAAGTTTTCTTTTTTACTACACAAAAAAGAACAAACCGTCGAATGCTGCATCTCTGTTATAGAAGAGGTTGCAAAAATTTCCATACATAAAGAGCAAATAAAAATACGTCGCAATACCCTAACAACCAATATCCCGCAGGCGGAGAAAAGCCATCTTTTTATGCAAAAAAAACTCATTCTTTCTGAAATAAACAAGCGTTTAGGAAAAACAGTTATTACTGAGATACGTTAAAAGATGTTTGTGTCTCTGTTTTATTTTGGACAGCGTCGTACACAACAACACGAAGGGTGTTATTTGAGCCAATAGAATCTATTTCGTTGGGCGTGAAAGATAAAGAAAAAGGCTGCGCGTTTGTTGCTCCGATGTATGTACTATTTACATAATATTCAACTCGAGAAATAGAGAACTTACTTTCTATGTCTGGGGTAATTTTAATGGAGTCAGATGCGTCTACAGATGATGGCATCGATATTGAAACCACGGGTTTGTTTTCTGGATTATGTGTGTCACTAATCTCTTCGGGGATATCGTTTTCTCTGGGGAGTCTGATATTTTGCGTTGTTACCCAGCGTTGAATCGGATACTCCCACAAATTGTACTGAGCATCCTGAGATGGGTTTGATGGAATTGGTCCACGAGGGTTGCTACGATCCACCCAGTGCAGGATTGAGTGAACACCTCCAGTAACTATTTCCGTTAATACCTCTTTGGGTGTGTTTTCAGTTGCGCGTTTTCCTGTGGTGCTATCGAGAAGAGTTGAAATACCGCCGATCCATACATTTCTTAGGGTTGGTTTTAATTCAACTAAAGGATTATCAACCCGGTTTGGTTCTGGGAAACTCTCTTGAGGTAGAGTTTTTAGAGCTTCGTTCATAAATTCATTCCAAAGTGGTGCAATGATAAAACCAGCTACGCGTTTATCCATTGAGCGGTTATTGTTATTTCCTGCCCAAGCACCAACTGCAATCGATGGGGTATAGCCAACAATCCAAGCGTCTCGGTAGTCGTTTGTGGTACCTGTTTTTACAGCCACGTCACGATTCGGGAAGTGTAAAAATGACTGAGCCCCAAAGGCCGGAGTTCGAGCGACATTGTCTGACAGGACGTCAGAGACGGTGTATGCCACTTTCTCGTCCATAACTCGCCTGGGCTGAATTTCAGCTTCATAAAGGGTGTTTCCTCGCTGGTCTGCGACTTCAAGAACGGCGATGTGTTGGTTTCTAAGTCCTCCCTGCGCAAAGACTCCATAAGCGCTTGTCATATCTAAAAGTTTTACCTCACCACCTCCAAGAACAAGCGTTAGTCCGTATTGGTCAATGTTGGTCAACGTTGAAATACCAATATCTCGAGCAAATCTAAGAGCGTCTCGAGTTCCTGCTAAATAAAAAGCTTTAATAGCGGGGACGTTGACTGATTGAGCTAAAGCATCTCGCATGGTCATCGGTCCTCGGAAGGCATCGTCGTAGTTTGTGGGGGAATAACAACCGTTCTCGCTTGTCATATTGTTTGGTGCACAGGTGGTTGAGAATTGTGTTTTAAGATCGAAAAGAATTGTTTCGGGTGTGTATCCTTTCTTGAAAGCCTCTGCATATACAAAAGGTTTGAAAGCAGAACCAGGTTGCCGGTTAGCTATGGCAATATTAAAATTACCATCTATCTCTTCGTCAAAATAATCACGAGAACCCACCATCACTAAGATACCTCCGGTAGTAGGGTCTATGGCAACAAGTGAAGCGTTTTCAGCGTCATATCTTTCTGCATTTTCTAAGGCATATTTATAGACAATTTCTTCTGCCTTTTGTTGCAATTCCCAATCAAGGGTTGTGGTTACAACAAGGCCTCCGTTTTCAACCATATCCTCACCATAGACATCTGTTAGGAGCTCTCTAACATATACAACAAAGTGCGGGGCTTTGATTCCTTGGTCGTCGCGTATCTGGAATTCAACAACATCCTTTCGAGCTTGATCATATTCTGTCTGATTGATAAAACCTTCAGATAACATTCTGTTTAGAACTAGATTTTTTCTGTTTTCCAAAGCCTCTACATTATTTCCGTAAGGAGAATAGAAGGTTGGCGCTTGTGGAAGAGCAGCCAGGTAAGCGGCTTCTGCAATGGTTACTTCAGAGGCGTTTTTGTTAAAAAATCGTCGGCTGGCTTCTTCGACCCCGTAAACACTTCCGCCGGAGGGCGGTTCGTTCCGATAAATATTTAAAATACTTTCTTTATCAAGCATTTGCTCCAAGCGAATAGCCAAAACCCATTCTTTTATTTTTCGGGAGACTTTTCGTTCGGAAGTTAAAACCGAGTTTTTTATAACCTGTTGGGTTATTGTCGATCCTCCTTGGACACCTTTACCGCGTAAGGGTTGCAAGAAAACAGCTCGTAAAGTTGCTAGTGGTCGAACACCAGAGTGTTCGTAAAATTCAGTGTCCTCAATAGCAATGGTGGCGTTTTTTATATGAACTGAAATATCCTCAAAAGGAACAACTGTTCTCTTGATGTTGTTAAATACATCATATAGTAAAACTTCTCCTGTGTTGTCGTATATTTTTGTTGACTGAGTCACTTTTCTTTCCTCAAATGATTCAAGGGTTGGTATTTGGAATGTTGATACCCAGAGCAAAAGGGTGCCAATAACAAAAGCGCCTACTGCTAGGCTAACTAAAATAAGGTTTTTTATTAGTTTTTTGTGTCTTTTAAATAATCTCTTCATTCTTCTAGTGTACAATAAAAGGCATTTAAACCCCAGAACAGAGCCATAAGGTATTAATAAACCTATACCACTCTCCTCATGGCTCGGGGAGCGCCTTATTCACTCCACTCGCTCTACGTCGTCAATAAAACATGCTAAAGTAGCAGTATGTTTACCTTTTTAAGACGAAAAAACAAGCCTGTTGTTACAGACAAGCAAAAAATACAAGAAATTTTGACTCGTGGCGTAGAGGATGTTTTTGTGAAGGACTTTCTAGAGAAAAAACTACTGTCTGGCAAAAGGTTACGTATAAAACTCGGATTTGATCCAACCGGAAACACTATTCATATTGGGCGAGCCGTTGCCTTAAGGAAATTAAAAGCCTTTCAAGATTTAGGGCACCAGGTTGTTTTTATTGTTGGTGATTTTACTGCTCAAATTGGAGACCCATCTGACAAGCTAGAAAAAAGGCCAATGCTGAATCAAAAAGATATTCAAAAAAACTTACAAAACTACAAACAGCAAATTGGTAAAGTGGTAGATATCTCTCAGGCGGAATTTCATTATAACAGTAAGTGGCTTTCAAAATTAACCTTCAAGCAGACGGTTGAATTAGCAGAAACATTTTCTGTTCAACAAATGTTAGCTAGGAGAAATTTTAAACAACGCATTGAATCTGGTCAGGACATCTCTTTGCGAGAATTTTTATACCCACTTATGCAAGGGTATGACTCTGTGCAGGTGCGAGCCGATATTGAAATCGGAGGTTTTGATCAACTATTCAACTTAAAAGCCGGAAGAATTATTCAAAAATTCTACGGACAGCCTGAACAAGATGTGCTGACAATTCAAATGCTCGAAGGAACAGACGGACGTAAGATGTCTACTAGTTGGGGTAATGTTATTACTATTGTCGATTCTCCTCAGGATATGTACGGTAAGATTATGTCTATGAAAGATGAGCTAATTCCGCAATACTATTTACTTTGCACAGATTTGCCTCAAGAAGAGATTGATAAAGCTATTAAAGGAGTTCATCCGCGCGATGCAAAGATGCGCTTAGCTCGAGAGATCGTTGGGCTATACCACTCGCCAGATGCTGTGCAAAAAGCACAAAAACATTTTGTTGATACTTTTTCTAATAAAAAAGTTCCAGAAGATATTAGCGAACACCATATTTCTCCGGACACAGCTTTAGTGGATGCTCTACTCGGCGCCAAAGTAATTGAATCTAAAAGCGAATTTAAACGTTTGGTGGCAGAGGGTGGGGTAAAGGATTTAAGTAAGGATGTTGCTATTACGGACGTCGCCTTTGTTGTGAATCAAAACTTAACTTTGCGTATCGGAAAGAAGAGGTTTGTTAAGTTGGTTGTAGAGAAATAAAACAAGTAAAAGAGATTAGAGTTTAGATGTTAGAGATTGGAAAATTGGAATTAGAAACCCCCGAAGCGCTTCGCGCTTCGGGGGTTTGTTCAATGACAAATTCTAAATGTTAAATTTTAAAATAATGTTTGAATTTTCCAAACTCTAACGTCCAACGTCTAATCTCTAGTCTCTTTTGCATTTTTCTATTCTCTAAACTCTAATCTTTAGCTATATCTCGTCTTCCTCATCAAGGTCATAATCGTCAGGATCAAAAACAGTATCGTCTTCTTCTAAATCGTTCTCCTCTACAAATAATTCGTCGGCATTCATATGGTTGTTATGTTTATGTTTTGTATTTTGTAACAAAAATACATTCTTTTGCAACCACCTACTTGTGGGGATAAGTAGATAAAGAGCTTCTAGTTGTCTGCTTTTGGCTTCTAGGGAGCCCCCGAGGCCGCAGGCCTCGGGGGGATTAAATTCTAAGCTCTAATCAAGTTTTAAGTTCAAAAATCAAATCTCTGGATATTGCGTAATTTTTTTGAGCTTAAAACTTTGAGTTTGCTGTGCCCCGTAGTGAACCTTGCTCTACTTCTGGGGTTTAGAGTTTCAAGTTCAGTACTCAGAGTTTTTATAACGTACAATTTCTAAACTCCAATCTCCTTTGCATTTTTCTAATCTCTAAACTCCAATCTCATTCCTATTACTCTAATCTTTTAGTTGCCTCACAAGTTATACCAACCGCAATAGCATCAAATTCATCATCGAAACAGATCTTTTTATTGATAGAAATTATTTTAGGAACCATTGCCATTATTTGTTCCTTAGTACTTTTACCGTATCCAGTAACACCAATTTTCACCTCTGCTGGAGAAAACTCTCGTACTTCTAGATTGTTTTTTTCAGCAATGTACATAAAAGCTCCGCGCGCTTCTGAGACCAAAAGTGCTGTTTTTTGATTATTACTAAAAAATAAAGTTTCTAATGCGAATACTTGTGGAGCATAAGTAGAGATAACCGTTTCTAGTTGTGTGCCAAGCTGTGCTAGTCGTTTGCTATGGGCTAATTTTTTGTCAGTTTGAAAGCAATCAGAAAATAATAGTTTATTATTTTCAATAACAGCAACTCCTAGACGTTCGTAACCAGGGTCGATAGAGAGTATGCGCTTATTCGGCATTTGTGTAGACATCTTGGACATCATCGCACTCTTCAAGTGCCTCAACAATCTTTTCTAGTTTATCGGCGTCTTCATCTGATAGGGGAATGGTGGTATTAGGATCCCAACCTTCGGCTGTTTTTGTAAAAGCCCAACTAGCAGCTCCAACAGCCGCTAATTCCGTGTTGTTTTTTGAGAGAATGTGCCGCACTTCTGCTGCTGTTCGATTGTTGTTGTCGGTTAGCCCTTCGATAATGATGCCAACTCCTCCGGGGCCGTAGGCCTCGTAAGTAACAGGTGACATATCAGCGCCCGTATCGGTGGACGCTTTCTTGACTGCTCGGTCGATATTGTCGCTAGGCATATTAGCCTTCTTGGCTTTTTCAATAGCAGCGCGTAAACCAGGGGCGTCCATATTGCCAGCAGCTTTTTTAGCCTCCATGGTTATGAGCCTATTCATTTTTGAAAACACCTTACTTTTTGCCGCATCAGTAGCCGCTTTCTTGTGTTTAATTTTTGACCACTTGTTATGTCCTGACATGACGTATTTTAAGGAGCGAAGCGACTATGAAATACGTCACCCCGTCTCTTTTTTATATTAATTGCTTACAATTAATAATATACCTTAACACATTTACTGTGTCTCGCGACACAGAGCCGGAATAGGCCGAGTCTGATTCAGACGAGTGCGTCGCCGGTATTATACTTTCAAAAATGAGACTGGGGTAGACTTACAGCCCTAGATGCTCCGAAGCATGCTTAGTCGTTTTCCTTCCTCTCGGAGTTCTTTCTAGAAAGCCAATCTGTATTAAGTATGGCTCATTGAAATCCTCCAGAGTCCCTTCGTCTTCTGAAAGGGAGGTTGCCAATGTGTTCAAGCCAACCGGACCACCTCGGAATTTTTTGATGACAGTAGTAAGCAATTGTCGATCAGAATGAGTTAAGCCAATGGTGTCGACTCCCAACAAATCAAGCGATTCGCGGACTGTTGCTAAATCAACAAGATCTTTTTTGTGAACCTGGGCGTAGTCTCTGCAGCGTTTTAAAAAATGGTTTGCTGTTCTGGGTGTGTACCTACTTCTTTTGGCAATTTCTGAAAGAGCTTCTGGTTCCACTGAAATATTCAACAATTCTGCTGAGCGAGAAAGAATTTTTTCAATTTCTTTTTCAGAGTAAAACTCCATTCGATATACTCCGCCAGAAAAACGAGAACGAAGCGGTGAAGAGAGTAGGGCCATTCGTGTTGTCGCACCAATTAATGTGAAGGGAGGTAGATCTAGCTGGATGGTTCGTGCTGAAGGTCCTTTACCGATAATGATATCAAGTGATCCTGACTCCATGGCAGGGTAGAGGAGTTCCTCCACAGCTTTATTTAGTCGATGTATTTCATCAATAAATAAAATATCCCCTTCTGTAAGGTTGGTTAGTACGGAGGCTAGGTCGCCAATTTTTTCAATAGCTGGTCCAGAGGTGGCTTTCATCTGGGCCCGAAGTTCGTGTGATATTAAGTGAGCCAGAGTGGTCTTTCCAAGTCCGGGTGGTCCGTAGAAAAGAATGTGTTCTGGTGTGTGGCCACGTTCTTTTGCTGCGGTCAATAAAATGTGTAGGTTTTGCTTGATATTTTCTTGCCCGACATATTCTTCCCAGGCACGCGGACGCAAGGTCTTATCTAGGAATTGACCATTTTTTACTTCCATGTTATCTTTCTCATTCGTCTGCATAGGTTATCAAGTATTGTAGCATAATAGAAAAAACCCCAAACAAGGGGCTTGACATGCGAAAATATTTATGATAATATGCTTCTGTCTATACAGAAAGACTGATCTTTATATCAACGGCACAAACCTCTAAACAACAGAGTTTCTTTTGAAACTTCCTAACACTTTTTCGAGGATCATATGGCCATACGACTTGTTCGTATGTGCGATATGTCTCCTTAGAAATTATGTTTAACTTTTGATACGCTTATTGAAAGTGTTGCTTAGAGGTTTGTGCTTTTGATTTTTAGACCTCCTGAAATCAATTATCCATAATCTACCTTTCAAGACAAGTGGATTACTCTTTTGAACACAATAATTAGTGGTTCGTAAACCCCGGTGTTTAAATTCAAAACTCAAAGTTCAAAAATAAAAATTAACCCCCGAGGCCGTAGGCCTCGGGGGATTTCCTAAAAGCTAAAAGCTTGTTTCTTTATTCGTTCAAATCAATAACCCTTCTCAGCTCATCAAGAGTCGTCACTCCTTTTAGAATTTTTATGGCACCATCCTGAGCCATAGTTAGGATCCCTTGGCCTTCCGCTGCCGTCCAGATTTCTCGCTCACTCGGATTGAGTTGTAGGGCAGATTCAATTTTCTGGTCCGCTAAAATTCCTTCGTATATACCAACACGTCCTTTATACCCCGTGGCTTGTTCTTTTGGCGCTTCTGGCACCCACATTACATCAGTTTGTAAGCCTTCAAGATAAGATTTGTCTGAAATACTTTCTAAGATTCGCATAATGGTGTCGCGGTCTTTTCCTTGCAACGGCACTTCTTTTTTATAGTTGGGATCAATACGACGAAGTAGACGTTGAGCCAGAGCGATGTTCATCGCACTAGAGATAACCTTCGGGTTTACACCAAGATCAATTAGGCGGGGGAATGTTCCGGCGGCGTTGTTGGTATGCAGTGTAGAGAAAACCAAGTGTCCAGTAAGGGCCGCATTAATGGCAATCTCTGCCGTTTCTCGGTCTCGAATTTCTCCAACCATAATAACGTCTGGATCTTGTCTTAGTGCTGCTCGAAGACCAGATAGGAATGTATAACCTTGTTTTTCATTTGTTTGGGTTTGAACAATGCCGTCGAGGTGATATTCAATCGGGTTTTCAATAGTTAAAATTTTTGTTTCGGTTGAATATATTTTTTTCAAAAACGCATACAAACTAGTTGTCTTACCGGATCCAGTTGGACCAGTGTTTAGGATCATCCCGTTTGGTTTGCTAATCTCATGTTCGATTACAGAAAAGAGTCTCTCGTTGATACCTAGCTCTTCTAAGGGCACGGAAATAGAATTCGGGTCCAGCACACGGAGAACGATTGATTCGTTATATGCTCCTGGCAATACTGATGTTCGGATTTCGATATCTTTTTCTGAAAGCCTAATAGTAAAACGTCCGTCTTGAGAGTTGCCTTTAATGTTGAGTTTCAATCCTGAAAGCAACTTCACACGAGAAAGGAGAAGTTTGAAGGTGTCGTTATCAAGTCTAACAATGTCTGTCAGTACACCATCAAGACGGTAACGCAGGCGCACGTCATCTTCTTCTGGTTCAATGTGGATATCTGATGCTTTTAGAGACAGGGCACCGGCAACAGTTACTTCCAAAATTTTAGACACGCGATAGCGCTTTTCCATATTCAGAACCTCGTCTATAGATTTTTTTATATCAGCTAGGGTATGAGTTTGTTCTACAAATTTCTGAATTTCTTCGCTAGAGATATCCAAGGCACCGCCGGATGTTTCAAAAGAGGATGAGAGCTCGTCGTAGCGATCCCAAACTTTCTTAAGGCTTGCGGTTGAGGCTAAAAATACTACTGGTTGTAAGCCTTTTTGTTTGATTGTCTCCAGAGCTTTGGCCGTTTTTGGATTGGCTGGAGCCCGCACCGCTACCTGAACTTTTTTGTCTACCTTATTAAATGCTGCCAGTTGGGCATCCATTGCTTCTTCTTTGGAGATTACGCGCAAGGCTTCTTGGTTAATAGGAACTGGACCAAGGTCGACGTATGGAATGCCGTATTTTTGTGAGAGTATTTTAGAAAGATCCTCTTCTTCTTTAGTGCGAAGTTCGGCAAAATCTTTATTTTGTTTTTCTTCATTGAATTGAACCATTGTTTCAATGATACCATTTTAGTTTCATTTGATATATGAAAAAGCCCCGCACGAACACTTTATGTGTTGTGCGGGGCGGGTTCGGGGTTGGTTTTTACTCCTCCTCCTTCTTCTGCTCGAGCTCCTTTTGGAGCTCGAGCTTTTCTTTTTCAAGGCGGAGTCTTTCGATATCCGCCTTGAGGCGTTCGTTCTCGAGACGCTGGGCCTCGAGATCGAGTTCGGCCTGTTCGAGCTCGGCTCGAACGCGCAGTGTTTCCGCCTGAGCCTTCGCCTTGGCGGTTTGAGCTTCGGCCTCAGCGATTTCCGCTTCGGCCTTGGCTTGCCGGACTCGGTGGTCTGGTAGGCGCCCCGCATTCCGTGCGGCCATTTCCTCGGCGCGCTGCCGCTCTCGCGCCGCTCGTGGGCCGAGACCGAAGCTGTCGAGCGCTCGGCCGATGTCGCGCGCTGCACTTGAGCCATTGCGGGCAGCGTCTTTCACGCCCTCCAAGGGCTTTTGTTCCCGAGCCAGCACATTGCCAGCGGGGACGAGGAACAGACTAACCAAAACGATAACAAAGAACTTCTTCATATTTTTCTCCTTTCAAGAGAAAAGTGGTGTTTGTTTGAGAATCGACACATTGCCGACTCTTTTAGCATTATAGCATAAGCACGATTAAAGTCAAGACCAAGGGATAGACATTGGAGATTAGAGGTTAGAGATTAGAAAATATCAAAAAGGCTTAATATAGCCAGATTTCAATGGGTAATACTATAGTATTACCCATTAAAATGACCATTCGTGACCTTTTTAGAGAATTTAGCATTTCCTAAAAGCTAAAAGCAGATAGCTAAAAGCTGGCCCTTGGTCCTTGTGTTACAATAACCCCAACATGCTATACACTGCCGATTCTCTCGAAAAAATGGATCAATTCGCTGGGCAATTTGTTGCAACCTTGGTGCCAGATAGGCAAGCGGTTGTTGTTGGCTTATTAGGAGACTTGGGTTCAGGTAAGACAACTTTCGTGCAAGATCTTGCCAGACATCTGGGTGTTACTGAGGAGGTGACTAGTCCCACTTTTATAATTCAAAAAAGCTACACCTTGCCAGAAGAGTCTAAGTTTTCAAAACTGGTACACATTGATGCATATCGACTGGACGCACCCGAAGAGCTAACTCGTCTTGGTTTTGCCGAGACTCTAAAAGATGAAAAAGCTCTTATCTTAGTTGAGTGGCCAGAAAAAGTTTCTAAAGTTTTACCACAAAAAAGAAAAGAGCTGTCTTTTAAATTTGTTGATGAAAACACTAGAGAGATAACCTATGAGCAATAAAAAGACCAGCCATAAAAAACTAGTATTGCTGGATGCCTACGCGATTATTCATCGGGCCTATCACGCCTTGCCCGATTTCTCTTCTAGCCGAACGGGGGAGCCAACAGGAGCGCTTTATGGTTTGTCGGCTATGCTTTTGAAAATAATTGTTGATATGAAGCCAGACTACATTGTGGCTTGTTTTGATTTGCACGGAGCTACCTATAGACACGAAGCATTTGCTGACTACAAAGCCAACAGAAAAGAAAAAGACGAAGACCTTTCAAAGCAGATAGACCGTTGTCGAGATTTGTTCGAGGCTTTTAATATTCCAATCTATGAGGCTAAAGGTTTTGAAGCTGATGATATTCTAGGAACCATTGTGGAGCAAGTAAAGAATGATAAAGAAATTGATGTAATTATTGCCTCCGGCGATATGGACACTTTGCAATTGGTGGACAATAAAAAAGTACAGGTTTTTACCTTGCGCAAGGGCATAAAAGATACAGTTACTTATGACGAGAAGGGAGTTAAGAGTCGTTTTGGATTTGGGCCAGAAATGATTCCGGATTATAAAGCACTTCGGGGCGATCCGTCTGACAATATCCCAGGAATTGCTGGTATCGGTGAGAAAACCGCCACAGAGCTTATCACCTTATTTGGCGGTATTGATGATATTTATAAAGTCTTAGAGAAAAAACCGGAGATTTTTGAAAAGAAAGGTGTTAAACCACGAACCGTAAAACTTTTAACTGAAGGTCGCGATGATGCTGAGTTTTCTAAAATGTTGGCTACAATTCGTCGGGATGCGCCAATAACTTTCAAATTTCCAGACACTACTTGGCAAGAAGGTCTAAAGGTAGAAGAGATCGTCGAGCTGTTTAGAGAATTTGGTTTCAGGACTTTGACAGATAGAGTTAAAGATCTTTTCGGATCAGGACAG
>JBGSXG010000075.1:0-1835 GCA_041751485.1 Minisyncoccia bacterium | reverse complement strand
GCGAAAACAGGGGGAAGAATTAATATCAATGAAAACTTCATGAAGTATTGACTCGTCCTAAAAAAAGTTTACAGTTTAATTGATTAATCCTGCTATTAGTTTACAATGCATTTTTAGTCCTGAATTGGGTTTACAATAGTACTTTGTTTTCGATAATAATTTTTCCATAATCTTTCTGTTTTGATATTTGTTTTTGAATGATGAATAATGTTTGGTGTGAAGTTGCTGATACTCATGTGAGGTCTTTCACTGTTGTATAAATCCACTACAGCTTTGAGTAGTCTCTTTGCGTCTTTGATGCTACCAATATCATAGGTTTCTAAGTATTCTTCTTTAATTATTCCATTTATTCTTTCCGCAACGGCATTCTCTAAAGGATCACCGTTTTCAGTCATACTTATTTTTATATTGTAATCCTGCAATAGCTTTACATAGGCATGGCTGCAATATTGAATACCTCTGTCACTGTGGTGGGTTAGATTCAAATGGCTCTCTGCCCCAAGAGCAGAGAGAGCCATTTGCAAGGCATGAATACTTTCAATTGCTTCCATAGTTTCTGCTACCTGATAGCCTACAATTTTGTGTGAGTATGCATCTGTTACAAAACTGATGTAAAGATGTTCTCCTGTATTGATTTTCCAATAGGTGATATCGCTTACCCAAAGCTGGTTGGGGGCTATTGGCACAAAGTCGCGGATGAGGTTAGGATATTTCCTCAACCAGTGATAGGAGTTTGTGGTTTGAATTCTGCGTTTACGTCTTCTAACAAGTAATTGATTGGCGGAAAGCATGGTAAATAGCGCATCTCTGCCCATTTTGATTTGATGTTCCAGCATAAAAGGTTGTAGCATTTCATATAGTTTTCGTGTACCCATTCTGCTGTGATTTTGACGAATTTGTTTTACCTTCTGTATGATTAAATCTTCTTCCAGGGTGGTTGATATTCCCTCCCAGTTATTTTGATAATAAGCCTGTCTGGTGATACCAAACCAACCACATAGTCTGGCTAATCCTATGTGTGAAAAGTTGTTTTTCATGGCTTCTATGGCTTGGTATTGAACTTTTTTCTGATTGGGATTTTAAACTCTTTTTCTGCAATATCAACCATTGTAGAAAAGGCAATTGCTTTTAGCTCTGCTTCTTTCAATTGTTTTTCTAGTTCGGCTATTCGATTTTTTAGTTGAAGGGTTTCAAATGATTCTTCTTCAGTTAATAGCTTGCTTTTTTTTCTTGGCATCAAAGATAAATTTGACACAAATTTAGTTTTTAATCCGCTTTCGTAGCCAAATTTGCGCATCCATATCAGTAACCTTCCATGGTGTTCTTTACCAGTATATTTTCTCCAAATTTCTGCTTTTGTACTTCCAGTAGAGATATACTCCTGTATCATTTGAAGTTGTTCTGATTCTGTAAAGTAATTTCGGGTGATTTTTATTTGTCTTTTTTTCATGTTTTACACTTTTTTTAGTGTAAACCTATATTAGGACAAGACACCGCTCCAGGATGGTTTATTACTTTTGGACCAAACACTCGCGCCCTTTATGAGCGTAGGGGTTTCGTGATGGAGAAAGAAGTGGTGCCTGTTCCGGGATGCCCAGTTATGTGGTGCATGCGTCTCGATCCAAAAACCAGATAAGGTAGAAAGGGCTAACCCGCCTTTTGACAAAACAGACATCTTGAAAATCGAGAAGAAATTATTTAAAAAATATAAACCCTTAAAAATCTTTTATTGAAGTGATTTTTTCTATTTTTGAAAACCAAACGAAGGTTTTTGGACGAACTGCCGTTGGGCGGCAACTTATTGAAACGAACACTAAACAAATAATACGATGAAA
>JBGSXG010000074.1:0-3619 GCA_041751485.1 Minisyncoccia bacterium | reverse complement strand
CTTTTTGAGCCAGACGATTTTGAACTTCTTTAATCTGAATATCAACAATATTTCGAATAGATTTCTTATTCAAGATATCAAAGATAACAATCTCATCTAATCGGTTTAGGAACTCTGGACGGAAATAGTATTTCAGTGCATCCATAACCTTGCTCTTAGCTTCTTTGTCATCGTCTTTAACTCCACCGCCAGTACCAAATCCATGTTTTTCCATCTTGTCGATGTGTTGTGCTCCAATGTTTGAAGTCAAAACAACGACAGTGTTTTTAAAGTTTACCTTTCTACCCTTAGCATCTGTAAGGTGACCGTTATCAAGTACCTGCAATAAAACGTTAAATACTTCTGGATGAGCCTTTTCAATTTCATCGAAAAGCACTACGGAATAAGGTCGGTGGCGGATTTTTTCTGTTAGATTTCCACCCTCTTCGTGTCCAACATACCCAGGAGGAGAACCAATCAATTTAGAGACTGAATGTTTTTCCATAAACTCAGACATATCAACTCGAATTAGAGCCTCTTCGTCATCAAACATAAAATGTGCCAAAGCTTTTGTCAGCTCCGTCTTTCCAACACCAGTTGGTCCCAAGAATAGGAAAGAGCCTATTGGTCTATTGGGGTCTGCGATACCAACTCTTGATCGCTTTATAGAGTCAGCTACCCGATTAATTGCTTGTTCTTGACCAACAACGCGTTTTTTCAAATCATCTTCAATACGACCGAGTTTTTCAGCTTCACTTTCAAGCATTCGAGAAACAGGGATTCCAGTCCAACGAGAAACTACATCAGCGATGTCTTCTTCAGAAATCTCTTCTTTCAAAATCCGACGAGAACCTTGCAGACGCTTAAGTCGTTTAGCCTTTTGCCCCAACTCTTTCTCAAGCGCAGGAATCTCACCATATCGAATCTCAGCAGCTTTTGATAAATCTGCTATTGCTTCTGCCCCTTCAGCTTCAAGCCGTAACTGTTCGAGATCTTTTTTAATTTGCTTAATTTCAGAAACAGTTTCTTTTTCATTTTTCCATTTTAGCTCGATTTCAGAAGTCGTCTCTTTAAGATCGGCAATCTCTGTTTCTATTTCTTTAATTCGCTTGTGTTGTTTAGTATTTTTAAATTTTTTATTTTCAACTTCTTTTTTCAATGCCTCTTTTTCAATCTCAAGCTTCATTACTTTAGAATGAGTCTCTTGTAGAACTGGCGGCATATTCTCTAGCGATATCTTTAACTGAGAAGAGGCCTCATCAATCAAATCAACTGCTTTGTCAGGAAGGAATCGGTCGGCAATGTATCGGCTAGAGAGATGCACCGCGGCTTGAATAGCATCATCAGTAATACGCACACCGTGGTACAACTCGTATCGCTCTTTAAGACCACGCAAAATAGTCATAGCATCCTCTAGGCTTGGTTCATTAACATGTACCGGCTGAAAACGTCTTGTAAATGCAGGATCCTTTTCAATATGCTGTTGGTACTCCTTTAAAGTCGTAGCACCAATCACTCGCATCTCACCTCGAGCCAAAGCAGGCTTTAACATATTTGAAGCATCCATAGACCCTTCTGCTGATCCAGCTCCGATGATTGTGTGTATCTCATCAATAAACAAAATAATTTTCCCATCACTACGCTCAATATCTTTCATCAGATTTTTCAATCTTTCTTCAAATTCTCCACGAAACTTTGTACCTGCGAGCAGCGCACCGAGATCAAGAGAGACCAACTCTTTATCTTTCAGAGACTCTGGCACATTTCCGCTAGCAATCTTGGCCGCCAAACCTTCAGCAATAGCAGTCTTCCCGACGCCAGCTTCTCCAATAAGGATCGGATTGTTTTTTGTTCTACGAGAGAGAATCTGCAAGATGCGAGCAATCTCATTGTCGCGTCCAATAACCGGATCTAGCTTATTCTCAGCAGCCATGGCTGTCAGATTGCGAGTAAACTTTTGAATCATCTTGGGTTTTTTAGGACCCTGAGTAACGTCCTTAACGTTTCCATGTTTCAACTCATCAACAATACGAGTTACAGCATTCTTATCTACTTTAAAACGATCCAAAATATCTTTAGCTGTACTCTGTACAGTTAACAACGACAAAAATAGATGCTCAACTGAAACCTGACTTTCGTCCAATTCAACAGCAATTTTGCCAGAAGTTTCTATTGTGTGCGCCAGCTCAGGAGTTAAATAAATCTGATACGAAGGTGAAAGTGTTGCTCCTGCCGGAGTATCGATGGCATCAAAAACAACATCCGTAAGCACAATCGAGTCGACATTAAGACGCTCTAGTATAGAAGTGACCATTGAATCATCTTGTTCAACAAGAGCTGCCAAAAGATGCAGTGGGTTAACATGATTCTGCCCACCAGAAATAGCCAGCTCATGAGCTTTTCTAATGGCTTCTTTTGCTTTAGCTGTAAAATTACTAAATGGTGGCATAATAAATGTATTCTACAATATTATTATAAACTTGTAAATACTAAACTACTCAACCGCCTGTCCAGCAGAAGCAGCGTTCCTATTTCCTTCTGAGCCCCCAGTCTGCACAAGAGACAATAGTGTCTTAATAGAGATGAAGACACCCGAGTCATTTCGGAGAGCAACAACATCGCCCGACAGGTTTAGGAGAACCGTTCCACGGACAAGCCCCGCTGTAGACAAATTGGTAATAACTTCCCGACCTTCAACAAGGTCAGAAACAAGACCAGTTAAAATAGTGTGACGATCTGATCCGGAGATAGAGACAATTGTCTGTCCGAGTTGTAAGTCCTGACTAGAAAATGACCCCACCGCAAAATCTCTCTGCTCTTCTGGACGAAGAGTAAAGAAAGAAGCACCGCCCTGTTCATCTGTCCTATCAAAAATAATTGGAAACTCATCGCCATTTTCAAAACGAGCTATGTAAAGCGAATCTGACTGACTGTATGAACCTCGAACAGTTACGACTTCTCCGACAGTTGATCTAACAACACCCATTACTACAAACTCCCCATCTCGGGTGAAGATCCGTACAATGTTGTTTCGGTTCGTGGCAATGGCATCAACAACCCGATCTTCTTCAGTAACCACCACCGTCTCTCGGACCGTAACCACTCGCTCTTCTGGCTCAGCACCTTCTGGCACCACTGTTTCTACAGTTCTTTCCACCACCCTGTTAATAGTCTGGGTTACTTCAACCGGAGCCTTATTAAGCAATGAGACAGTAATAATACCCGTGGCGATAGACGTCACGAAAGACACCAGTAAAACAAGCAGAATAAGTTGTTGTTTGTTTAGATCTTCCATTCCTTTATGTAGATTAGTATATCAGAATCGTTTACTTTTTTCGATAACGTCTTTCAGTGCACTGACAAGAAAACGAATGTGCCTCTTTGTTGTATTTCTGCCCATACTAATGCGCAGACTCGATCTGGCACATTCTGGCCTTCCTAAAGCCCCAATAACAAAGGAAGCGGTATCCTCAGTCCTGCTAAGACAAGAACTGGCAAATGAGGTTGCTATACATAATTCATCGAGCTGAATAACTAGTAGCTCAGCATCTACATCCGGAAAACACACGTTGATATTATTTGGTAATCGATTTTTTTGAGAGCCATTTATGGTTGCTCCCGGAAAATTTTCCTGTAGCGC
>JBGSXG010000073.1:0-4146 GCA_041751485.1 Minisyncoccia bacterium | reverse complement strand
CAGATAACTAACCATCACAAAGGCAACATCTTCTGACTGTTCTGATTTCAACATTCGACCAGCTTCCAAGAAAATAATATTTTGATATTCACCAATAGTGCCACCAACTTCAATAAGTGTGATGTCTGCGTCTGCTTCTTCAGTGGCTTTCTTTATGCGACGAATTACTTCTTTGGGAATATCTGGCACCACTTCCACATTCTTGCCTTTATACTGTAAATTTCTTTCTCTCTTTATAACTTCTTGGTAAACCCGACCGGTAGTCATATAATTAACACGTGTTAAGTCCATATTTAGAAAACGCTCATAGTTCCCCATATCTTGATCTGTTTCATCCCCATCTTTCAAAACAAAAACCTCTCCGTGTTCAGTTGGATTCATTGTGCCTGCATCCACATTAATATACGGATCAATCTTTATAGCCGTAACCCGAAAACCCATAGCTTGCAAAATAGTTCCAATAGAACTTGAAGCGACTCCTTTACCGACACCAGACATTACACCTCCGGTAACAAATACGTATTTTCTTTTCTTTTGATTATGTTTTGATTTCATACACAACAACAGGGAGCCTCCTCCCTGTTTAACTTCATGCTTTCAGATATCTCATCACTGCTAAGTAGCTTGAAATAGCTCCCATGATTATGCCAGAAACAACTACTACTAAGAATATTTGTCCGAAATGTGAGGTGTAATATTCAAAGATATTAAAATTGCCAAAGAAACTTTGTGTCGGTCGTCCAAGCCAGAAAGTAATAGGATAGAAAGCTACCAGTGTTATCAAAGCTGAAACCAGACCATACATAATTCCGGTAAACACAAAGGGTCCTCGAATATATGATGTACTAGCTCCAACTAAACGCATAACACCTATTTCCTCTCGAGAAATATAAATTGCCAAACGAATAGTGTTGAAAGTAATCATAATAGACACGACCACTAATATAAGTGCCAGAAAGAAGCCAAAACGTTCGGTGGCAGTAATGATGGCCGACAGACGATCAATGGCCTGCTTATTTTGCAAAAAGTTGACTTCATCAATAATCTGTTCTCCCGAAGACTGAGTGTTTCTATTTCCTAAAAAGTCTGCAACTCCCTGATACTGCGACGGCTCCTTAGCGCGAATATTCAAACGTGGTCCAAAGGGATTATCATCGAGTTCTTCGAGTGCCTGCAAAGTTGTCTGATCGTCGCGATGTTGTTCTCTAAAATTAGCTAATGCTTCTTCACGAGATACGTATGTCACACTTGATACTTCTGGCAAGTTTTCAACCTCAGCTTTAAGTTCAAGAACCTGCTGTTCTCCGGCACTAGGAATAAAGTACACGTTGACGTCAACCTGTTGCGTAATTCTATTGAGAGCCGCGTCGAACATGGCGTTAGTAAACATAATAGATGTGATAACAGACAGCGCGATTGTCATAATCAGCACAGCAGCTAATGACACGAAGCCATTACGCCAAAAACCGTAGAAACCTGCTCGCGTTATTCTTCTTATGTGTGTCGTTAGCATATAGTTTAGTTAAAAGATTAAAGTTAAAAGTTAAAAGTCATACATTTTTTATCATTGTTGTTTTTCATTACGAACTTTTCACTTTTACCTACAATACATATTTGCCCTCTTGATCGTCCCTAATGATTTTGCCATTCTCCATTGTGATCACTCGCTTTTCTAGCGAATCGATAACTCCCTTGTTGTGAGTTGTCAGTAAAACGGTTGTGCCAAGATCGTTTATTTTTTTCAAAATCTGAACAATGTCATAGGTGTGAAGAGGATCAAGGTTCCCGGTTGGCTCATCTGCGATCAAGATATCTGGCTGATTCACAATGGCTCGGGCAATGGCCACGCGCTGTTTTTCACCACCAGAGAGTTGCCCAGGGAAACGCATTGCTTTTTGATCAAGACCAACAAGCTCCAACACATAAGGAACATCTGAAGCTATTTCTTCATCAGTCTTAGCAGCTGCCTCCATAGCAAAAGCAATATTCTCAAAAACGGTTTTATCAGGTAGTAATTTAAAATCTTGAAAGACGGTTCCCATTCGACGTCGCAATTGGTTTAAGTCGTGCTTTTTAAGAGAATGAATATCAGTAGATTCTAAAAATACAGAACCGCTTGTGGGACGCTCTTGGGCCAAAAGCATTTTGAGCAAAGTAGTCTTTCCTGCGCCAGAGTGCCCCACAATTGAAACAAACTCATTTGGCTGAACAAGAAAAGTTATGTCTTCTAAAACAAGACTGTCTTCCTCGTATTTTTTATTAACCCCATCAAAATGAATCATATATAGACTCTATTGTATCACAGTAAAAACTATGGGGACAAAGTTTGCTCGGCATCAATAAATTCCTGTATATTACCCGCCAATACAGATTCGACGTCTCGGCTTTCCACAGCTGTTCTATGATCTTTTACCATTTTATACGGATGAAAAACGTACGAACGAATCTGATTACCCCACTCTATTTCTGTAGTTTTTGAGACATACATACCCTCTTGTTTTTGAATACGCTGTTCTTCTAGAGCTTTATATATCTTTCCCTGCAAAAGTTGCATAGCTTTTGTTTTATTTTGCTCTTGAGAACGCTCGCTACTTGCATGAGCAGAAAGTCCGGATGGTTCGTGGACAACCCTAACGGCAGTTTCTCTTTTGTTTACATTTTGTCCGCCCGGACCACCAGCGCGTGAGAATTCTAAGCGAAGTTCCTGTTCGGGAATTTCAAATTCAGTGACTTTTTCAAATTGCGGAATAACCTCCACCATTGAAAAAGAAGTGTGTCTTTGACCCTTAGAATTAAAAGGAGAAATACGCACCAAACGATGTACTCCTGATTCATGCTTCAGAGCACCATAGACACCCTTGCCTTGTATTTCGATAGTAACGTTTCGATATCCGCCGTGATCATTTTCATTAGAGTGAATCAAACGTGCAGACCAACCCCGAGATGAGATGTATTTCATATACATCTCTAATAAAATATGTGAAAAATCTTCAGCATCATCACCACCGGCACCGGAAAAGATAGTCATCAAAGCATTACCTTTATCGTACTTGCCGACGCCTTCAAGCTCGTCCTTCAAGTCTTGTAGGTGCTGAATGTCTTGCTGAGCACTCGCCTTATCATTCCAAAAATCAGATTCCAGCATTTTCTGTTCAATTTTCTCTATGTCTTTTTGTATTTCAGATTTATCTCGCATATAACTTACAGCATACTTGTTTTTATATAAAAGAAAAACTCTCGGCCAGGGCTGAGAGTTTGATTGGAACATGGGATGAGGGTGAGAGGAGGGATTGGGGGTGGGCGGTCTACTAGTAGACCAGCTTTGGAGGGGATCCCTTCGACTCGTCACATTGACTCATCTTTTTTGATCTGAATATAGTATAGCAACACTAGAAAAGCACGCAAGTGCCAACCTGTGGATAACTCAAAACTTCTTCTATCCTAGTTTCTCTAGCTAACAAAAAACCCGCAGGAGAAGGCGCCACGTGTTAAACACGTTCCTCTCCCACGGGCTGGACTAGAGCCGGTCGAGCCAATACAGGCTCCGATCTGCATGTCTCAAGACCATGCACATTTAGGGACAAGGGGTAGTGTCCGTATTCTGTGTGGCTCTAGTCGCATACTAAACTAAATCTAGAATAAGAATACACAAAAAAATAGCTCTGTCAAGCGATTAAGAGAGAGGCGTAGGAGTCCCTCTTAAACGAGGCTAGAACCCATTTTAGCAAAAATTTGTCATCAAATCTAATCTCACGCGCCGAGCGATTTGTGGTTTGAAATTTAATCGTACGCTCCACGACGAACTCCGTCACGCCGTAGCGTCCACTTCACCGAGCACAAGGAATGTGCTCGGCTCCGTTCCCGCTCCGTCGTCCCGCCCTCGCCTCGCCACCACGCATTCTGTTTTGATTTGGCGGGGGTTTTCTCTTTTTTATTTTGTATGGTGGTGGCGGGCGAGGTCGGGTTTCTCCAAAGGAGAAACTGACGGAATTCTAGTGCCAACTCGGTGGACTCGGTTTTGCCAAAGCTGTTTTCTGGGGATTTGGATTTGGCAAAACCGAGACTGCATTTCCCGCCCGCAGAAAGGGGTCTGGGGAATGAATGCGGGCGGACAATTTTTGGGACGGGAATTCAGAAATACAAAAC
>JBGSXG010000072.1:0-10094 GCA_041751485.1 Minisyncoccia bacterium | reverse complement strand
AAATTTCACTACAGGGTGAAGATATAGTCCGATCCTTCCAGTAATGGGAGAAAGCAAGAAACACACTGTTTCTTGCTGAACTGACAGCGATGTCGGCTCACCACATCCTGGGGCTGGAGAAGGTCCCAAGGGTTTGGCTGTTCGCCAATTAAAAAGGTACGCGAGCTGGGTTCAGACCGACGTGAGTCAGGTTGGTCTCCTATCTACTGTAGGCGTTGATTCTTGAGAAGGTTTGTCCCTAGTACGAGAGGACCGGGATGAACGAACCTCTGGTCTATCGGCTGTTCCGCCAGGAGCATCGTCGAGTAGCTATGTTCGGTTGGGATAACCGCTGAAAGCATCTAAGCGGGAAGCCTGCTTCAAGATTAGGAATCGTTTGAGATCCGTGGGAGATGACCACGTTGATAGGCACTAGGTGTACGCACAGTAATGTGTTAAGCCGAGGTGTACTAATTAATCGATCTTATTAGGAAATTTGGAAACCGCGCTTGTATCTCTAAATACATTGTGCAAAGTTCAAAAATCAAAGTGCAAAAATCAACTTCAAAATTTTTTAATTACAATTTTGAAATTTGCGTTTTGAATTTTTACTTCGCGTCCTATATTCTGTTGTGTGAAATTACATATTCTTCAAACTTTTGGAGAAAATGTTTTCATAAGTACATTGAGTGTTTAATTCTGGTGATTTGACGCAGTGGTACCACCCGTTCTCATTCCGAACACGGAAGTTAAGCGCTGTAGTGCCGATGGTAGTCTCATTGAGGCGAGAGTAGGTAATCGCCGGAATTAAGTACTTAAACAAAAAACGCCTTTGGGCGTTTTTTGTATTGTCTGCGTCTTAGTTAATGCGTTATACTGTTTGTATGATAACTTGGGCTGCGCGTAGGCGCTTACTGTACATTTCTAGCATTTTTATTCCGCTATTTTTGATAGTGGCAGTCGTTAGTTTTGTTGTTTGGTACGAAGAACCAACTTGTTTTGATGGAAAAAGAAATGGTGATGAGTTAGGTGTAGACTGCGGAGGTTCATGTCGGCTTTTGTGCCAGTCTCAGTCTTTGCCGCCAGAAATTCTATGGTCTAGAGGTTTTCAGGTTGTGACCGGAGTATATAACCTAGTGGCTTATATTGAGAACCCAAATATTCAATCACAGGTGGATGTTACTCCTTATTCTTTTAAAGTTTACGATCAGAACAATCAGCTTATTCTAGAGAGAACTGGCACCACTCAGATTCCACAGAGAAAAACCTTTGCCATATTTGAAGGTACGGTAAGACTGCCTGATGGAGTAAGTCCAAGTAGAGTAACTTTTGAATTTACCAGAGAACTATATTGGCAACGCGTGTCTGCACAAGAGACTCCGTTAGAAGTTTTGACTACCACGCTTGTTGGCACAGACAGTTCACCTAGAATCGATGCGGTTATTGAAAATAGATCCGTTGTTCCAATTAGTTCCGGCGAAGCAATTGCTATTATTTTTGATAGTGCCAATAACGCCATTCACTCATCACGAACCATCTTTGAAGATCTTGGTAGGGGACAAACGCGGCGCTTGGTGTTCACTTGGCCAGAAGCATTTGATGCTGGAGTTGGCGTTTGCGCCAATCCTGTCGATGTTGCTTTGGTTATTGATCGATCTGGAAGTATGAGTTTTGATAGCGAGAATCCTCCAGAACCATTAACAACCACTAAAGAGGCCGCCAAAGTCTTTGCCGGCGTCTTGAATGGTGAGGATAATTTGGCAGTAGTTTCTTTTGCAAATGAGGGTAGTCTTGACCAAGTTTTAACAAGTAGTATGTCTTTGGCTCAAGATGCTATTGATGCCATTATTATTGGACCAGACACACTTAATCAGCATACAAATATTTTTGATGGTTTGCGGGTTGCTTTCGGTGAGCTGGCTTCTGAAAGAGATGATCCAAATGCAGACAATATTATTGTTTTATTAACTGACGGTGTCGCTTCTAGGCCACTTGATGAGAGTAATCCTAATTTTGCAGCTGAATCTGCCATCTCGATTTCACAGCAGATAAAAAATTCAGGCGCGGAAATATATACAATAGGTCTTGGCCAAAATATTGACGATCAGTTTTTGAAGACTATTGCTACTGAGGAGCAGTATTATTATAATGCTCCGGAAAGGGAAGATCTTTTGGCTATTTATGAGCAGATCGCAACTGCTATCTGTACGAAAGGTCCGAATATTATACAAATTATTCCTCGAGTTCTTGAATAATGAGACAGGCACTTAACAACCTTGCATCAATCGACTGGTTGATGTTCTTTTCCGCACTGCTTATTTCGCTTGCTGGCTTAGTGACTATGTCTTCTTTTGTTGGTGAAAATACTTTTTTTGAAAGACAATTATTGTGGATTGCTGTTTCTGTTACCGCATTTTTGGTATGTTCTATGGTTGATTTTAGGTTTCTACGTAGAACGGGGGTGGTTGTCGCACTTTTTCTAGTTTCTTGTTCTGCTTTGGTGGCTCTATTCTTTTTTGGGTCTGTTTTTAAAGGTGCGCAAAGTTGGTTTGATTTTGGGTTTTTTGCTTTTCAACCTTCTGACCCGATTAAGTTGGTTGTAATTTTAGTTTTAGCAAAATATTTTACCAGACGACATGTTGAGATAGCCCATATTCGGCATATTATTGTTTCTGCTTTGTATGTTTTTGTTATCTTTATTTTGGTCTTTTTGCAACCAGACTTTGGTTCTGCGCTCATTATTATGAGCCTTTGGTTTGGTATGGTTTTGGTCTCCGGCATATCAAAAAAGCATCTATTTTTTGTATTAGGAACCGGCGTTTTGGCTTTCGCCATTTTGTGGCTATTTGTTTTTGCACCGTATCAAAAGCAACGAATTATGACCTTCATTCATCCTTTAACTGACATCCAGGGGGCTGGTTATAATGCATATCAATCGACTATTGCTGTGGGCTCTGGCGAATTTTCGGGTAAGGGAATTGGCTTTGGAACACAGTCGAAGTTGTCATTTTTACCTGAATATCAGACGGACTTTATTTTCGCGGCTTTTGCTGAAGAGTGGGGTTTTGTCGGGGTCTTGCTACTTTTTTCTTTATTTGGTGTTTTGTTTTATCGTATTATCAGACTCTCATTTCATGGGGCAAGTAATTTTGAGGTTTTATTTGGTTTAGGAGTAGCCATTTTGTTTGTTAGCCATTTTGTTATTCATGTTGGTATGAACATCGGCCTCTTGCCAGTTACAGGAACTACTATTCCATTTATGAGTTACGGAGGTTCACATTTGCTCACAGAATTCGTGGCTCTTGGTGTCGTGTCTGGGATGTCTCGTTACAGGAGAGCCGTTCACCGAGAAGTTATTGCAAAGAGCGACATCGTTCTAAATTAGGAGTATATTTTTTGTGTTTCGAAGAGTGTTTTTTCAAAAGAAAAATTATTTTGAATGTGGTTGCGGGCATTTTCACCTAAGTGTTTTCCAAAAGCTGGGTCTTGTAAAACGGCCTCGATTGCTTGGAGTAGTATTCGAGGGTTTTCTGGCTCAACAAGGATGCCAGTTTGTCCGTCTATGATGATTTCTGGTATGCCACCAACATTGCTTGCTACTGCTGGAACGCCGGCAATGCCAGCTTCCAAAAGGGCATATGGTAGACCCTCTTTTCTTGATGTTAGGGTGAAAACATCAAAAGCTGTAATGTATAGCCCGGCTTGTTTTTTTGTACCTAAGAAATGAATCTTTTCGGAGATATGGAGAGTGTTAGCTAGGGCCTGTAGGCGCAGACGCTCTTCTCCTTCGCCAATAATAACAACATCTGCCTCAAGGGCTGGGGCACAGCGGATTAGAACGTCGAGCCCTTTGTTTGGGTGTAGTTCTGAGATTGTCCCGACATATTTTCTACTAGGATTTAATCCGAGGGCTTGCAGAGATGCTTCTTTGGAAAGAGGACTAGTGTCTTTTAGGCCATTTCTGATTAGATGAATTTTATTGCTAGAGGTGAGGGGGAGTCTTTGAGCTTGGGCTTCTTCTTTCTTTGATAGGGTAATGATGTCAGTGCAAAGCCATGAGGTTAAAGCGCTCATTTTCCAAATTATGAATCTGAATAAAAAGTTTCTCTTTTCGTTGAAGGCCCAGCCGTGAACAGTGAAAATAGCTTTCATCTTTTTGCTTTCAGATTTTATTTTATAAATACGAAATGCAATGGAGCCGAGGAGGCCGATCTTTGAGCTATTTAGATGGATTACATCTGGTTGAATTTTTTTATATATTGAAAGAAGCTCACGAATTACTCGCAAATCTTTTATTATGGAAATGTTTCGATCTAATGATTCTATTGTTGTAGTTTCGATTTTTTCTTTATCTAGATTATCTTTCAGGGGACCGTTTCCACCCATGGCAACTGTAACCTCGTAACGATCTTTTGGTAGGGAAGTTGCTAGGTCGAAGACATATTTTTGAGCTCCGCCCCAGTTTGATTTGGTGATAACGTATAAAATTTTCTTCTTAGGCATTGTCCCTATTGTAACACTTTGGCTTTGCAAGGACGGGGCGGTTATGTACACTTAATATATATGTCTATTCAAGATAGAAAAGAGGCAATACTGTTACTTATTGGAGATGTCGCCATTTTTCTAATGGCTTTGTGGTTGATGCTTGTTGTGCGTTATGGAGAATTACCAACAAAAGATTTATTTGATCAGCATGCAGTTCCTTTCTCGGCTCTGTTTATTGTTTGGATACTGGTATTTTTTATTGCTGGTTTGTATGAAAAACATACGACCATTTTGCGGAATAAGTTAACGCCGGTAATTCTCCGTGCCCAGCTATTAAATGTTGCTTTGGCTGTGGCTTTTTTCTACGTTATTCCATATTTCGGTATTACGCCTAAGACAAATTTATTTATTTATCTGGCCATATCTCTGGCTTTTATTATTCCATGGAGGCTGAATGGGTATAAGTTTTTTGGTGTGGGCAAGAAACAGCGCGCCCTCCTTATAGGAAGCGGAAAAGAAATGGAAGAGTTAAAAAGGGAGATTAATAGTAATTCTAGGTATACTTTTTCTTTTGTTTCTAGTATTGATCTTGAAGATGTCGACGATATAGATTTTCAGGAAGAGATAATTCAAAGGGTTTACTCGGAAGATATTGCTGTTATTGTGGCGGATTTGAAAAATGACAAAGTAAAGCCAATTTTGCCACATCTGTATAATCTAATTTTTTCAAAAGTTCGTTTTGTGGATATGCACAGGGTGTATGAAGATATTTTTGACAGAGTACCGCTATCTCTAGTTCAGTATAACTGGTTTTTAGAGAATATCTCTGTGGCATCACAAATGACATACGATGGCATCAAGCGTGTCGCGGACATATTACTTGCAGGATCGGTTGGAGCAGTGTCTTTGGCGTTATATCCTTTTGTTGCCTTGGCTATAAAGATTGATGATGGCGGACCTGTTTTCTTTTTTCAGGAGCGTACGGGCAGGAATAGCCGGCCAATACGTATTGCAAAGTTTCGTAGCATGAAAGAGGTTGGTGGTCAGAATCGGGTTACTCGAGTCGGATATTTTCTTAGGAGAACACGCTTAGATGAGTTGCCACAGTTGTGGAATGTTGTTCTGGGGGATCTGTCACTTATTGGTCCGCGCCCAGAGATTCCGACGCTGGTTAAGGAATACGAAGATCAGATACCATATTATAATATTCGACATTTAATTACCCCAGGTCTTTCTGGTTGGGCACAGTTGTATCATGACAACCATCCACACCATGCTTCAGATGTTGTCGAGACGAAAGTGAAACTATCGTATGATTTATACTATATAAAAAATCGCTCATTTATTTTAGATATTAAAATTGCTCTCAAAACACTGAAGAAGCTTGCCTCGAGAGCAGGCAAGTGATAGTCTAACGAAAGATTATATTGAAAGGGTGCATTTATGAAAGTTATTCAGATAGTGGCTCAGTTGCGTTGGATCACTTGGGTTTCTTTAAGAGGTTGTTCTGGGGGTAGATACTACGAAAAAACACATTGCTGGAGGAGTTTGCCAAAGTCTCTGAGAAAAGAAATTATCAAGTTTATGCGCGAAGAAAAGGTCAAAATCTCTCAGATAAAATGAGAGATTTTTATTTGCTTTTAGTTCTTTAAGAAGCTAGTATAAGTTTCATATATGAATAGACACCGCATAGGCGCTCTTGTGCTTCTGGCACTCATAATTTGTTTGGGATATTTTGTCTACTCTAGTCAGCAAGAGGGTTCTCGTTTTCCATTTAAGTATGGTTTGGATTTGGCAGGAGGGACTGAGCTCATCTACGAGGCAGATGTATCAAATGTTGGTGATGCTGATATTGAAAATGCCATGCAGGCTTTGCGGGACGTGATTGAGCGCAGGGTGAACTTGTTTGGAGTTTCTGAGCCTATTGTGCAGGCAGAGCGGGCAAGTATTTTTAGTGGGGGTGATTCTGAGTATCGTCTTGTTGTTGAATTGCCAGGGGTTACTGATGTTGACGAGGCAGTTCGTTTGATCGGTCAAACTCCTACACTTGAATTTAAGCTACTAGACTCTGGCGTAACATTTGAAGGGCAGGCTCTTGAAGACCCAAGCAGTGCCTTTGTCGACACTGGTCTAACCGGTCGCTTTTTAGAGAGTGCTCAGATGGAATTTGTTGGAGGACAGACTCAGGTTACCAGTGAGCCGATTGTAGTTTTGAATTTTAATAAAGAGGGGGCAGAGTTGTTTGCTGAGATTACTAGAGATAATATTGGAAATATTGTCGCCATATTTCTTGATGGGGAAGTAATATCGACTCCAGTTGTTAGACAAGAAATTATTGGCGGCGTAGCTCAAATTTCAGGAGGTTTTAATCCCGAAGAGGCGCGCGATTTGGCTCGTAATTTAAATTTTGGAGCACTGCCTGTTCCCATAAACCTTGTTAGTACTCAGTCTGTTGGATCAACTTTGGGACAGGGAACTCTTGATCAGGGCATCACTGCTGGAATAATCGGTTTCATTGTGCTCGCTGGGTTTTTGTTGTTGTGGTACAGATTATCTGGGTTGCTGGCAGTGGTTTCTTTGAGTCTGTATATTTTTATACTTTTGTCTATTTTCAAACTAATTCCTGTTGTTCTTACGGCTTCAGGTATTGCTGGATTTATTCTGTCTGTTGGTATGGCAGTCGATGCAAATATTCTTATCTTTGAGCGTATCAAAGAAGAGTTATCTGGCGGTAGAAGCGTACCAGATTCTATAAAAGAGGGGTTCGCAAGAGCCTGGCCTTCTATTCGGGATGCTAATATTACTAGTCTTTTAACGGCTATTATCCTGTTTTGGTTCGGCACATCTTTGGTTAAGGGTTTTGCTCTCGTATTCGGATTGGGGGTTTTGACTAGTATGTTTACAGCTATCGTGGCCACACGCACACTTTTGGTGGCTTTGCCGGCGATGCGAGCATTCTGGTTACAGACAGGTTTTTCTGGTTTTAAAAAATGATTATAATTTTTAACTTTCTACTTTTAACTTTTTACTAAATATTATGTTCGTCATCACATACAGAAAAATATTTTTAGGAATAGCCAGCGTCACAATGATTGCTTCGGTTGTTTTTCTGTTTATTTTTGGACTGAATTTTTCTATTGATTTTACTGGCGGATCGGTCTTAGAAGTATCTTATGGGCAACGACCACAGATTACAGAAGTAGAGTCGATTGTCGGCGAGCATGTTGAGGGTCGCTACGTGGTTCGCCCAATTGGGGAAAATGGTTATAACATAAGAATGCCGTTTTTGTCAGATGAAGAACGACAAGAAGTTAGCGATGCTTTGGCGGTTGGTTATTCGGATTACACTGAAGAAAGAGTTAGCTCCATTGGTCCTGTTGTGGGGGAGGAGTTAAAAAATAAAGCCATTGTTGCAATCGCGGTTGTTGTCGTTATCATTATTTTGTTCGTAGCTTTTGCTTTTAGGAAAGTTAATGAGCCAATCTCTGCGTGGTGGTATGGTCTCGTTGCCATTGTAGCTTTAGTTCATGACGTCCTTATTCCAATTGGTATATTTTCTCTGTTTCAGCTTGATATAGATATTTTGTTTGTTACGGCGTTGTTGGCCATACTCGGTTACTCAGTGAACGATACCATCGTCGTTTTTGACCGAATCAGAGAGTCTCTTTCAAGGAACGCTGAGCTCCATATAAAAGAACCATTTGCCGAGACTGTTGGCAAAAGTTTGCAGAGCACTTTTGCTCGTTCCATAAATACTTCTGCTACGACACTGTTTGTTTTGGCAGCCCTGCTCATATTAGCTGGATCATCTATACACAACTTTGTTGTAGCGTTACTAGTTGGGGTTCTTGCCGGTACCTATTCTTCTATATTTCTTGCCTCACCACTTCTTGTTATAATTGATTCATGGAGAAACAAGAAGCAGTAGGTCCTATGGGTAGGCATATCGTATTTCTCTCTACGATATTACTTGCCTGCTTAGTAAGTCAGGGTCTGCTTTATGTTATAGATAGAACCGTTATGGATATAGAGGCTCAAGAAATCGAGTTGATACCTGTTATAAAAAGATAGCTAAATTAATTATGTTTTCAATTAAAAAAATTTTTACTAGTGCTTGGAATCTGTACACTTCAAAACTGACGACCGTTGTTGGTATTACTGCCTTGGTGTACTTTTTGTCTGCTTTGTTTGAGGCGGCGGTTAGTGCTGTGCACGAGGTTTCATTGATAGGTGGCATAATTGTTGGAGTAATTGTCGTGGTTATCGGGCTTATTATTGAAATCGGATATGTAAAATATTTTCTGAAACTTCTCTCAGGCGGATATCAGACGGTGGAGGATGTGCTTCAATATTCTCGTCTACTTTGGAAATATTTTCTTGGGATGCTTGTATTCGGTTTGCTTGTTTTGGGAGGCTTGCTACTTCTTATTATTCCAGGCATTTATTTGGCTTTGCGTTTTATGTTTGTACCCATACTTATTATCGATAAAGAGATATCAGTTCGAGAGGCTTTTCGTCAGAGTTCTTTGATAACATCTGGTGTTAAGTGGAAGTTATTGGGGATGCTTGTTGTTCTCGGCGCACTCCAGTCTATCGTCGGCCTATCTTTGTTTTCTGATTCTGGAGAACTTATGTACGCAATTGGTTTTGTTATGGTTTCTCCCTTTGTCTTAATGGTGTTTTTGAAGGCGTATCGATATCTTCAGGGACTAAATTAGACGTTAGAAGATAGAATATAGAATATAGAAAAACACCCGAAGCCAGAGGCTTCGGGTGTTTCTAAAAGCTAAAAGCATAAAGCTAAAAGCTGTCGCTAGGGGGGTTGACCTCCAACTCCTTTTGCGTATAATGGGACCCACGTCTATGGAGGACGTTTGTTCTTTTAATATACAAGATTATGACTCATTTTTATGAGTCATATGAGAACACATATTGTGCAGGTTCTGAACATGTATCTTTCGAGGTGCATAACAACAAAAACCCTACACCAGTTTTACTGGTCGGGTAGAAAAGTATTTTCTGTTTTGTTCCGTTCAGATCCTAGAATCCGTAAGGATTCTAAAAAACAAACACAGTTACATCTGTGATGTTAGGATTTAAATTAAGAGTTTGATCCTGGCTCAGGATGAACGCTGGCGACGTGGATAAGGCATGCAAGTCGAACGGGTTTAGACCCGTGGCAAACGGGGTAGTAACATGTGGGAATGAACCTAGAAGTCAGGAATAATCCGGAGAAATCCGGGACAATACCTGATAGTCTCTTCGGAGTAAAGATTTATCGCTTCTAGATCAGCCCGCACGCTATCAGCTAGTTGGTAGGGTAATGGCCTACCAAGGCGATGACGGCTAGGGGAGCTGAGAGGCTGACCCCCACCATTGGAACTGAGACACTGTCCAAACTCCTACGGGAGGCTGCAGTCGAGAATCTTCCGCAATGGACGAAAGTCTGACGGAGCGACGTCGCGTGATGGATTAAGCCCTTAGGGGTGTAAACATCTTTTATGAGTGAAGAATTTTATTGACATTAGCTCATGAATAAGGGGCTCCAAACTCTGTGCCAGCAGGAGCGGTAATACAGAGGCCTCAAGCGTTATCCGGAATCATTGGGCGTAAAGGGTGTGTAGGTGGTT
>JBGSXG010000071.1:0-11264 GCA_041751485.1 Minisyncoccia bacterium | reverse complement strand
ACAGCCGTAGCAAAACTTCTATAAGCTCCTGATATCAGCCGACCTTCAGTAACACCAAACCTCTTCCTAAATAGATACAGTAACAACACTCCATTACAAGAAGTCCCAACAGCAAAAGCTAGTGGCAACATTAATACTTCTGTTCCGGCAAGACCCTCTACTCGCAATAGACTTTCAACGAAATACTGCAGAACAGGAATCGAATTAAACATAAAGACAAACGTAAAAGCCAAAACAACAGTCAAAAGTGTGGCGGCAAAGTTAACGATAAGCGGAGCACGTGTTTCTCCAGAGGCATAATATGCCCTAACAATCAAAAGAGTAATACTCTGAAATACGACAGAAACCACAAAGAACGCCAGGGCCGCGGCTGTCAGACGAGTGTCGGCCCAGTCAAAAGATCCGGATCCTAAAATTACGCGGACAATCTGAGCACGCAAAACAACAAACAAAGCAACGATAGGTAACGACCAAAAGATAATATGCCGAACAGCTATCAAAACGTCAGCAACATATTCCTGAGTTTGACCAGTTGAATAAAGACGCGCTAAAGTTGGGAAAGCCGCCAAAGAATAACTCACGCCTATAATAGAAAGAGGTACGGACTGTAGATTAAAAGAAAAATTAAAAATAGCGATTGATCCTTCGGCCATCATCGAAGCAATAGCAACAAGTACCAGAAGTGTAAAGTGGGTACTGCCCAAAGTAAGTGCTCTCGGTAAAGAATTCATAAAAACATATCGAACCTGCACATAGTCTATACGCAACGTTGGTATAGGGAAAAGTCCATTTTTAACGACAAACGGTATCTGGGCACATAGATGAAAGACCGCGCCCAGAATTACGCCATAAACAACCCCGATTATGCCAAAATATTCCTGCAAAAATATAATACCGATAATAATTCCGGCGTTATACAAGATCGGGCTCAGTGCATAAACAAAAAATCTCCTAAGAGTCTGATTAACTCCTCCAAAGATGTTTGATAAACCAAGCAAAATTGGCGAAAGAAGCAGTATTTGAGAAAGGGTTATCAATTTTTCCAACTCATCTCCATTAAAACCAGGAAACAAAAGTGGTTGCAAGAAAGGCAATGCGAAGAAAAGCACAACAGAGACAGCAACAATTAACACCAAGAAAAATGTAGTAACCGAGGAAAGAAACTGCCTAGCAGCAATAGTTCCCTCTGTTTCAATTTTTCTTGACAGCACAGGAACAAGGACGGAAACTGAAACAATCGAAGCCACTGACACAAAAAGAAGATCAGGAATCCTAAACGCCGCATAATACACATCTAGAGTGCTACCTGCACCAAAAAAGTGAGCCAACAATCTGTCTCGAGCTAAAGCCAATATCTGAGATAGGAGAGTAAACCCAGCCAAAAGATAGGCCGCTTGGTGAACACCGCCTATCTCTTTTCCAAGAACCCTAAAAATCAGACCAACCATTCTTTGTAGCTTTTAAAGCCCCTCTTCATCTAAAGGAAGTTCTTCTCTATTTTCAGGCTCATCGTCAAACGGAGGTTGCACCTCGTCAAACGGAGGCAGGCCAGCTTGTAGGTTTCCTAAGATGAACTCTATTTCTTCGTTGCCTGGATTTGTTTCTTCAAGAGCAAGGAACTGATTTATAGCATCAGATCTTCGGTTTAGTTCATAATATGTCAGACCAAGGAAATACTTAGCATTAGCATATTCAGGTACTAGAGTAATAGCATTCTCAAAAGATGTAGCAGCATTACCGAACTGGTCATCATTGTAGTAAAGCAGACCCAGCTGGAAGTACAAAGTCGCATTATTAGGTTCGATAAGTGTCGTTATTTCAACCGAAGCAATAGCCTCCTCAATATTTCCTTCTGAGACCTCAATCTGAGCCAGAGTAAATATAGCTTCCGTGTAATTATTTTTTATTCCAAGAGAACGATTTATCCACTCTCGAGCAGCATTCATATCGCCCTGATTTGCTTCAAGACGAGCAAGTGCCAATGGCAAAGCCGGATTCTTCGGAGCCCGCTCAATAGCATTTTGATAGGCAGACCTTGCGCCTTGGAGAGCTCCCTCAACATTCAGGGGAGCGACTGCAGCGTAAACACCAGCAAGAGTTGCATGGTTCTGATAATTTAATGGATTAGAATTTATCGCAGCTTGAGCATTTCCGACAGCAAGACCGAGTGTCTGTTGAGCCCTGCTTACAGACGCATTGGTCGACAGGTCTTCTGTGCTCAAAATCTGATTCAACTGAAAGAGGTTTAAGTCTACAAGTGTTCGGTAGTACACATCGTGTTCTGCCAGACTAACCGCTTGAGAAATTTTCTGCCCAGCAGTTACCACATCGCCGTCTCGATTCAGAGCAAGCAATCCTTGTTGATAATATACAGACGATAGGGTTTTCTGGAACGATAGGTATCCGAGGCTAATACCAGCAATCAGGATAAATACCAGAGAAAGAGTGATGGCAAATCCAACCTTTGGAGACTTGATGAATGAAATCTCTTTCTGTGGCAAAATCCCAGAAACTGAAAGAGTGGACAGAAACAAGCCCGTAAAGAAGAATGTCAAAATAATCACAACGATTCCGGGGACATAGAACAACAGCACGGTCCACAAAAACAGAGAGGCCACAAAAGAAGAAAGGGTCAGATACGCCAAGAATGAGTTTTGACTTTCCTTTCGAGAAAACAGAGACATAAAGCCCTGATAAACAAAAAATACAAGGAAAGCAATCCAAGCTAAAGCACCCACAACACCGACAGTAACCAAGGTTGTTGCTAAGTAAGAAATACCGTAATTAAAATCAGTATTCCACAACAGCGTTTGGTTAACTATATCTGGCTTAAACTGTGCCCACTGATAAACAAAAGTGTTAGGGCCTGAACCAAATAAAGTAGTTACAACACCAGAAAATGTCTGCTGTGCGATCTCAAAAGTAGAACTCCATAGCGGTCTAACATCAATGACACTTATATCAAGCAATGAGGCAATCGTGTTGCTTATCTGTTGGCCTGAAATTATAAATAGTACCGACAGAGCCAAAACGATAATGGACAATGTGGGTATTTTTCTTTTTGTCTCCTCGCCTTTACCAAAAGAGAAAAGGTATACGAAAGAAATTAAAGCCAAGACACCGAGCACAACCCATACCAAGAAGAAGTTAACAATAGCAAGATGAACTAAAGCCAAAGCGAATACTCCGTAAGCAACAAGCTTCATCCTTTTAGCAACCCGAGTCGTTTCAAGCATCAAAGCAGATAAAATAACAACCAATCCAGACAGTATTGCCAAGTCATTCCACTTACCAAACGTATTCGATGTAATAAGAGGGAATAAGTCAAAAGATAGAAACTCTGGACCAGCCAAAAACCGCACCCCGTGGAAAACAAAAAGAATAAGCATGGCCAAAGCAAATGCGATATATGCATAAAATATTTTTTTTGCAGACGTAAACACTTGCATAACCAAGAACAATAATACAAATAAAATCAATACTGAGAAGAAAGTATCGAGCTCAATACCGTAACCAATTAAAGATGTTTGAATAGAACCCCCAACCAATGCTGAGACGAGTGTTACTAGTGGCACAGCAGCTAAAGTCAGCATTGCCCAACTCTTCGGAAATGTAATACTTCCCTTTTTCAGAATCAATAAGATAAATAGAGAGAATGCAACCACCACAGCAAAAACTGTCAAAAAGACTTTAGCAAAAGCAAACGACAAAAGGCCGAATGGTGAGATGAAAATTGGTAATAGAAACATTAGTGCCAACAGCACTATGTACGATATATTCTCAAGGAGACCCTTATCTCCTGCTACTGTAAGTAATTTCATAGCGTTCCTCTTATATTGTTATCTTGCTAATATATAAATATGCTTATAACAGTATACCGCGCACTCACAAAAACAACAAAACCTGCCTTGTGGGCAGGTTTTGTTATATTTTTCTTGCACCTATAAGCCGAATTCTGTCCTCAAAACAAAGTTAAACCTCGTTCTGATGGATAGTCATTTATCTGTCGCGTCTGTTGCCAGACGGATCAAGCGGCACCCCCGACGCTCCGCGTCGGATATTTAAATATTTAAACTTTTAAATATCCAATGCGAAGCATCGGGTACGGCCTTGCACGTAGGTAGGAATTTAGCCGTTTCACCCTTCGACTTTGCTCAGGGCAAGCCCTAAGTGTATACGAAGACTATTCCATTTCTGGAATCTGCTGTCTCTCGACAGGCAGCGTCTCTGCTCGCATCCCAAGAATTACTTCCGACGGGTATTACCCGCTACCATCCTCCTTATAAAATAAGGACGTGTTCGGACTTTCCTCCCCAACTTTTACTAAAAGCAAAAATTGAAGCAACTATCCAGTGCAGGACCCACACTATACCATTTTTTACTAAAAAATCAACAAAACAACCGCTTGGCAAAGCCAAGCGGTTGTTTCCCTTTCTTTTAACTTCCTACTTTTAAACTACCTCACAAGTCCCGCCCGCACATGCCAACTCCTTTTTAACATCCGTCTCATCATTTTTTTCATAAGACATAATCTTAGAGAAATCGATGTTTTGCATTCGTTTTGACATTTCATTATAACGATTCTCATCACAAGCCTCATAAGGAGCCAACTGATACACATGATTGTCTCGTGGCAAGAACGATAGCCCTCCAAGAATTTCCCAATTTTTGTACAACCAGTTAGCAACCTCAATCCACTCATCTTCTCCCACTGAAATAGTCACTGAAGGATTGTGTTCTGTATAGCTCTCCTTTACGGTCTTCCAATGCTCCAATTGGTCAATAGCGGAAATGTCATCTTTAAATATTGATCCGTCCGGCGCTTTAACTGGGAATTCCAAAACCCAAGTTGTAGCATTCTCCATCGACTGACCAACTTCTGGATAGTAAGGAATTCCTTGATCTTTCAACATCTTAAACAATGAATCTGTTCCTGAGATACGCACTCGTCGAATGTAATATTGAGAATGTCGCTGGTGCATTCCAGAAGCACAGTCAACCATTTGGGAAACTGTTCCAGAAGGTTTAACACAAGTAATACATGTAGACTCTCCAACTTTCAACTTCTTTGCATATTCTTTATTCATCTTTAAAGACTCCTCTCGAAATTTTTTCAAAACGTTAGCCTTTCGAGCCACAGGAGAATCCCATTGCCCAGTAATCGATACGCCCAAGAGTCTCTCTTGTTCACAATTCTCTCGCCATTTATTTGAAAGGTATGGGAAATGTGTCATGGCCGACTGATAAGTTCCCAAAATTGTCGCTAGACGAATCTTTCGCAACAGGCTTGCCTCTGTATCTTCTTTTCGAGCAATCACCTCTGATAGGTTACAAAACTGTTTTGGCTGCAGAATAATCTCTCCACAAGGATTAGTCCCCCATGCCGGCATTTCTTCTTCAGAAAACTGCTTCAACCTTCGTTCTGGAAGCTGATCTTTAAGACCACCTCGATTGAAGATTCCTCGCTCTCCTGAGCCACTTTTCATAAGGGCAATCCACTCTTCCATAAACTCAACATTTGAAGGCTTACTCTCGTAAACCGCAGAGTTATTAGCCAATGATCGCTGTGGATCTGTCATATAAAACTGCCCCTTTTTAGCATCGCGAATCTGATCATCATCCAAATCAGAAAGAGAAATCATGGCGCTTCTCCTAACGCCACCTGAAACCACACAGTCTCCAATCATGCATAGAATGTCGTGCACATTTAGATTTGTCAGACGTCGTCCTTGTCTAGACAACATTACCTCTCGGGTAAAACTCAAAAGACGAATAAGTGGATCTGGACCAGAAGCTTTTCCGCCCATAGTTTTTAGACGAGCTCCAGCTGGCCTTATTTGTGAATAGTCAAATTCAACATCTTTTCCATCAGCCCATGTTTCCATACCTTTAACTAGCGCATCGCACCATCCTTCTTTGCTATCAGCGACAACAAAAGTTTTCTCTTTCTTTCCTGTCTGCATTTTAATCTGTGGCAACTTCTGAACGTTGCGACTCTCTACCGACCAACCGGCTCCGGTTCCACACATAGAGATGTACATCACCTCGGCAATATCTTGAAAACTTTCTGGCGCAGTGTAAGAACAGTTGTACATACACACATTAGTCTTACGAGCCGCCTCTCCAGCAAACTGCATTGCGCGCATAGAAGGCATCACCTCTTGTTTCAAAATTCCCATGCGAACTTCTGAATATTCTTTTTTTGTTAACTTATTGCCAACATTTTCTTTCATAAAATCTATATACCGATCAACAGTCTCAACCCAAGTCTCTCGTCGACCCTCCTCAGCAATCCACTTAGCATATGTTCGATAGTAAACAAACTCACCAAGAGCATTTCGAAAATGCTTTTTACTCTCATTGGCCATCTTTTTTACATGCTCCGGTACGGCACCCACCTCTTCTCTTTTCTTAGATCGTTCCTGGCGATACAAAATGTAGTTTTTAGCAGTCTGCACATAGTCAGAAAGCATCAATTCTTTCTCTACAGAGTCCTGAATACCCTCAACAGTTGGCGTAAAATTCTTATGTCGCTTGCTTATCTTTAAAAGGTCAGCAAATACCTTGTTGGCAACCATACTAGCTTCCAAATCAGACCCCTCACCAGAAGCAATCATTGCTTTGTAAATAGCGTTAGCGACTTTATCAATATTAAATGGAACAATAGTACCGTCTCGCTTCTCTACTTTTTTAATGAGGTCCGTTTCTTTAGTCTTCAAAACGCGGACGGTCTTTTTGGATTTCGCCATTGTTGTTATGAGTGTTAATGATTAAGTATCGTTTGATTATTGTACCCCAGTAACAACCTGTGGATAACTTTTTTCAAGTAGTTTTAAAATAAATCAGGATGAGTGTAAAGCTATAAAAATAATTAAGGGCTACACTTAACTACTTTTCAAAAGTTGTTTTTCTTATGCCCAAAATTTCACCAATTTTTACTTCAAATTGCTCGACAAAACCAGCATTTGTTTCAAGTACGTACCAAGCTGGACTTGTTGGTGTAAAAACTGTTGGATAGGTATCTGGATTAACATCTGTCTTGAGGTTAATAACCTCAAACTTGTCGGACAGCCAAATAATATCGATAGAGATGAGCATATCTTTCATCCAAATTCCGTGCCTATCTGGCCGTTCAAAAACAAACAACATACCAGTGGTAGTTGCCAAAGTTTCGCGTCCTGACAAACCTCGTTGACGAAGAGCTGGCGTGCCAACAACCTCAAGGACAAGCACTTGTTCGTCGTCTTTCCATAAGGACACTTCTTCCAAAAGGACATTTTGATCTACCCTATAAAAGACAAGTATAAAAGACAATGCAATCAAAGCCACCCCTATGGCAATGATCATCTTTCGCTGACGTTTTAAAATATCCATACTCTACATCCACAAAGCGATAACAACGCTCACAAGCAAAATAGAAACCAACATGTAAGAAGTGTTGACCCAAAACAAAGTCCAAGCTTTCTCAAGCGGAGACCAGACGGTATTAGATATACCAACAGGTATTACAAATCCAAGCCAAACCAGAGATCCAAGGACCAAAGCCGGAACTAAAGAAGCGATAACCAGGTATTGAACCAGTATAGACAAAGCATAAGCCATCAAAAGGTAGGCAACGTAAGATATGGCCATTTTGGACAACATAGACTGTCTAGACATCCTCTCTTGATCTTCCGGCGTCAGATTCTGAGCTCGCATCCACAGCTTCCCAAATAAAGACCGTGAGTACCACAAAGCCCCGACAATCAGAGGAATAAAAGCTGAAATAAATATTATGAGAAAGTTTGTTATTTCTAAATTCATATTTTTAGCGCTTAGCTATTAGCCCCGACTAAGACGTCAGGGTTACTAGTTGTTAGTTAATTGTTAATTGTCAAATGTACCCTTAGTATCCGCATTTTTCTCCTTAAAATCAAGGCACACTGAGTTAATACAGTATCTTTCACCAGTTTCGGTTGGACCATCTGGAAAAACATGTCCCAAATGAGCCCCGCAATTCTTGCAAAGAACCTCAGTCCTTTCGGCACCCAAGCCAAAATCCTTCTTTAAATCAATATGCTCAAGGTTCTCCGGCTTATCAAAGCTCGGCCAACCTGTACCTGAGTCAAACTTGGCCTCAGACGAAAATAGCTCTGCGCCACAATTCACACAGGTATACATTCCAGCCTTTTTATTAGCAAGCAATTCTCCAGAAAAAGGTGCTTCTGTACCGCCTTCAAACAAGACTTTTTCTTGCTCGAGAGTAAGACTTTTATTCATCCTCTTTACCATATTCCTAGTATACCTTGATTTGAAACAAAACTACTGTAATATCGCACTCAGAACCTCTTAAAAGGAGAAGCTGCATGCTTATCCATGCCTTAAATCAAGACGGAATCTTAAAAGTCGTAAAAGTTATGAGTAGCGACTTCGTTCCCGATGGTACCGTTATGTCCTTCGATAAAATTCACAAAGAAGGCATAGCATTCAGAAAGTTATCTCGAGATGAAGTCTGGCGGTGTTGCCGTATGACCAGTGAAGATATCCAAAGCGGTCCAATTTATTGTGGCAAGATGGCACAGCTTCTTGGCGCCCTTCCTGACAGCACATTCATCGCTTTGTGTGATGCCCACGCAAACAACAGTGTGATGAGTGACCACATCCGCACTTGCACCAAGAGTAAAGGCCAAGTGGATATCAGAATCATCTTCTAACGTCTTCCAAACCACCAAAATCAAAAACCCGACGCACACAAGTGAGTCGGGTTAATTTTTATATCTTACCTTTCAAATATTTCTGCCTTTTAGCTTCTGGAAAACGCTCAATAGCATATCGAAGCATAGTTCGATGCATTTTTTTATAATGTTTTTCCAAAAACAGCTCCAAAGTCTTCACATCACGCTTGCCCACCTCTCGCAACATCCAGCCACAGGCTTTATGCATCAAATCATGAGAATGTTCTAAAAATTTCTCAGACAATCTTAAAATATCCTTGAAATCATCTTTTTTTATAAAAGCAAAAGTAGAAACAACCGCTATGCGATTTTCCCACATATTTTTTGAATCACTAAGCTTATCCAAAATACTCCTATCTTTTTTGTCCGAAAGCCAATCGCCCAACAGGCAATACGCGGAAGTATCTACCAAATCCCAATTATTAACCCCTTTCAGCTTCTCTAAATAAAAATCAACAATCTGCTTCTTTTCCTTAAAATCTTCTGCCAACTCGTACTTACGGACCAATATCTCCAAAGCCGTAAAACGATGTTCGTGCACCTTGCTTTGTAGCAACTTTTGAACCTCGACAAGAGACATCTCAGCAAATTTCTTAGCAATCTTCCTCTGTTCCGGAACTGTTACGCCTATAAAAACATCTCCTTGGCCATACTGACCTTTGCCTGTCTTAAAAAAACGCGCACTCGCCTGAGATTTCTTAGCGCTCGACACCTTCTCAAGAGCTTTTTGCACCTCAGAACTCTTGATGGAAGTCTGACTTCCGTCAAGGTGTATGTGTTTAGGAATACGCATTACAGCTCTTTATTCACAAGCTCTGGTAAAACATCAACATATTCAATCCTAAAAGTCTCACGACCAATTAGCTGTCCTCTCTCGGTTTCCACGTCAACTCGCCATCTACCAGGGAAAACATTGTTTTTGAGAGTATAACCCCGAAAACCTTCATCTCGACCACCAGTTATTTCATACCCAATACGTCCAGTTGATATCCATCGTCCTATTTTACTATCAAAATATTGCCAACGGTGGTACACCCGAGCATCAATTCGTGTCGGAGAAAATATTGAACTAAACACATACACCGGCTGACCTTCTAAAATACGAACCGTGTCAAAAGGATTCCACCAAACATCTTCCGCTCTGGCCAAATAACCATTTCCCGAACGAACTACACTCTGATATGGATCGATGTGTCTCAAAGAAAGTGGAATGGGCGGAATAATATTAGCGAAATACAAAATATTCATTGAAACAAAAATCCCACCAATGACTAAAAAAACAGGTCTTTTAGCCTGCTGGAAACGCCTTCTGTTTATTTTTGAAAAAACAAATACAAAAATTCCAATTATAACCAATGACAGCAAACCGCTGAGCAAGAAAATCCAAACTCCAATCGATCCTATCAGTAAGGGTGTGGCCAATGAAAGGTACGAAAACAAAACAAAGTACAGCATAGCGATCTGAAAAATAAAGCGGGTGTACTTTTCTCGCAAGAATTCATTTCCGATAAGTAATCCAAACAAAATAGCAACGAAGATAATGTTGACCGAAATAGTAGCGCTACGCAGATAAAAAATAGAAACACCGCTAAATAAAGCTCCGAAAGAAAACTGCACGATAGTTGGTGCCAAGGTGTGTCCGTACTGACTAACGCGTCCGCGGATCTCTTTTTGATCCAAAATATGAAAAACCATTATACCGACACTGACGATAAGCAGATGTGTCACGAATACAACATTTTCATAAACCTGATCAATCCGAGTCAGGGTGAAAAAATCAAAAATAAACCCGAAAACCAAGGCGCCAGTAGCAATATGCCGACCGTGTTTTGCGAAAACAGTGCGAATACGCTGAATCATTTAACCACTTTATCACAAATAAACGGGTAATACTCCAGTATTACCCGTTTATTTTTGCCCTTGTGAGGATTTTTAGGGGTCGGACCTCTAAATACGAATTTTTTGCATTTATTTTTAGAGCCAGCGAACAGACCCCATACTGCCTCAAATTAGAGTGGTCTAACCGCTATAATAATTTTCAAATAGCAAAACTAGTGCGACCGCACGAGTTTTGCTATTTAAGTGTCAAAAACTTAAATATTTAAATATCGATATTTAACCCAAACATTTCTTAAAAAGACCGTATCAAAATTTAAATCAAAAATGCCCAATTCACTATATAGATAAATCTGTACTTGATCACCTAGTCGAAAACCAATCTCCTCGACGCTCTGCGTCTATGTCGTTGTCTGCGGAAGGTAGGAGATTCGAACTCCTGGTGGGTTTCCCCACGCCACGTTTCCAACGTGGTGCACTAGACCACTATGCGACGCCTCCAGGGTTACTACATTAACATTTACTCCTGATACTTGGCTATTTCAGAAAATTTTACTACTTGGTTGCGACCGGCATTCTTGGCCACATAAAGAGCTCTGTCTGCTCGGTCAAGCGTTTTTTCGAACGAAGCCTCACTTTCTGCAGAAGCTACACCGGCACTAATGGTGACATTTACATCTGGGAGACTGTTGAATGAGAGTCTTTCTACATTTT
>JBGSXG010000070.1:0-9749 GCA_041751485.1 Minisyncoccia bacterium | reverse complement strand
TTTAACCACTTTCGGAGTTTTCCACAGGCAAAAGTTACCAACTTATAGGTTCTTGGGACGCTCTGGACTCCTGAGGCGAGTTGCGTCATTCCTTGTGTTGTATGACAAAAATACAAGGACCAGAGCCATTAGGGAGTGCGGCCAGAGTAGCAAGCCCCGTAAAGGTGAAATACTGCCTTTATGCAAGAAAATCGACGGAATCGGAGGAACGGCAGGTTTTGAGCATTGATAGCCAGATCAATGAGATGCTTCAGCTTGCCGAACGTGAGGGGCTTGAGATCGTGACCATGAAGCGAGAAAGCCATTCCGCCAAGGAGACTGGGCAACGACCAGTGTTTAACGAAATCGTGGACGAGATCAAGCAAGGCAAGTTCAACGGAATACTGACATGGGCACCAGATCGTATTTCGAGAAACGCAGGCGACCTTGGAAAAGTGATCGATCTCATGGACGGAAACTATTTGCAGGACATTCGCACCTACGGTCAGAGATTCACCAATAGCCCGAACGACAAGTTCATGCTGATGATCCTCTGCAGCCAAGCGAAATTGGAAAACGACAACCGAGGCATCAACGTGAAACGAGGATTGCGGACGAGGTGCGAGATGGGGCTATGGGTCGGAACGGCACCGCTCGGATATCTGAACCAAAAGCATATGGACAAGAAAGGACAGGTCTTGGTCGATCCGCAGAGAGCACCGACGATCAAGAAAATGTTCGAGAAAGTAGCATACGAGCAATGGTCTGGAAGAAAAGTATACAACTGGATGAGATTCGAGCTGAACTTCTACACCAGAGGCAACAAGCCACTGACGTTAAGTGGAGTGTATCGAATCTTGGAGAATCCCTTCTACTACGGAATCTTCGAGAGACCGAGGGAGAGTGGCAACTGGTATCAGGGAAAACATCAGCCACTCATCACGCAGGAGCTGTTCGAGAAAACGAAAGCCCAACTGAAGCGTGACCAGATCGTGCGAGAGACAAAGGAGTTTGCATTCACCAAGCTCTTTACCTGCGGATACTGTCAATCTGGTATATCGGCTGAAGAAAAATGGAAGCAACTCAAGGACGGCGGTGCTAACCGCTACATCTACTACTCATGCTCTCGAGCGAGGGACCGAAACTGCAAGAACAAATACATTCGTGAGGAGGAACTCATTACTGAACTTCTGAAGATTCTCGACAAGGTGAATATCAACGAGCTCGGCATGAGGCAGAAGCTTGAGGAGGAGATCAACCGATACAATATATTCCAGAGATCGGTACTTGGAGCTACAGAGAAGATCAAGACCGACAAGGATACTGATATCAGAAACTACGCCAAGTATATTCTCAAGGAAGGCATGACGAGCGAGAAGCGGGAGCTGTTGGCGAATCTAAGGTCGAGGATCATCTACAAGGACAAGACGCTGACCTTGGTGGAAGAAAAGTAATTTACGGTTTCTTCTGAAGATTTATATTTATTGTTCCGCAGGCGCACTTAAGAGATTCTCTCTGACCTCTTTCGGGTACGACATGAAAGAGGGCTACGCAGTTTGCTTCAACACAGAAGAAAGATTCTATGAGCTTACGGAATACTGAAACCACGGGAGCAAAATCACTAGCCCCAAGATTCATCCACTGATTGTAGTGAATAGCGGAATTGGTCTGCCAATTTTCCAATTGTGATTGAGTGACCAATGCATCGAAATCATCCTTTCGCTTTTTAATTGCAGCGGCTTCGGCAGTCTTTCCCCACGAAGTCGCAGCTTTTTCTCCCTCGCCGAGCAATTTACTGAATTGAGATGTGGCAGGAGGAAGTAAATCACCTAACTGAAATTGTGCATCGCCTCTGAATTCTACTTTTGCACGCAAGCGATGGCATATCTCCGAAGAAACGAATTCAAGATAGTGGCGCAAAAGAGAGGCTGCACTATGTATGTCATTATTTTTTATATCTTCATCGATTTCGTCCCAGATATTCCTGTCATTCCATTCGCTTGGACCATGATCGACGTCCCATTTTTTAAAGTACATCGAGGACGTATTCGGTATGAGTCCCGCTGTCTTCATGTGCTTGAGCCATACCTCGTCATGAGTAGTGAGTATGAACTGCGTATCAGGAAACTTTTCCTTGAGAAGATTGCACACCTCTCGTCTGTGTCCAGAGTCTACTGACATGAGAACGTCATCGAGCACGGCAAAGGTGAACGCCTTTCCCAAAAGGTGCTTCATGAGAGCGAGGTAGAGACAAAGACCCATTCCATCTTGATGACCTTCGCTGTGATATGCGCCCGGCGGAAAATATCCTCGGCCATAGAAATCGACATTGAAACCTAGCTTACCGATCGAGGGAGTGAGTTGTGCGGTAAAGCCCCCCTCATCATCTTTATTGATGAATCGGTATAGTTCTGTGAAATCCTTTTCAACCTCTTTGTAAATCCCGTTAAGAAACTCTGTAGTTACTTTTGCGTACGTATCAAAAACTTTCGTCGTGAGTTCCGCTCGCTCTTCCGCTTGTTTATGTCGAAGTGATATCGCTCTGTAAGCTTCAAGACGTTCTTGGGAGATAGTCAGATAATCTCGAGCGGCATCTTGCTTCGTCGGATCAGGGATGGCGGTGACTGCTTTTTCAATAGCATCGACTAGACCAATGACCGATTCTGGAATCACTGAATAGGTATCTATTGCGGACATAGTTTCTGGAAGCGGGAGGAAAGATTGTATATGCCCCTTTTTCTTTTGGATTACACCTTTGAAGTTTTTTATCTCCTTGGTATCTATGACGGGTTTCAAAAGTGCGCCGTATCCTTCTACGCTTGTAAGTGCAACGTGTAGCTCTTGTAGGTTTTCGCTGAAGGGTTCAAGTTCCTTTTCAATCTCTGCGCGTTTCGCTGTCGCCGCATCAAAAGTCTTGAGCTTGCCTTCGATTAACTGCTTCAGCTCGGCAGGATTCCATGCCGTATCACATACAGGACAGGATTCGGCATCAACCAGCTGAATCGCTGATCTGAGAAATTTCTCACGAGTCACACCCGCAAGTATTGCAGGATCAGAATTCAGAGTGTTCAGTTTTTCTCTCAACGCCAGAAGTTGTGTGGCCGTTTCCGCAGAAGTGATACTCGAAATTAAATCTCTCAACTTCTTTATATCAGCCAACGCTTGGACTTTCGGAATGTGTATGATTTTTGATGCTCCTGCAGCCAAACCATCTCTCAACGAAGTGGTCGGAGTTAATGTGATGATCGCTCCCAAGTCCAAAACGGTACGGCGAACATTTACAGCTTCAAGCAACTTCGCTTGGTTGAACTCGGTAATCTCTAGCGCAAGTAGAAGTTGTTTCTGAGCGTCATCTTTTTCTCTCTTCAGCGGAGGCACTTCCTTTTTGTTCGCATTCGCAATCTTCTGAAGAACTGTTCTGAGATCCTCGACTTTATCGAGCCTCAAAAGTGCCTGCACTTCTTTCGCTCTATCACCAGGTGCGGAGATGGCATATTTAATAAGCTCTCGGCGTGATAGAGCGAATTCTGGATGAGTTGCGACTTCGTTTAATATCTTAAGAATGTCAGGATTGCTCGGTGTGATCTTGGGATTGCTCGGGTCTTTTACGGTTCGCTCGATGACGACATCTTTATTCAGACTAGGAATCGATATGGTGAGTATGATTCTCGCCTTATCGGGATCATTTCGACTATCAACATGCGGAGCATGATCCTTTAAAGAGATTCCGCCAGTTCCTGAACCAGACAAACGAGAGATGTTGCCAGTCAGCGCGAATTCCAAAGCATCCACGACACCACTCTTTCCCGTGCCGTTTCTTCCGCAGATGGCAAAGTTCTGATTTTTAAAATCTATGACGAGCTTACGAATACCTCTGAATTCGAGTATTTCTATTTTCTTTACACGAATCATAGGCTTTGGGTATCTGAAAATAGAGCCGTCTTGAGGGTCTGTTCAGAAGGGGTATCTTCCGACAAAATAACGACTTTGAGACGGTCGACAACATCTGAAGAAACCTCAACATTTTTGAGTTCTTCTAGGAACTTTTCAAATATTTTCTGAGGGACATCCTGAACCTCATTTGTAAGGGGTTTTTCACTGCTCATTAAGGGCAATGATACTCCAAAAATAGCCTAAATACTAGATTATTTTCCAAACAATCTTACCTCTCCCGTATCTTCATCTTGCGTAACAAAATCAACCTTCGTCGCTCCGTCTTCACCGACTGGATCATCAAGCGACCATGCTTGAAGCGGTCTCATGCCTCGAGCGGAGTACTCTAAAGTCTTGAAAAGGTAGCCGACGAATGAGCCTGTATATTTGTAGCAACGGATACAACCCTTTATTTTCTCGTCAATGCCTTCTCCATAGCCCTTCCATTTGAATAGCTGGTAGTATTTCTCGATCCAGTCATCAACCATGTAGCGTAGCCATTTTAGTAATTCTTGTTGAGCTAAGACATTACCTTTCTGTGCAATTCGTACAAGTGCGATGACGATTCGGTTACGAATTTCTCGATCATCGTCTTCAACTAGGGCAACAAACGTGTAGAGTTTTTCTTTGTGTTTGGTAAGAATTACCTCCACTTCAAGCTGATTCTCATAGGGCTTAGCCACTTTGAGTTTGTAGCGCACCCAACGCTTTAAATATTTCCTTTCAAGTTTGTGAGTGAAACTGTCCCAGTCTATGTGGTCATTCTCTGTCCTGAAATTGATACGAACGAAGCGATACACTTCGGGGGATCGAGAGGAAATCCATGAACTGCTAAATGTTTTTGGCTGTTCTTTTTCTAGGAGAGTATTGATTGTTTTAACTGCAGTATCAAAATTCATTCTGTAATTATATAAATAACAAAACACCAAGAGAATTATCTTGGTGTTTTGTGCAATCTAGTAGGTTCGTGGGTCGCACTACTCTCGCGAGTAATAGGGTCACGCCGATACTAAATTGTCAAGGCGGAGAGAGTGGGATTCGAACCCACGGTGGATATAAACCCACAACGGTTTTCAAGACCGCCGCCTTCAACCACTCAGCCATCTCTCCCTACATAACTGTAGTAGGACATACAGTATCAAAACTTTCACATAAATAAAAGCTCCCTGAGGTAGTGGCTAGTCATTAGTGCTTAATCGTTAGTAAAAACCAGAGGCCTTAGGCCTCTGGTTTTTTATTTTACATTCCAAAAGAATTTACGAAATCTTCTTAATAGCAGCAACCAATCTAGACTTCTTTCGAGCTGCTGTATTTTTCTTAATAACACCAGCCTTAGTAGCCTTATCAATAGCCTGTTGAACCTTAGGCATCAACTCTTTTGCTTGTTTTGCATCTTTTGAAGCGATCAATTCTCGAGCTTGCTTAACAAGACTCTTGAGTGTTCGAGAACGTCGAACATTCTTAACGTGTTTCTTCACGTCTGATCGCATTGCTTTTTTACCTGCATCTTTGATTGGCATAGTGGAATGACTATACCAAGGAGAATAAAAAAAGCAAGTATTTACGCTAAACGCTTATGCCTTATCAGATTTTGTTCAGTATATAGATATTCTGGTGTATTATTAAAGTAATGATTGCAAGAATTACCGGTACTTTAGTAGAAAAACACACCCTATTTGGCATTATAGACGCCCACGGCATAGGTTATAAAGTGTTTGCCACCCTACCCACTCTTGGAAGTGCCGTAGTCGGACAAGAAATCACTCTGTATACCTATCATCATATCAGGGAAAACATTCAGGATTTATACGGATTTGAAAACAAAGAAGAGCAAGCTCTTTTTGAATTACTTCTCTCCGTATCAGGCATTGGACCAAAAAGTGCTCTGGGTATTTTAAACATAGCTAATGTATCTTCTCTAAAACAGGCGATTGCTTCTGGCGACACGGCCCACCTAACCAAAGTTTCTGGTATTGGCAAAAAAAGTGCTCAGAAAATTATAATCGAACTGAAAGACAAGCTTGGTGATGTGGCAGAAGAAGATGTGGCCTTAATGCGAGACGAAGTCGACACCATGGAAGCTCTTGTTTCTCTGGGGTACAGTCAAAAAGAGGTCCGTGATGTTTTACAGAAAATTTCTAAAGACACCATTGGTCCACAAGAGCGTATTAAAGAAGCCTTAAAAATACTTGGGTCATGAAAAACTTAATCAAAAAAATAATTCCAAAGTCTGTTTTCAGAAGACTACAGCCTCTATATCATTATTCCTTGGCCCTAACAGGAGCCTGCATCTACCGCTTCCCTTCCAGAAATATCAATGTCATAGCAGTAACCGGCACTAAAGGGAAAAGCACTACGACAGAACTAATCAATTCGATCCTAGAAGAGGCTGGTAAAAAAACAGCTCTTACAAACACCATTCGTTTTAAAATAGGTAAAGACTCGCGCGCCAACAATTACAAAATGACTATGCCCGGACGCTTTTTCCTTCAAAACTTTCTGCGCCAAGCCGTTGATGCTGAATGTGACTATGCTGTAATTGAAATGAGCTCAGAGGGTGCGAAGCAATTCAGACAGCGCTTCATTGGAATCAACTGCCTAGTCTTTACAAATCTATCTCCAGAACACATTGAGTCACACGGCTCATACGAAAACTACCGAAATGCCAAACTAGCCATTGCCCAGCAAGTAAAGCGCTCTCGTAAAATACCCAAGATTTTAATAGTCAACAAAGACGACAAGGAGTCGCGCCATTTTGTAGAAATAGGCATTCCAGAAGTAATAAAATTCTCACTAAAAGAAGTTGAGCCGTACACCACAACAGATCATAGCTCTATGTTTACTTACGAAGGAACCACTATTCACTCTCGCCTACCCGGAGAGTTTAATATCTACAATATGCTGGCAGCACTTACTTATGCGCGAACACAGAACATCTCTCTGGCAGTAATCAAAAAAGCTTTTGAAAAATACGAAGGAGCTCGAGGCCGTATGGAAAAAATTACCCTACCAGAACGCCACCCACTTCGGAAAAAACAAAACTTCTCAGTTATTGTTGATTATGCGCACACAGCAGATTCACTTGAAAAGGTATATAAAGTCTTTAAAGACAAAGATACGATCTGCATTCTGGGCAACACTGGCGGCGGACGAGACACTTGGAAAAGACCTGAGATGGCAAAAATTGCAGACACATACTGTGGACGTATCATCCTAACCAATGAAGACCCCTATGATGAAGATCCTGAAAACATTATCAATGAAATGCGAGCAGCTATTAAACTGCACCGACCAGAAATAGTTATTGATCGAAGAGAAGCCATAAATCGCGCATTGCAAAAAGCTAAAAAAGATTCAGTGGTTATTATTACAGGCAAAGGAACTGACCCATACATTATGGGACCAAATGGCACAAAGACTCCTTGGGATGACGCCTCCGTCGTCCGCGAAGAACTTGAAAAAATACTGAAATAGCTTTCAGCTAACCCCGGCCCTATTTTTTATTGCACTCACTAGATTTATTGGTAATAAAAAGTAAAGTAAGGCATATGCTAGCAATGCACTTCGCCCAACAAGAATGTGGCTATTCGCCACCCGCACATTGCGAGGTTAATTGTTTAAAAAAAAGAGCGGGGCTAAGTTTTTCTAACTCGCTCCGCTCATAATAAAAACTAACGTGCCTGAACTCCCCGAAGTACACACAACCGTAGAAGGATTAAAAAAAACTGTTGTTGGTTTGGAAATTTCTGATGTATGGACTAACTATAAATCTGATTATACTCCTTACAAAAATCAGATTAAAAATAAGAACTTTTTTAAAAAATTTAAAAAAACAGTGACTGGACAAAAAATTGTCGGCGCTGAAAGAAAACATAAAAACATTCTTATACACCTTGATTCAGGAGACACGATTCTTATTCATATGAAAATGACGGGACATCTACTCTACGGACAGTACGTCCGATCAAATTCCAAATCACAAGCACCAAAAGACAAACACTGGCTTGTGGAAACATGGCGACCACATCCAAAGGAAAAAGAAGCCCTGCACGATCCTTTCAACAGACACATCCGCCTGGTCTTTTCTTTCACTAATGGGAAACACTTGGTCCTCTCTGATATGCGCAAGTTTGCAAAAGTAACCCTTCTTGAAACAGAAGATCTCTCAGTTCTTGGGCCAGAGCCATTAGAAAAAACCTTCACTTTTGAAGTATTCAAAAAACAAATCCTGAAAAAACCAACAGCTCCGATCAAATCGGTCTTGATGGACGAAACGGTCATAGCCGGTATTGGAAACATTTATTCGGATGAAATTCTGTTTGAAGCGGGTGTACATCCGGAAAGTACGCCGGGCACAATTCCTGAGGGTGTATTAAAAAATATCTTCACACATATCAAACCTATCCTAAGAAAAGGAATCAAGTTTGGTGGTGACTCAATGTCTGACTACAGAGATATAAACGGTGCACGCGGGAACTTCCAAGGAGAACATAAGGCCTATCGAAAAACTGGTAACCCTTGTTCTAAAAAAGATGGGGGTCTTATTGAACGCAAAGTTATCCGCGGACGAAGTGCTCACTTTTGCTCAAAACACCAAAAATTAGAAGGCCAATGACAAAAATGAACAAAAAGTAAGAATGACAAAAGATTGTAAAACCTAAAATCTAAATCCTAAACAAACCCCCGAGGCCGCAGGCCTCGGGGTTTTTGAATTTGGAACTTTGAGTCTAGGGTTTAAAACTTAGAATTTTTCTAACGTCCAACTTCTAAACTCCAATCTCTTTTGCATTTTTCTATTCTCTAACGTCTAATCTCTAATCTCTAATTAAACAATACTATCCCTGCTGTCACGGAAACATTCAACGACTCCTTTTCCCCTTTCATGGGAATTTCGACAATACTATCCACCGCATCCAAAACCTCTTTGGGCACTCCCCTTACCTCATCACCTAAGATATACGCCACATCTTTTTTAGGTTTATACTTTTTATAATCAACAGAACGTTCGTCTTGTTCGACTGCCACTATCTCCAAATCTTGTGCCTTCAAATCTTTTATCAAATCCAAAATATTTTCTCTTTGTTCCCAAGGAATACTTTTCTCTGCTCCCAGAGAGACTTTTGATATTTTCTGCACATCTCTGCCAAAGCGATCCACAGGTGCCGGCGTGTAACCCGAAAGATATATTTTTCCCACTCCAGCAGCATCGGCTGTGCGGAATATAGAGCCAACGTTGTGTTCGCTACGAATATTGTGAAGGATTAAGTATTTCTTCATATGTGCTATATTGCCTTAAGAAACCCAGTTCATCAAATAGAAGGAGGTCATTAGTGCAACCAAATCACCGTGCTACAGTCATAATTTTACGAGAAGGCGATAGAATATGCCTCCCACGAATTCTTCGTGGTTGGTGTGCCCCGTATCGAGCAGGCGTCGGCGGAAAAGTCGAGGATGGAGAAACAGACATCCAGTGTGCGGTCAGAGAAGTAGGTGAAGAGCTTGGTGTTATCGTTGACCAAGACGACTTACGGCTCATTGGAACAGCCGATGATATCCTGCGAGTAAACGGAGACTCGCCCGTATGGCGATACTCTGTTGCATACTTTTTTGCCGAAACGTGGAAAGGGGCTCCAAGAAAAACGGATGAGGCTGACCCGTTAAATGCCTGGTTTGATTGGGATCGCGTATGCGCCTCATGGCGGGAAATTTACCCGACGTATCAAAAGATCTTACCGATGGTTATGCAAAGACCGAATAAACCCTTCGCCTTCAGCATCATCTACTCAAACAAAGAAGTGTCCATACCGGACGACTATGTGGACCTTCCAGCCACAGAA
>JBGSXG010000069.1:0-1852 GCA_041751485.1 Minisyncoccia bacterium | reverse complement strand
ATATTTTCATACCTTCAAGCTCAATGAAGTACAGAGTATTAATATATGTATCGCCACCATAGTTAGATACGGATGGAAAACCTTTAATAAAAACCTCTTTTACCTCGTATTCACCAGGACCTGTAACAACGAAAGGCTCTCTGTCCCCATGAGCATTCTGGGCAGACCCATTAAAATCTGGATGATTTACAGAAACAAAAGTAATATCAGCTCCGAAACGAACTTCTTTTTCTTTTGATTTTTTTGAAACTGGATCAAACGACAGAGTCGTCTCCCCAAAAGACACTTTGAACGATTGTTTTCCGTAGTATGTGATTATCATATGGGAGGAGTATAACATAAAATTAGAAACTAGAGATTAGAAAATAGAGGTTAGAAGGTAGAAAAACTCTAAATCCTAAACCCGAAACTCTAAACAAATTCAAAGTCTAAAACTCAAAACTAAAATCCCCCGAAGCCGTAGGCTTCGGGGGATTAAATTCGTGTCATTCGAACTAATTCGTGTATTGGTGTCGTGATTCTGCTAATGCTTTATTTTTCCGCACAATACTGTATAGTGTTACCCAGTTCCCTAAGTAAGGGAATTTTATTATTCATTAACAGCGTAAAGGGTCATATTCGTCTCAGGAGCAATGTTAGTACGCCAGGAGAAGAACCCCCTTACACACAAACATATGGAAGCAACTGAAAAAGAATCTCAGGTTATTGAGAACTCAGCAGTAATCGACTTGCTTAGCTCAATCGCCACACCGCCATCACCTGGCGATATGATCGACGGCACCGTTGTAGCCATCGACCAAGGAGCAGTATTTGTAGATATGCACCCGTTTGGAACGGGCATCATCTACGGACGTGAGTTTATCAACTCTCGTGATGTTATTAAGAAAATCAACATTGGCGACACCGTCAGTGCCACAGTTATAGACATCGATGGCCTAAAAGGCTACATCGAACTGTCACTAAAAGAAGCACGACAAGCGCTCGTCTGGAGCGAGGCTGAAAAAGCTATTATGGCAAAAGCCGTTCTTGAAATCCCCGTTGTCGAGGCAAACAAGGGTGGTCTCATTCTGTCATGGCAAGGGATCCAAGGATTCTTGCCAGCATCACAGCTAAAAACAGAGCACTATCCTAGAGTGCCAGACGGAGACAAGGATAAGATTTTTGAAGAACTCAAAAAACTTGTTGGTCAAAAGCTATCAGTCAACATCATCACGGCAGATCCAAAAGAAGGAAAACTAATCTTCTCAGAACGAGATCCAAAAGAAAAAGATAAGGGTCAAATTGTCGAGAAGTATTCTCTTGGAGACGAGCTTGTGGGAGAAGTGACAGGAGTCGTAGACTTCGGTGTCTTCGTGAAAATCGAAGAGGGTCTTGAGGGTCTAGTGCATATTTCAGAGATGGACTGGTCATTAGTTGAAGATCCGAAAGCAATGTTCAAACCAGGAGACAAAATCAAAGTCAAAATCATCGAAATTAAAGATGGTAAAATCTCACTTTCAATTAAAGCCTTGAAGCCAAACCCTTGGGTAGAAGCAGAAAAGAAATATAAGAAGGGTCAGAAGGTTGAAGGTGTGATCATCAAATACAATAAACACGGAGCCCTTGCTTCAGTTGAAGAAGGTATCGCTGGACTTATCCACATTTCAGAGTTCGAAAATGAGGACGCACTCCGCGAAACACTTGAACTCGGAAGAGTTTACAGTTTTGCAGTTACTCTCTTTGATCCAAAGGAGCAAAGAATGGCACTTTCTTGGAAAGAAGCGAATCAAAAATAAGCGAAGCTTATTTTTGATAGAGATTGGACATTAGAGTTTAGAGTTTGGAAAACAAAAACCGCCCAAGGGCGGTTTTT
>JBGSXG010000068.1:0-24689 GCA_041751485.1 Minisyncoccia bacterium | reverse complement strand
GTTCGAGAGACAGTTCCGTTAAGGGTTGTTATTCCGGGAGCCGATGTTAATACTGAGATTAGGAATCCAAATTCTACTGATATAGCCGTACTTGATAGTGAACTTCAGTATGGCGCCGTTCATTATCCAGGCTCAGGTACTCCGGGTAACGGAAATATGTTTTTATTTGGTCATAGCTCTAGTTTGCCCGTGGTTCGTAATCAGGCGTACAAGACATTTAATGGTATACAACATCTTGAAAGAGGAGAGGAGATTTTTGTCTATTCTGAGGGTCAAAAGCACACATATCGTGTGCTCACCGTAGAGCTTGTTTCAGCCGATGAAGCGCTGGTTGACTTTTCTAGCAATAAGAATATGTTGACAATATCGACCTGTAATACCTTTGGTGAAAAACAGGACCGATTCGTGGTTGAGGCAGATTATTTTAGAACTGAGGCCATATAGCCTTTATCTTGGCCACACCAAAAGGTTTTAAATGACTGCATATTGGAGGATTAAAAAGCAGATAATTAAGTTGACAATCTGTCTAGTCTTTGATATAATAAGAAAGTTAACTTAGTAATATAAAAAATATGAAAAAAATCTTTATTTTAAGTCTCGGTGTAATTTTTGTGGCAAGTATGTTTGTCACAGCACTTCCTGCAGAAGCACAGGCCAATCCTGCTTTGTATTGTCCTTTCACCGCTGGTCCTAATGAGACGCTTGTGATGGTTAACCAACAAGGCGACGACAAATTGTTCTCTAACAGGGGGGAAGATGGAGCAATCTGGAATTTCTCTACATCTATCCCAAAAGGTACGTATGACATAACGCTTGTTGGGCATGATAGTTATGAAGGTCGTCAGAATGTTACCCAGTCACGAGAACAGTACCACCTGATTTTGAAAAACGGTTCACAGACTCTTGCAACAACTAACTCACTTAAAGACCTGCAAGACCGAACATTTTCTGCAACTGAAGTAACGAAAGTAAATACAGGGCTTGTGGTGTCTGACACAATCACTACTATAACAGTACGTCACTCAGCATATCCCGACACAGCTACTTCACATTCCATTGTGCCCGTATGTGTTTTGTTTGAAAAAATTGATACAGAAGAAAACCTAATTGGTTCATGTTCAATTACCCCAACAAATACGGAAACAGGAAAGGCTGTTGTTTGGACCGCATCAGCTTCAGGTGGTACTGGTAACATTAGTTACTCATGGTCAGGTACAGAAGGTCTTTCAGGTTCAGGTACTTCAGTATCTAAAACATATACAACCGAAGGAGTTAAAACTGGTTCAGTTACTATTACATCTGGTACTCAGTCAATTACTCGAAACTGTACTACTGTTATCGAAAATGAGGCCGAGGAAAATCTAAACGTATCTTGTATCCCAAATGGTGACGAATACGAAATTGATGAACGAGTAACATGGCAAGCAATTGTTTCAGGTGGTAACGGAAGTTATACCTATGATTGGTCAGGTACAGACGGTCTTTCAGGAACTTCTCGAACCGTATCACAACGATATGACGACGAAGGAACCAAGCGAGCCGATGTCACTGTTCGATCAGGCGATGGACAAACAAAGACTGCTAATTGTCGAATCACTATTGAAGAAGAAGAGGATGATGATGACTTTGAAGTTACTTGTGAAGTATCAGAAACACGTATTGAAGCTGGCGATCGAGTAACCTTTGACGTTGATATTGAAGGGGGAGATTCTCCTTTCGATGTTCGATGGTCAGGTGATTATCGAGATATTGATGATTTCGATCGAGATCGACAACGACAAACTGTTAGAATTGACGAAGAAGGACGATATGAACTAGAGGTGGAAGTTACGGATGATGAGGGACGCCGAGCTAGTGATGAGTGTCGTGTAGTTATCGTTGATGATGAAGATGAGCCAACAGTAACCGTAACCACAAATACACCAACTGGTCAGGTTGCCGGAGTAGCTCTTTCACAGGTACCATATACTGGTCTGACAGATAACCCTGTTCTAAATGCTATCTTGTATTCTTTTGCCGGATTGACACTATTGGTCATCGGCATGGTCTCACTCTTTATCTTGCGAAAACGTGACATTGTCCCAGTATTTGCAGGTAAGGTTATGACACAAGGTCAGGTTGCAGACTATTCTGAAGATGAGATTGTTTCTGCTCTGGAAGACGTTGCTCATAAAAATCGAGTAATCGTTTCTGCCGAAGCTATGGATACACTTATGCTTCGATCAAAAAACAACAAAGTAAAAGCAATGATGCTGTTGAATACAGCCATTAAGGAAGCGAAGAAAGACATTTCAACCGACGCATGGCTTGTGCTCTCAAAACAAAAAATGGCCAACGTTCTATAATAGAAGGCTACAAAAAACGACCCATTGGGTCGTTTTTTGTTGTGGTAAATATTTAGGTATTCTGTTAAAATAATGGTTTAGGAACGTTCTATTTATCCACACTCTCACAAAAGGGGTTTGTATGACAGTTGTTGATCGGATGCCTGATGTACGTATTCAATATTCTAAGCCTGCGTACATGACTTTTCTAAGAATCGTTAGCATTCTTCAGGAGCAGCGCAATGATTTGAGGGCTTGGAACTCTATGGGTTTTAATGGATCGGGCGTTTCAGCTTCCCAAGATGTTGCTATTTCTGAGGGGCATGTACGCCATGTCATTTCACACTGCGTACTTTTTCTGACGGTTGATAAGAAAATTCCTCTAGAGGATATCCAATTGCTCCAAGGTGAGATGCGGGCCGAATACACCGATATCTGAGGGGTGCGCACAGATATAACTCATAATTCCGAGGCCTGGAGGCCCTCGGTTTTTTCTTTAGGTGAGTAATTTTACTTTATCAATTAAAATACTTTTCTCATCATTACGATCAGAAAGTTTTCCTTTTATTACTACGCAGTTTTCCTGTTTTAATATTTCAGCAAACTCCTCAAAAGTCTTAGGGAAGGCAACTGCTTCAACGGAACCGCTGTAGTCTGTTATCTGAATGAAAGCCATCAGGTCGCCTTTTTTGGTATGAATTTCTCGAACACTAGAAAGTAATCCGGCGCACATCACGGTTGCTCCGGAAGGCGCTTTTATTGAAGAGGCAACACTTACATTACCGTTTTTAGATAGTTTCTTTTTAAACTTATCAAGCGGATGTCCTGAGATGTACAATCCAAGGAGCTCTTTTTCCCAAGCCAGCTTATCGTCCATCGAAGCTGGCTCTGCATCTGCTAGGGTTAGCTGTTCATTTTTATCAGAAGTTGTTGCTCCAAAAAGGGAGGTTTGATCCTCAGACATTTTTTGAAGGTCTTTGTTGTACTCAAGCAGATTATCAACACTGGCAAGCATAGCTCCGAGTTCTCCAAAAGCATCAAGGGCTCCGGTCTTGATCAGGGCTTCTAGTGATTTTTTATTTAGGTTTCGATTTTTGATTCGTGACAGAAAGTCAGAGAGGGAAGCAAAATGACCGTTTGCTTTTCTTTCTTCTACGATAACGTGCGCAATTCCTTCACCAAAGTTTTTGATGGTGGTCAGACCAAAACGAATCTTCTTTTCTTTACCCACGCTAGCAAAATCTTCAAAACTTTCATTGATATCAGGCGGAAGTACTTCAATTCCCATACGCTTACACTCGGTGATCATCTCAGCCACTTTGTCTACATCACCCTGATCGGCAGTTAGTACTGAGGCCATATAAAGTACTGGATAGTTTGCTTTGAGGTACGAAGTTAAATAGGCCACACGACCGTAGCTGGCAGCGTGAGCTTTGTTGAATCCGTAGGCGGCGAAGGTCTCGATCTGGTCCCAAAGGGCCTGAGTTTTTCTATCGTCAAAATCTCCAACTTCCTTACAACCTTTAAAGAATTTTTCTTTTTGTTCAGCCATCAGTTCGGGAATTTTTTTACCCATAGCTTTTCTAAACTTGTCTGCGTCCCCCCAAGAATAGCCGGCAAATTGTACGGCAATTGTCATAACGTCGTCTTGATACATCAAGATTCCAAAAGTCTGTTCGAGAATATCCTTCATTCTCTCATCAAGATATTTTACTTTGTGCGGATTGTGTTTGCGTTCAATATAGTCGGGTATAAAGGCCATCGGTCCTGGTCGATATAGAGCTACCATGGCGTTAATGTCGTCAATGTTGTTGGGTTTTAGTTCTTTCAAAAAACGAGTCATTCCAGAGCCGTTTAGCTGAAAGGTGGCAGCCGTTTCTCCTCGCGAAAGCATCTCGTATGTTTTTTGATCATTCAAGGGAACCTCGTCAACGTCTACTTCTTCGCCAAGTACTTTTTTAATGAGCTTGATGGTATTTCCCATAATGGTTAGGTTTTTGAGACCTAGGAAGTCAAATTTCAAAAGACCAACGCCATCTTCTCCAACGGCATGCATATCATATTGAGTAATTAGCTTCTCGCTACCTTTAGGGTCGTGTTGGACTGGGACGTCTACGGTAAGGGGGTCGGGCGAGATAACCACACCGGCGGCGTGAACTCCAATGTGTCTAGCACAGCCCTCAATTTTACGGGCCATATCGATAATAGTTTTAACCTCCTCGTCTTTTTTATACAGGGCTTTTAGTTCGGGCACTTCGTCCAGAGCGCGGTTGATGGTCATCGGAAAACCTTGGGCACCCATAGGGATAAGTTTGGCAATTTTGTCTCCAGAGTTATAGGAAAAACCGAGGGCTCGGGCAGTGTCTCGAACAGATCCGCGAGCAAGCATGGTACCGAAGGTTCCGATCTGTGCCACATGATCAGCACCGTATTTTTGGCGTGCATATTCAATAACCTCATCACGACGACTATCTGCAAAGTCCATATCGATATCTGGCGCTGAAGGGCGGTCTGGATTTAGGAATCGCTCAAAGGGAAGTTTAAGATCTAGTGGATCGACAATGGTAATTCCAACCAGATAAGAAACAAGTGATCCGGCCGCTGAACCTCGAGTGTTAGCTAAGATCATATTTTCTTTAGCAAAACGAAGTAGATCTGCCACTACTAGAAAGTATTTTGAGTATCCTTTGGTTTTGATAACTTCAAGTTCATAGTCTATGCGTTTACGAACTTCGTCTGTTTCTTTCATTTTTCTCCAAGCAAGACCTTTGTAGGCTAAATCTCGGAGTTCATCGTCAGGGCCCTTGCCATTAGGTGTATCGTAGGCTGGAAATTTCCACGCCTCTTGTCCGAGTTTAATTTCTATATTACACATCTCGGCAATTTTCTGGGTATTCTCTAGTGCATCAGGCGTGTCTTTGAAAAGCTTCTCTGCTTGTTTTTGGCTAATGAAAGAAAAGTCCTCCTCGCCTTCGTCGTATGATCTTGGGGCACTGTTGGAAACAGAAAGGAGTGTGTTTCGAGCAGCACGGTCTTCTGGTTTTAAGTAGTAGACATCGTGGGCCGCTACGATCGGGGTTTCTGTCTTTCGGGCAAAAGCCAAAAGTTCTTTCATATGGTTTTCATGCCCTTCAATTTCCGGATGATGGGTTATTTCTATAAAGAAATTATTTGGACCATATACGTTTTTATAAAATTCTATTAGCTCAGTGGCTTTTTTTGTATCGTGCGCCCTTAGGGCAGATGAGATATCTCCACTAAAAGAAGGAGAGATGCAGACTAGGTTGTCACTATATTTTTCTATAAGCTCTTTATCAATTCGCGGTTTGTAGTAGAAACCTTCTAAATGCGCATCAGTTACTAGTTGTATTATATTTCCGTAGCCTGCTCGGTTTTTGGCCAACAAGACTAATCGATTCCAACCTTTATCAACCCCAGCTTGTTTGTCGTGTCGGCTTCTTAGAGCTACAAAGGCGTCAATTCCTATAATGGGCTTAATGTCTGTGTCTAAGCATTTTTGATAGAACTCAATAGCTCCGTATAAATTAGAGTTATCTGTTAGGGCCAGAGAGGTCATCCCATCTTTTTTGGCCGCTTCTATAAGCTCCGGGATTTTGGGCAATGCATTCAAAAGAGAGAAGTGGCTATGAACGTGTAGGTGAGAAAACTGACTCATACAGGGTAGTATACTATACTCATCATATGCCCAAAAATCTCACTAGGAATGCATTAGTTGGAATAGACGAAGTAGGCAGAGGACCACTAGCCGGACCTGTAACGGTGTGCGCAGTTATGGTTCCAGCTGATTTTAAGATGAGCTTTTTCCGTGGGATTACTGACTCAAAAAAGATGACAAAAAAGAGTAGAGAAGAGTGGTCTGACAAACTACACAAGGCTAGAAGGGAAGGTAAGATCGCTTTTTGCATTTCCTCGGTCAGTGCTCGGCAAATTGATCAGTATGGAATTGCACCGGCTATTCGTCGATCCATAGCTCGTTCTCTAAAGCAATTAAAAGCAGATTATACAAAAGATAGAATATTTTTAGATGGTTCACTGAAGGCTCCTAAAGAATTTATCCAGCAGAAAACTATAATAAAAGGGGATAGCAAGAACAAGCTTATCTCAGCTGCATCTGTTATTGCTAAAGTTCATCGAGATAAATATTTAACTAGGTTAGGGAAGAAGTATCCGATGTATGGCTTTGAAATCCATAAAGGATATGGCACCCAAATGCATAGAAAGGCTATAAAAAAGGAGGGGATGTGTCCGGAGCATCGTCGGAGTTTCTGTGGGAATTTGAGTTGACACAATTCTATTTTGTGATATAGTTTCGGGGAAAGCTACCTCATGAGAGGGGGCATAAAAACGTTCTTTTTATTTTAGGAGCAGAGTCATGAACGCTTCAGTTGGAGAAAATGTGACCAGTTGGTTTTGTGGTGTTATTGTGGCTGAGATTTTTGACGGAATTCCGTGTTTTTTGGTTCTTGAGTACCACAAAGACCCCGAACTGAGAGACCCATCCTCAGACTGGAAATTCCCCGGTGGATGTAATAAGAAGACAGAGACTCCCCTGGACACTCTTCTTGGGGAAATTCGCGAGGAGATTTTTCCGAGGGTGAATGGGGAAGTGTCTCGGCGCAATGTGGAATATGACTCCGCTGAGCTTGTGCACACCCGTGATATGGAAGACAGGAGCAATCCCGGGGGTGTTCATCGGCAGTTTTACTATCTTGTCAGTGGTTTGAAGGGTCCGTTTCGTGAAGAGCCTTTGCGAGATGATGATGGTACTCGGATGTCGGCACCCATTTTTAGGCCTTTGGCTGCTCTAAGGACCAATGGTCCAACGGGTCTGTACCATGGACACCGAAAGGCTGTTCCAGGAGCTCTCGAGTATCTCGCGGCCCAGAGTCGTGAGTGGTGGCAGTCTTTAAACTCATTCCTGTAAGTTCCAATGTAAGTTCCAAGCTGGCCCCCTACAAGCCCGACTCGAGGTTTTACCTCGAGCTCGGGCTTGCTTTTTTGTACAGACACGATAATATAACAATCCTATGGTTATTCGAATGAGACATACGCGAGCGCATACCAAAAATCGCCGTTCGCATCATAAGCTTGCTAAGCCAACTCTTACAACAAATGAGAAGGGTGTTTCTCATATTCGACATCGAGCCTCAGCTGTTACTGGTACTTACAAAGGACGACAGGTTGTAGATATTGATGCCCAAATCGCCAAGAAAGAAGCAAAACGACAGAAAAAAGCTAAAGATCTTGGAATGGAAGAAAAGAAAGAGAAAGAAGAGAAGACTGAAGACAAAAAGTAATCTATCTAAAATAGTTTTTATAATATCCACAGGTGCTGACATTTATGTCAGCATTTTGGTATACTTATGTACAGTAATATGGCACACAGGCACCTTTCACGTTCAGTAGTTTTACAAACACTCTTTGAGTGGGATTTTCGAACATTAGCTCAAAAGGAAGCGCTCGTTTCTTTAAAGCGGAATGTTGAAGAGTTTGCGCCAGGTTCGAAAGACACCGACTTTATGGAAGACCTTCTGGACGGAGTTCTTACAAAACAGCAAGAGTTGGATACTATTATCACAAAGGCGGCGCCAGAATGGCCCATAGAAAAAATATCGATGGTTGATAGGAACGTTCTTCGGATCGGTCTTTTTGAATTGTTGTTTGGTGATCGGAAACACGTACCACCTAAGGTGGCCATTAACGAGGCAATCGAGCTGGCTAAACACTTTGGTGGAGATGCTAGTGGAAAGTTTGCCAACGGTGTTTTAGGAGCAGTCTATAAAGAGCTTGGTGAGCCGGGAAAAGATGAAGTCGGTAAAAAGAAAAAGAAAATAAAAAATGAAGATATGCCGGATGATCAGGTTCCTGTTGAGCACAAGGGTGGGGCGGTCGTTTATGCTAAAGATGGTGATGATATTTATTTAGCACTAGTTCATGATGTCTTTGGACACTGGACTCTGTCTAAGGGTGGGGTTGAAGAAGGTGAGACAGTTGAGGAATGTGTTGTACGAGAAATGAAAGAAGAGATGGGTCTAGACGTGGAAGTTAAAGAAAAGCTCGGAGAAAACTCCTACATTGCCTATGACCCAGAGAAGGGAAAGATAAAAAAGCAGGTAAACTACTTTTTGGCCGAAGCTCCATATGGTGAGGTTACGCTTGGCTCATCTGGAGGCTTGGATGATGCCCGCTGGTTTAAATTGGCGGAGATACTTGACTTAAATTTTTATGACGATATTCTGCCTTTAATCACTAAAGCCGTTAAGGAGTTGGTGAAGAACACATAGGCTTTTCCAAAAGAAGCGCATCTGCACAGGTTTCAGAATTTTTACGCCTGCGCCGTAGGTCAGACTACGTCTTAGTTATAAAAATTCTTCCAACCTGCACATCTGCATCTACTTTTGAAAAAGTTTCATAATTATAGACATAAATATGGAAATAAATTTTAACGAATTCGAAAAAATCGCAAATCACGAATTTGCTGATAAAGGATTGCTGAAACAAGCGTTTACTCATCGATCCTTTGTTAATGAAAATAGGGGTCAAGGTTCACACAATGAACGCTTGGAGTTTTTGGGTGATGCTGTTTTGGAGTTGGTTATTACTCACTATCTATACAGCAAATACCCAGAGGAGTCTGAAGGTGCGTTGACATTGTACCGTGCATCTTTGGTTAATACGCAAACTTTGTCGAAGGTGGCTAGCAAGCTAGATATGAATGAATACCTATTGCTATCAAAAGGGGAGTCAAAAGACAATGGTAAAGCGCGAGATAATATCTTGGCTAATACCGTCGAGTCAGTAATCGGAGCTTTGTATTTGGATGCTGGTTATGAAAAAGCCCGAGATTTTATTTTAGACAATATTTCAACGCTGATTGACGAGATTGTCGAGAACGGTAGCTGGATTGATGCTAAGAGTAAGTTTCAGGAAAAAGCTCAGGAATCTACCGGCATTACTCCGTCGTATGTAACAGTTAGAGAGACTGGACCAGATCATGATAAGAAATTTACCGTTGGAGTATATTTGGATCGAGAAGAGATAGCTCAGGGAAATGGAAACTCTAAGCAGGAAGCTGAACAGAGTGCTGCTAAGAATGCTTTGGATAAAAAAGGGTGGGAGTAAGAGAGTAGAAAGGGAAAAGTTTATAAAGTTATAAAGTGAAAAGTAAAAAAGCAGCGCCGGGGCGCTGCTTTTGGTTGAATGAAGTGTGTGTCTAGACTTGTGACACATCAGGGTGTATGCTTCCATGGTCCTTTTTTTTAGGTCTTCCTTTATCATCAGGAAAGGCTCTCAAGTCGCCTCTGATAAAGGAGGTCCAGCCACTCTTTCCCCAGTAGATGTGGTTTATCTCATAGGTACAATATCTCCCCCAGCGAATATAGGCAGGATCAAAATTGATATACAAACCTTGGGCGTAGTCTCCTATGGATTTTACCTGCACATATAGGACAACATACTCGCCGTTTTCTTCCTTGATCTTGATTCGCAAGGTTTTACCGACCAAGATACCAGGATTTCCCATAAATTCAGAACACAGGCCTTGAGGGGGCAAGATCCGCTGATCTTCAACAGTAGCTAGTTCTATTGAGGACATGACACGTTCTCCTTTTGAGGTTCTGTTCTGTAATTAGAATACTTCTCTGACCCTGGGTGTCAATAGTTGTCTTTCAACTTTATAACTTTATAAACTCTCTCCTTTCAACTTTTCACTTTTTACTTTAAACTTATGTAATATGCTACTAAAATCCCTCGAAATAAATGGCTTTAAGTCTTTTGCTAAAAAGGGCACTTTGCAATTTAATACTTCTATTACCTCCATCGTGGGACCCAATGGTTCTGGTAAGTCCAATGTGGCCGAGGCTTTTCGTTTCGTTTTAGGTGAGCAGTCTATGAAATCTCTTCGGGGGAAAAGAGGAGAAGATCTAATCTTTAGCGGATCCAATGAGGCTCCTAAAATGAGCCGAGCTTCAGTAAATATTACTTTTGATAATAGTAGTCGTTTTTTGGATATTGATTTTGATGACGTTATTATCGAGCGTATCGTTCACCGAGATGGTTCTAATGAATATAAAATAAACGGATCTTCAGTGCGCCTGAAAGATGTCTCAGAACTTTTGTCTAAAGCTCATATCGGTTCAACCGGACACCACATCATTTCTCAAGGAGAGGCAGACAGAATTTTAAGCGCTAGTGCAAAAGATCGAAAATCAATGATTGAAGATGCTTTAGGTCTACGCGCATATCAATACAAAATTGCTGAGAGCGAAAAGAAGCTACAAAAGACTAGTGAGAATATTCGAGAGGTTGAGTTGCTCCGTAAAGAGATTGCCCCGCATTTGAAATTTTTGAAAAAACAAGTTGAGAAAGTTCAAAAAGCTGAAGAGATGCGAAAGGAGCTAGAGCTTATGTACCAAGAGTATCTCAAAAGAGAAAGTCTATTTTTGGAAAGCGAAAAAACAGCACTAGAAAAAGAAAAGAAAGAACCGCAAGAACGTCTAGCCAAGCTAGATGAGGAGTTAAAAGAAGCTACAAATCTTTTAGAGCAGAGTAAAGAAAAAGATGAAAAGAGTACTGAGCTGATTTCTCTAGAGAAGGAAATCACTGATATCCGTCATAAAAAAGATGTTAGTATGCGTGATCTTGGACGGATTGAGGGAGAGTTAAACGGTCAGAGAAAACTCCTGGCCAGACAGCAAGAACAATTTTCAGATACTCCGCCAGTTCCTTTTGAAGAAGTAGAAAATTTTTCTAAGGATATGGAATCCGAGCTGGAGCGTTTAGTTGAAGAGAGTGATGTCTCTGTAATCAGGCAAGCTTTGAGTGGTCTGAAAGAAAAAATTTCTGGATTTTTGAGCAAATATGTAGAGTCAAAAGAAGATTCAATTTTAGATGAGATTCGCCGAGATATTTCTGGCCTTGAAGAGCAGAAGAAAGAAATAGAAGCTCTTTTTAGCGTAGTCTCTCAAAAAGAACAAGACTTAAATGCTCGATACGATACACTGCAAAAGGAAATTGAAAAAGAACGTGACAGTGAGCGCGGAGCAGAGACGGCCGTATTTCGTATCAGGGCCGAAAGAAACGAGCTTTTGTCTGTTATGAACTCATTGCAGAATAGAGAGATACTGTATGGAAAGGCCAAGAATGCTTTTGAAGAGGAAATTAAAGAAGGAGCGGTTTTGATTGGTCAGAAGATACTGGATTATAAAAACTTTGTCTTACAATATGAAGTTGAAGAAAATTCTCGTGATAGACAAGAAGAGCGTCGTCGGTCTTTGGAGAAGATTAAGATTCGTCTAGAAGATATGGGCGGAGGATCTGGCGAAGATGTGTTAAGAGAGTATGAAGATGTGACACAAAGAGAAGAGCATCTTCTTAGAGAATTAACCGATTTAGAAAAGACAGCTGGCTCACTTGGACAACTTATTGTTGATCTGAAAGAGAGGCTTGAACAAGATTTTAAAGATGGAATTAGGAAAATAAATACCGAGTTTCAAAATTTCTTTGCTTTGATGTTTGGAGGAGGGAATGCCTCTTTGTCAGTAGTTCAGTCTGTTAAGAAAAGAAGGAGTGATTTTGATATGTTTGATGAGGACGATATGCCGGAAGATGAAGAAACAGAATCTGGTATTGAGATTGCTGTTTCTTTGCCACGAAAAAAGATAAAAGGTTTGATGATGTTATCCGGTGGTGAGCGAGCGCTAACATCTATCGCCCTTCTTTTTGCTATGAGTCAGGTTACACCTCCGCCGTTTATCATTCTTGATGAGACAGACGCTGCTCTCGATGAGGCTAACTCACGCAAGTATGGCGATATGATTGAAAATCTCTCACAACATTCACAACTTATTTTGATTACACACAATCGAGAAACGATGTCTCGTGCCGGCGTGCTATATGGGGTAACCATGGGCTCTGGTGGAGTCTCTAAATTGTTGTCCGTGGCTTTTGATGAGGCGGTTGCGGTAGCCAAATAGGTCGCACCACAAGGGCACTTATTGTATTTCTAATTCGATTCGCACCACACAGAGTACTTCCGTTTTTATAATCGCTTCGCTCTTTAAAAACTAGGTCGCTCATAAGAAAACAATGTCGCTCGCCCTTCTGTTTTTAAAACACGCATAATCTGACACCTGTCTACAAGTAGACAGGTGTCAGATTTGCTATGCTCGCGCGCAGCGCTACGCAATGTTTTAAAAACAGAAGGGCTCACTCCTGCGTGCACAATCCGAACCCTGCGCTGTAGTTGCGACTGAGGGTGATTGTGCGTATTATAGATAAGGACACAAATAAGGGGCAGGCAAGGGAAGTGCGCGCTTGGAAGGCGACAAACGAGCCGGCCGACAACGCCTAGGAAGCGTGAGGTACCACTGGCAAGTGTAAAATGCATGGGGCAAGCCCCAGCACACTCCACGTGGGCGAATGCGGGAAATTATATTCCCCTCGGATGGATCCGAGTCGTGTCTGTCTTTTGACAGAGAGCAATCCCTGCTTACCACCAGAAGCCCCTTCATATCATCTCGTTCCCGGCCCCAATTCGCGTTGGGGCCTTTCTTAATACTCTATGGTCCAAAACCTTGACGGAAGTCAGACTTCCGTCAAGGAGGTGTAAGCTTGAGTTGAGAGTTACGCTTTTTCTTCTTTTACAAGTTCAAAATCAAGCTGCTTACGATCAACGTCGGCGCTGATCACTTTATATTTGACAGTATCTCCCAGAGAATATGAATCTCCTGATTTTTTACCAACGATAGAATAGGTTTTTTCATTTAACTCGTAGTAGTCATCTCCGATTGAACTAATTTTGACCAAACCTTCTGCTTTTGTGTTTGTGTCCTCAACATACATACCCCACTCGGTGACGCCTGAGATAATACCAGAGAATTCTTCGTCGATATGTTTTGACATATATTCCACCTGCTTGAGCTTAATACTTTCGCGCTCTGCCTCGGCAGCACTAACTTCTTTGCTTGATGCCTCTGCTGCAATTTTTGAGTACAGGGCAAAGTCATCACTAGAAACATGATTGCCATTGAGGTGTCCCCACAGAATGCGGTGAGCAATGAGATCCGGGTAACGTCTGATAGGTGAGGTGAAGTGAGAGTAGTATTGGAAAGCAAGACCAAAGTGCCCAATGTTTTTGGTTGAATAAATTGCTTTAGCCATAGAACGAACTGCAGCCGTTTTGATTAGAGACTCGTCTGCATGACCTTCTATTTTATTAAGCATGGCTTGGATGTCTTTGGAGGTAAGGTTTGGTGCATCAAATTTAAATTCAAATCCAAGGGCTCGTAAGAAAATACTTAGTTGCTCCAACTTTTCTTTATTAGGTAGATCGTGAACGCGGTACATAAAAGCTTTACGTTTATCTTTTTTGTGTGCATTAAACATAAACTCACCAACGTGGCGATTGGCCAGAAGCATGAATTCTTCAATAAGTTTGTGGGCATCAAATCTTTCCTTTCGATAAACTTTGACTGGAACGAACTTGTCATCGAGTTCAAACTGGACTTCATCAGTTTCAAAGTCGATGGCCCCGGCTTTCATTCGGTCGGCTCGTAATTTTTTAGCAATAGCGTTGATGATACTTAGCTCCTTTGAATGGACCCCGTTTTCATCCATTGATTTCTGAGCATCTTCATAGGCAAAACGTTTGTCAGATTTGATGATGGTTTTTTCAAAGGACGTGTTATAGACCTTTCCATTTTGGTCTATTTCAAAAATAACAGAGAAAGCCAACTTTTCTTCTTCTGGGTTTAGGCTACACAGGTCATTTGAAAGAACCTCTGGTAGCATCGGGATAGTTCGGTCGACTAGATAAACAGAAAAGCCACGTTCGCGAGCCACTTTGTCTAGCTGTGTCCCAGGTCGAACGTAGTGTGACACGTCAGCAATGTGAACACCAATCTCCAAGTGCCCATTATCCAGCTCTTTGTAAGATATGGCATCATCAAAGTCCTTGGCATCAACTGGGTCGATAGTGAAAGTAAGTGTCTGGCGGAAATCTCTTCTGGTTGCGATTTCTTCTTCGGGGATTGGTTTTTCTTTATTGGCGATAGCTTGGGCCTCATCCTCGACTCCCGCAGGGAAGCCTGCCATAAAACCTTTATCAAATAGAATTGATTCCATCTCGACTTCATGATCTCCCTTTGGTCCAAGGATTTTATCCAAGGTTCCTTCTGGATGTTCAAACTGTGTGCCCCACGAAATGATGGTCACAATTGCTTTGTAATTTGTTTGAGGATTCACATCGTTTTCGCCTGGTACGATAGTGATCTTATTTCGGAGGCGTTTATTGTCTGGTTCAAGGTAGGTGCGTTCGGCATCTACCACAATGGTACCGACCACTTGCGGATTAGCTCGATTGACGATCTTTTGGACTTTTCCTTGGAAAGCTCCACGTTTCTTGCCAATGATTTCTACTAACACTGTGTCACCAGACCAGGCATTTTTAAGATACTGTGGCTCGATTTCTACGTCATCGTCTTGGTATGAGACATATCCAACACGCTTTGAGGAAATAGCAATTCGCCCTTCGGCTAAGGTATTTTTCTGGCTGTTCTTTCTACTTTGTGGCATTTATATGACTATAACACAGAAAAAGGGGATGAACAGATGTGGGGAATAGAGATTGGGGGGGGTTAGACTTTAGAGATTAGAGAAATGCAAAATACCAAATTCTAAAATCCGAGGTCTACCATTTGGTTTCTTTTATTGTATTGACCAAATTACACCTCTTTGGTAGTATCATCCAACATGTTAATGATTCGACTACAACGAGTAGGAAAGAAAAACCAGGCGATGTTTCGTCTTGTTTTGACCGATAAGCAAAACGGCCCAAAGAGTGGTCGCTTTAATGAGATTCTTGGATCATACAATCCACACTCAGATCAAGTACAGTTTGATGCTGAAAAGATAAAATATTGGATTTCAAAAGGGGCGCAACCATCTGATACTGTTCACAACCTGCTAATTTCTCAAAAGATTATTGAAGGAAAGAAAAGAAACGTTCTTGGAAAGAAAACACCTATTTTGAAGGAAGCGCCAGCAGAGGAGGCTCCAAAGGAAGAAGCTCCAGCTCCAGAAGCAGAGTCTGCGCCAGAACCAGTTGCACAAGAAGCTAATCCAGAAGAAGCTCCAGTACCTGAAGAGGTTAAAGAGGAGGCGCCAGCTTCAGTAGAGGAAAAGCCGGAGGCGTCAGCTGAAGAATCAGAAAAGAAAGAGTCATAAGATTGACTCTTTTTTGTTATTTTTGATAGAATGAACATCTAGCAGAAACTTCTGCACATTACTTATAGACTACATATACATTATGGAACGTGATCAAGAATTTCTTGAATTTGTTGTAAAAGCGCTTGTTGATAACCCTGATTCTGTAAAAGTAACTCGAACTGTTGACGAGATGGGTGTATTACTTACTCTTGATGTCCACCAAGAAGACATGGGTAAGATTATCGGACGATCCGGAAATACCGCTAAAGCTATTCGAACCTTGCTTCGTGTGGTTGGTATGAAAAACAATTCTCGAGTTAATTTGAAAATAAATGAGCCAGAAGGAAGTACTCGACGTGCTCCGGAAGCTGCTGATGCACAAGCTAGTGTTGACGAAGCTATGGCTGATTTGAAAATGGAATAGTATAATTATTTTTAGAACAAAAAACTCCTTGGCCTTGCTGAGGAGTTTTTTGTTTGGTAGAGTTTCGCGCAGGATTTTGTACATACTCGTAAAGAGAAGGAGTCTGTGTGCCAAAGCAAGAAGATGTCCAGAAGTTGTGGGAGATGTTGAATCGACAAGGTCTGCAGATCAGCTACGCTGAAGCATGGCTGATGCTTGTGGGTGCTGGCAGTATTGAAACTGTCTTGGTGCGTTGAGGTATTGCCCACGTTGAATATGTAAGCCTGCGGTATTAACACCGCGGGCTTTTCTTTTACTTGATACTTTATACTAAATACTTAATACTATTCTGTATGACCACATTTCACGTCATTACACTTTTTCCAGAATCTCTAAGCTCATATCTAGGTGAGTCTATTTTGAAGCGGGCTATTGAAGATAAGAAGATCGCCGTGAAATTTTATAATCCTCGCGACTTCGTCTCTGATAAGTGGCCTAAATCTGCCGAAGGCGGATCGGCCGGCCAACAAAGTTGGCTTAGGCAGCGGATAGATCAAAAGCCATACGGTGGAGGCCCGGGTATGGTTATCCAGGCCGAACCGGTTATCAAAGCTATTGCTAAGGCCAAGGGCAGAAAGAGGAAAGTAAAGATTATTTTTTTTCAGCCCGAAGGAAAGCAATTTGATACCGCTTATGCCAAAAAAACTGCCAAAGAGTATAAAGATATTATTTTAGTATGCGGTCGCTACGAAGGAATAGATGTTCGTGTTAAAAAGATTTTCAAAATGGAAGATGTTTCCGTGGGTCCTTTTGTGTTGACGGGTGGTGAGTTGCCAGCAATGCTTTTGATTGACTCAGTATCTAGACAGGTTCCAGGTGTTTTGGGTAAATATGAATCTCTTGAAGAAGAAAGAGTGTCTAGTAGAGATGTGTATACTCGCCCAGAGACTTTTGTATATAAAAAGAAAAAATATTCTGTGCCCAAGGTGTTACTATCCGGCAACCATAAGGAGATAGACTCATTTAGACAAGGGAAGTAGAATTGGTTTAGATTAGTTCTGTCTTTTTACATTAAGGAGTATGGATATGGAATGGAGGAAAATGCGCTGGAATCCGTTTTGTCTGAAGCGCGGGGCTCGATCGTGGAAAAGAAAGAGCCCGGCAGAAAGATTGAAGATCCTTGCAGGGTGCCGGGCTTCTCGAGAGTATACCGCAGAAGAACTCCAGATTTTTGCAGACTCCAAGCTTGGCAAGATCCCCCGAAAGCTACGAGACGAGTTTCATGCTCGTCTTTAAGCCAGCTGCCCCTATATCCATGAGGGCAGCTTTTCATATGTGGAGAAGCCACTTGACCTATTGATAAGAATAAGTATACTTGTTCTTTGTACGTGCAAGATTGAGTAATGGCTGGCACAGGAGGGAATTATAAGTCATAAGTGCTTCATATCTTGCAAATTCTATTTGGATAAGAATTTCAAAAGCACCACAAGAGCCTTGTCATAGACAAGGCAATTTTCATTATTATTTATTAGTGAACTAACACACAAAGAGCATGCCACAAACACGAGAAAAAAAGTATTTCAGTCGATACAAGAAACCTTTGGAAGAGCTTCCAGATCTACTGGTCTCTCAAAAGGATTCGTTTCAATGGTTGCTTGAAGAAGGTATTGGCGAGGTCTTCAAAGAGTTTTCGCCCGTGTCTGACTACTCAGGCAAGAAATTCGATCTTGAATTTACAGGCTTTGAAATTGATAAGCCAAAGTATGACGAATACTACGCGAAGCAAAATAAACTGACTTATGAAGGTGCTTTGAAGGTTCGTCTTAAGTTGAAGAATAAAATTCTTGGAACAGAGAAAGAACAAGAGCTCTTTATGGCCGATTTTCCTTTGATGACGGATCACGGAACCTTCATCATCAGTGGTATTGAGCGTGTTATCGTGCCACAGCTTGCTAGATCATACGGTATGTTTTTCACTTCGAACGTTGTTAGAGGTAAGAAGGTTTTTGGTGCCAAAATTATACCCGCTCGAGGTGCTTGGGTAGAAATTGAAACAGATGCGGAAGGATCTTTGTTTGTGCGTATTGACCGAAAGAGAAAATTTGCTGTAACAACATTGCTTCGAGCTCTAGGTGCTAAAGACAACGATGCTATTTTTAAACTGTTTTCTGGCAATGAAAAAGCAAAAGAGTTCATTGATAAAACAATTGCTAAAGATACGGCTAAGACTCAAGAAGATGCCTATGTTGAAGTGTATAAACGACTTCGAGATGGTGATTTGGCTACTGTAGATAATGCTCGTGATTTCGTACAGTCAATTTTCAGTGAAGAAAGATACGATATTTCTCGAGTTGGACGTTTTCGATTCAATAAGCGATTTGGAAAGAGTATGAAAGATAAAGACCTTGGAGACCGGTCTGTAACTCTTGATGATGTTGTTACTATAATTTCTAATGTCATTAATCTGAACACAGATCCAAATGCTGAAGAGGATGATATCGATCACCTAGGTTCACGACGTGTACGTTACGTTGGAGAATTGTTTCAGCAAAAAATTCGTTTTGGTATGTCTCAAATCAAGCGAAACATCCAAAACCGAATGTCTACTATTGAGTCTGACACAACACTGCCAACAAATCTTATTTCTCCAAAACCGTTGCAGGCTCGAATTAAAGAATTCTTCACTACCAACCAGCTATCGCAGTTTATGCAACAGGAAAACGTTTTGTCTGAAGTTGAACACTTGCGTACACTCTCTGCTCTTGGTCCGGGTGGTCTAAACCGTGCCCGAGCTGGTTTTGAGGTTCGAGATGTTCACACTTCTCACTATGGACGACTTTGTCCCATCCATACTCCTGAAGGTCCAAACATCGGTTTGATTTTGCGTTTGTGTATGTATGCGCGAATTGATGAATTCGGAATGATTGAGACTCCATATGCCAAGGTCAAGAACGGTAAGTTAACAGGAGGTGTTGAATATCTCGGCGCTTCCGATGAATCACAATATCGTATTGCACACGCTGCTACTCTTTATGATGAAAAGGGAGCAATTATTAACGAGCGAGTTGAGGTTCGATACAATGGGGAGCCGTTAATGGTTTCAAAAGATAAGGTTGATTATATGGACGTGGCTACCAACCAGGCGTTCTCTTTGGCCACATCTTGTATACCGTTTCTTGAGCATGATGATGCCAACCGAGCACTGATGGGTTCAAACATGCAGAAGCAGGCAACGCCATGTATCGTTCCAGAAGCTCCTATTGTTTCTACTGGAGCTGAACGAGATGTTGTTGTTAATAGTGGACGAGTCATTTTGGCAGAAGAGGCCGGAGTCGTTGAGGCGGTTGATGCAAAGAAGATTGTTGTTAAAAACAAAGATGGTAAGAAAAAAGAATACAAACTTATTCACTTTAATAGAACAAATGGATTTACGGCTTTTCATCAAAGACCAAACGTTGATCTTGGTGAAAAAGTAAAGAAGGGAGATGTTTTGGCGGATACTTCAACCAGCGATAATGGTGAGCTGGCCCTTGGGCACAATGTTCGAGTGGCCTTTATGTCATGGTTAGGTTCTAACTATGAAGACGCTATCATCATTTCTGAGAATTTAATTAAACAAAGCAAATTTACTACGATCCACATTGAAGAGGTTGTATGTAATGTCCGAGATACTAAGCTAGGTCCGGAAGTGACTACTTACGACATCCCAAACGTTGGAGAAACCAAACTTAAGAATCTTGGAGAAGACGGTATTGTTCGTGTTGGGGCAGAGGTTCGTCCTGGAGATATTCTTGTTGGAAAAATTACACCAAAAGGTGAATCTCAACTGACTCCGGAAGAGCGATTACTTCGATCACTCTTTGGAGAGAAGGCGCGAGATGTTAAGGATTCTTCAATGCGTATGGAAAATGGAAAACGTGGACGTGTTATTAACGTTCAGGTATTTTCACGAGAGAATGGAGATAAGCTAGATTCAGGTATTATCAAGAGAGTTCACATTGAAATCGCACAACTTAGAAACGTTTCTGTTGGAGACAAACTTGCAGGACGACACGGAAACAAAGGTGTTATTGCTCGAATCTTGCCACAAGAGGATATGCCCTACGATGAAAACGGCGATCCTGTAGATATTATTTTGACACCACTTGGTGTGCCATCTCGTATGAACCTAGGACAGATTTTGGAATTGCACCTTGGTCTTGCTGCTAACGCACTTGGCTATCAAGCAGTTGTGCCTCCGTTTTCTGGATCAACACCAGAGGAGATCAAAGACGAGCTTGAAAAGGCTGGTTTTGACAGAAGCGGAAAGATGACACTATTTGACGGTAGAACAGGAACAGCTTTTGATCAGGCAGTGGCTGTTGGATATATGTATATCTTGAAACTTCACCATATGGTAGAGGATAAGATCCACATGCGTTCAATCGGTCCATACTCATTGATTACACAACAGCCTCTCGGAGGAAAAGCACAAAGTGGAGGACAGCGATTTGGAGAAATGGAAGTCTGGGCACTTCTTGGATATGGTGCCGCGTATAACCTACAAGAGGTACTTACTGTAAAATCAGACGATATCGTTGGACGATCAGCTGCATTCGATGCTTTGGTTAAGGGTGAAAGAATTAGACAGGTTGGCACTCCAGCATCCTTTAATGTGTTGCTAAATAACCTTCGTGGTCTATCACTCGATCTTGTATTTGAAAAGGATGACGTAGATGAAGAAGTTAGGTCGAAAAAACCAAAAACTAGAAATCGCTCATAATCTAATATTACTACTACTATGAAACAACAACCAACAAAGCATATCGTTAATACCACCAATCCGAATGAGTTCGACACCATTTCTATTAAGATCGCCTCACCAGAGCGAATCTTGGAATGGTCTTCTGGAGAGGTTACCAAGCCGGAGACAATCAACTATCGAACTCAGAGAAGTGAAAAGAACGGTCTTTTTGATGAGCGAATTTTTGGTCCGGAAAAAGATTATGAATGTTACTGCGGAAAGTATAAAGGAATTCGGTATAAAGGAATTGAATGTGAAAAGTGCGGAGTCGAGATTACTCGAGCTATTGTTCGACGTGAGCGAATGGGTCACATTGAACTTTCGACACCAGTATCCCATATTTGGTTTTTGAGAAACATCCCATCTCGTATTTCTTTGGTACTCGGCGCATCTTCGTCCGATGTGGAAAAAGTTATTTATTTTGCTGGTTATATTATCACTAGCGTTTCAGAAGAGGAGCGAGCGCGCTTATTGAAAGAGCTTGATACAGAATATAAGTCAAAGGTAAAGACTTTGCAGAGTAAAGAGGCGAAAGATGAAATTAAAGATCGACTAAACCAAGCAAAGACAGACATTACCGCAATTCAAGTTGGGCGGGTTATTGATGAGGTTGAGTATCATAATTTCTCTCTGAAATACGGTACTTTGTTTGAGGCTCGAATTGGTGCTGAAGCCATTTATGATATTTTTAAAAACCTTGATCTTGAAAAATTGATCAAGCAACTTGAAGAAGACAAGGAGAAAGCCGGAGCAATGGAATCTGTGAAGATTGCAAAACGTCTACGACTACTTCGCTCAATGAAGGTTGCTAAAATTAGACCTGAGTGGATGTTCTTAACTCGTATTCCCGTTATTCCGCCAGCTATTAGGCCGATGGTCCCGCTTGATGGTGGACGATATGCAACCTCTGATGTAAACGATTTGTATCGACGAGTTATAAACAGAAACAACCGTTTGAAAAAGTTGAAAGATATATTTGCACCAGAAGTTATTTTGCGAAACGAAAAACGAATCTTACAAGAAGCGGTTGACGCTCTAATCGACAATTCAATTCGACACACTAGTGGCGTGGGCGCTGCACTTAATCAGGCAAACCGACGACCATTGAAGTCTCTTTCAGATAACCTAAAAGGTAAGAGGGGTCTTTTCAGACAGAACTTGCTTGGAAAACGTGTTGACTATTCAGGACGATCGGTAATTGTGGTGGGTCCTGAGTTGGCCCTTTCACAGTGTGGTCTTCCAAAGCATATGGCCTTGGAGTTGTTCCGACCGTTTGTTATTTCAGAATTACTTGAAAAAGAATTAGCCTTTAATATCCGTGGTGCGAATCGTCTTATTGATGATGGTATTCCAGAAGTTTGGGCAATCCTAGAAGATGTTATTAAAGATAAGCGCGTACTTCTAAACCGTGCTCCAACTTTGCACCGACTTGGTATTCAGGCTTTTAAACCAGTATTGATTGAAGGTAATGCTATTCAGGTTCATCCGCTTGTATGTCCAGCTTTTAACGCTGACTTCGACGGAGACCAGATGGCCGTACACGTACCTCTTTCTGATGAGGCACAACTTGAAGCCCGAGAGTTTATGGCTTCAGAGAAAAACGTTTTGAAACCAGGAAGCGGTGATCCGATTGTGAGTTCAAAAATGCTCGACATTGTTTTGGGTTCATATTGGATGACTAAAGAAGTTTCCGGTGAGCTTGGAGAGGGAATGATGTTCGCTGCTCCGTACGACGCTATTATTGCTTATAACTTCGAACAGCTTAATCCACGTGCCAAAATAAAAGTTCTTGGAACAAACAGTTCCAAGTACGAGGCTTTTGAAGGTAAGGTATTTGAGACTACAACAGGACGTATTATGTTTAACAGTGCTTTGCCAGAGGATTACCCGTTTATTAACGAGGCAATTGATCGAAAGAAAATGGCGGGTATTATTGACGGAATTATTGAAAACTATGGAATGGAAAAGGTTCCTGAAGTTCTTGACCGTATTAAAAACTTCGGATTCAAATATGTTACAGCCGCTGGTATTACTTGGGGTCTTGATGATATTCAAAGTCCAAAAGAAAAGGGGGGTATTATTGCCGATGCTCAGAAGTTGGCTGATCAGGTTCAAGAACAATACAACCAAGGCCTTCTTTCTGCAGAAGAGCGACGACGAAAGAAAATCACTATTTGGCAAGCAGCTAAGGATAAGGTTGAAAGCCATATTCCTAAAACACTTGATCCTAACGGTCCGGTAGCTGACATGTTGCACTCTGGTGCTCGAGGATCTCTTGGAAACATTACTAACATGGTTGGTATGAAAGGAATCATCGCTTCTGTGTCTGGAGAATCTATTGAGTTCCCAATTTTATCTTCAAGTAAAGAAGGCTTTTCTCCAATTGAGTACTTTATTACTACTCACGGTTCCAGAAAAGGTTTGACTGACACCGCTCTAAACACTGCTAAGGCTGGATACCTTACTCGAAAGTTATTCGTGGCAGCTCAAGATACTTTGGTTAACCTTAAAGATTGTGGTACTAAAAAAGGTTTGGTCATTTCTAGAAAATCTGTTTCAGGCATTGATGTTCCATTAGCAAAAAATATCAAGGGCCGTTTCTTGGCAGAAGATGTGGTTGATCAGAAAGGAAAAGTCCTATTTAAGAAAGATGATTACCTAGAGATTGCTGATGCTCGAGCAATTGAGGATGCTGGTGTTGAATTCGTAACAGTTAAGTCGCCAGTTATTTGTCAGTCTGTGCACGGAGTGTGCCAAAAGTGTTACGGTGCTGATCTTGGTAAAAACAAACTCGTTGATCTAGGAGAAGCCGTTGGTACAGTTGCTGCTCAAGCTATTGGTGAGCCTGGAACACAGCTTACAATGCGTACGTTCCATGCCGGAGGTACTGCTTCTGTTGGTGGAGACATTACTCAAGGTCTTCCTCGTGTTGAAGAAATTTTTGAAAAACGAAAGCCAAAAAGTCCTGCAGCTATTTCTAAAGTCGATGGTGTTATCTCAGATATCCTTACCGAAGGTGAGCAGTATGTGATCGTAGTTCTTCCTGATGCTAGTGAAAAGAAGAAGAAAAACGAAGAGTACACAGTATCTCGATACAGAACATTGTTTGTCAAAAAGGGAGATGAGGTTAAGAAGGGACAGATTATGACAGATGGTTCTGCTGATATTGATGACCTGTTTAAGTTTGGAGGAAAAGAAGCAACAACAAACTATATTATTTCTGAAATTAACAAGCCGTACGAGTTGCAAGGTGAATCAGTATCTCGAAAGCACATCGAGGTGGTGGTTCGACAAATGTTCTCACGACTACGTGTGAAAGAAGCTGGCGATACTCGATTATCTGAGGGTGACATTGTTGAGCCGTACGAATTGGAACGAGAAAACGAGATTGCTCTATCTCAAGGAGGTCTGGAAGCTAAGGCTATCCCAGTTGTTATGGGTATTACAGAAAGTTCTCTTTCTAGAAAGAGTTTCTTGGCTGCGGCATCATTCCAGCACACAACTAGAGTTCTAATCGCTTCGGCAATCCGCGGAAAGAAAGACGAACTAGTTGGACTTATGGAAAACACTATTCTTGGACGATTAATTCCTGCAGGAACTGGATTTACTGGTTCTGAAAAAGAACAAGCTATTTCTGAGTTACAATCACAGTTTCAAGATTACGACAGAGATCAAGACAGGATATAATGACTCAATATGGGGAAGTTTGTCTATAAAAAGGCATGTTTCCAAGAGGTCAGTATTATTCACTAACTATGTGTGCACATGTCATCATCCAATGTAGAGCGGATAAAAGAGCGTCTCGACATTGTTGACGTGATTGGGTCGTACGTTACTCTGACCAAAGCTGGACGAAACTACAAAGCAAAATCTCCTTTCACAAACGAAAAGACGCCGTCATTTTACGTATCGCCAGATCGACAGTTGTATTACTGTTTTTCTTCTGGCAAAG
>JBGSXG010000067.1:0-3025 GCA_041751485.1 Minisyncoccia bacterium | reverse complement strand
TTGGGTGTCTTATTAAATTTTTTGGCCTGTCGTTCGGCACGTTTTGGTGTGATGAATATTTCTCCTTCTGTTTTTGATAAAGGGAAGGACAAGACATTGGCCGGAGTCGTCTTGTCTTTAAATTGTTGGTTTAGTTGCTTTGAGCGTTTTTCGCCAATGATGGCAAATGACAAGGAGTATTTTTTTCCTAAGATTTTTTCTTTTATATCAAGAAAAGGCAAGCTTGGAAGCTTGCCTTTGGTGGTATTTCGTATTGAGAAGGTCTCGTCCATCGGCCTTTATTATCGTGAGTTTCTGGTTCGAGGTTTGATTTTTCCGAGTTTGATCAGTGTTTGGACACGTTCGTGTTTCTCAAGTCTTTGGAGTTTTTTCTTCTTAATAACATAGGGAGATTTATTTCGATCGGCATATCGGACAGATCGAACACGACGAACTAGACCAGTTCCTTGAACACGTCGAGTAAATCGACGGATTAGACTTTGGCTATTTTCGTTAGGTTTCTTCTCTACTTCTGCGTTTGCGATTGCCATAATGTGATACTCAATAAAATATAATAACGTGGATAGTACTCTACCATACTAGATATAATCTGCAATATAAAAAAAAGGACCCTGCGCGCAGTTGGGGGAAAACCACGCGAGGGCCCAGAGGGGGGGGCAAAGGTGCCTAATATAATGTTCGGTTGCCTAATCAGCTAGGCATCTGGTTTTCGCGACAAGAGGCCTTGAAGCTTTTCGGTGTTCCGAACATCGGAGCTTAAGCGCTTCTGGCATGCATCCTTGCGTACCCCAATCTGTTTTTGATATTACTTCTTTTTCTTTTTAGTGTCAAGTGATTTTCTGATTTTGTCTAGTTCTTTTGTTAGGTCATTTATGGGGATTATTTTCTGGCTTCTGGTGGTATTTTCTCGAACGGCAATGGTTCCTTCGTGAGCTTCTTTTTTGCCCATAATGAGTACGTAGGGAAGCTTAAGGTTGTCTGCTGTTCCTAGCTGACTTGAGGCTTTGTCTCGGGTCAACGAGTGGCAAACTGGGATTTTTTTCTTTCGTAACTCCTCTATAACCCTTAGGCTTTTTAGTTTTGCTTCTGGTCCAAGTTGCATAAAGTAAAAACACTTAGTTGGAAATTTGTGTGCTTGGGTTTTTTTGCGGACCTTGAGTTCTTTGAATGCAATACGCATACCCACGGCTGGAAGCTCTCTACGAAAGCCAATCTTTTTCCCAAGAGAGTTATATCTAGAACCTATAGCCAGAAGACGTCCGTTATTGTCGCGAATAGCGAAAGATGTGTGTGTTGAATAGTGTTTGTTTTCAAGAAGGTGTCCGTTAACTATATAGTCTATGCCAAGCTCTTCAAGATGTTCCAGAACTTGTTTGAGGTGTGTTCGTCCAACCTCTGACAAAAATGACATTGCTTGTGGAGCATCTGCTATTAATTCTTCAAGCGCTTGGCTTTTCTTTGGGCAGGACAATAGATGAAACACGTCTGCTTTAAAGATTTTTTGTTCTTCGGGCGTTAGGAGGTTAATATGCTTTCTAAAATAAGATGTTAGTTCTCGCTCGAAACGAGCTGATGCGTCTCTCTCACCAATGCAGTTAACCTCAAAAGTCAGTTTTTTGTAACCAGCATCTTCCAAAATGGCCCTACTTGTCTGGATAAGTATCGCATCGGCAACACTCTGACTGCTCCCGATTATATCGAGTCCGTAACTGGCTGTTTTAGGTAGTTTACGACTACTAGATCCTTTAAACGGTAATTCGTAAAAAATAGCTAGTGGTTTTGGTAGGTGGTTCCACCGGTTGGCAAAATATGAGACAAGGGTTGCCTTCTCGTGTAGATGTGAAGATATTAGTAATTCCTCGCCCTTTGTAGAGAAACTGCATGGGTTGGGAACTTCTTTGAAGCTGCGAATTTTTTTCTCAATTTCTGAATCGATTTCGGGCGTTTCTATCGGATTGATTCCGTAGTATTCGGCTATCTCTGCGGCTTTATCGTGTTCTTTCTGGTGAATTAAAGCGTGTCTGTCTTCTTTACGTACTGCTGACATATTTATGTTTTATTATTGTCTGTAATTTCCTGGGAAGATATCGATGCTGGTAATCGGAAGCAGTTGAACAAACGGCCGACCAATAATGTATTCTTCACCAAGTGCTCCCCAGCTCCTAGAGTCTGAACTATGCGCTCTGTTGTCTCCCATTACAAAATATTCTCCGTCGCCGAGTGTTGTCTCTGGAAGGTCTTCTGTAAGGTTTTCCGTAATGTATTCATCTTTCAGGAGAAGTCCTTGTGGATGAGCATTGCTAAATATAGTAACAGTACCGTCTTCAATGCGAACTGTCTCTCCGGGTAGCCCGATAATGCGTTTTATGAAAAACTTGCTTGGTTCGTATGGATAACGGAAGACTACAACAGAACCTCTTTCTGGTGTTTTGAAATGATAAGTTAGTTGGTCGACAATGAGGTAATCTCCGTCGTCAAAAGTTGGATACATCGATTCGCCATTAACCACAAATGGCTGGGCTACAAAGAGCCGAAAGGGAACGACAATAAGAACGGCGATTAGGGTAAATTGGATAATCTCCGATAGAACGCGTTTCATAATTTCGACATTATACGCTAAAAAAGCGGTGAAGTAAAATTTTTGATCTAGACACCGATTACGAATAAAAACGAATGACACGAATTAATACGTGATGATTGAGTTTTGATTTTTAAACTTTTACCTTTACACTATATATTATGTACATCGTTGGCCTTGGAAATCCCGGAGAAGAGTACGCTGAGTCGCGGCATAATGTCGGACGGATGGTGCTTGAGAAGTTTCGAAAACGAAATGATTTTTCTGAGTGGGAATTTGATAAAAAAATGAATGGTTTGGTTTCTGTTGGAAAAATTGGCAAGAAAAAAGCAACTCTTTTATTGCCGGAGACTTTTATGAATAAGTCGGGAGTTAGTGTTAATAAACTGGTGACCTCAAAAAAGAAAGCGCAGGATTTGGTCGTGGTTTATGATGAGATTGATATGA
>JBGSXG010000066.1:0-5873 GCA_041751485.1 Minisyncoccia bacterium | reverse complement strand
TGGTGAATAGGGTGTGGTATCAATATGACCACTACCAATGTCGTGCAGAGTTAAGCTACCAGAAAAAATATATGCTGAAACAACAACCCAGCCTGTTACTGATACCGGATACCATCCATTTATTGTTTTATTAAAAAACTTTAAATATTTCATTATCTACCATCAACAAACTGAAAAGTTTTCAGTATCTCTTGCACCTGCGTATCGATAGAAGGATCAACTTCTCCCTGAACAACTATTTCATCACCAAAAAAAGGATCACACTGCTCAACGGAAACCATTTCGTCTCCCTGCTGACAAAGTTCCTGCTGATTTGAGACACGGACCCTAGACCAAACAAAACCAGATTCATTCCATCCTTCTGGTGACTGATTGAACAAGAAATAACGAGCAAAAATATCTCCATTTCCTAGCATATAAGATCGTGACTGAGTAGATACGTCTGCTTTTATTGAAACATCGATTGGTCTAGTCTGAGCAAACAAACCTTCTGTTGGGATACCTTGAGGGTAAACTGACACATGGGTTCTATTAGCAAAGTGATCGTACATAGAGGAATGTTCTTGTCCTTCCGGAAAAATATTTATAGCCGGAGCAAGCCCAATCATTCCTTCTTTAACAATCCAACCAACAGGAACTTCTACAGAAAAATCATACTCTTCATTTGTGTAAGTAGTAGACCGTTCCTCTTGAGCCGGTTCTTCTTCCGCTACTTCTTGACTAGGACCCTGCTTTGATTCTTGAAAGAAAATGGCAAATCCTAAAACAGCACCAACCAAAACTAAGATGGATATTAAAATGTATGCGTATGCTTCTACTTTTCTTAATGACATTGTTTTAAGTATACCATCAAAAGAAAAGAGCCCAGGTGCTTACGCACATGAACTCTGTATGACCAAATGATATTGCCTGAAGAAACTACTCACGCGTCCGACGCGGTGGCCAAACCAAAGTGGACCGGCGCCGCGGAGAAACGGAGGAATTGGATGCGGGCACACGCTTCGTTGAGTTAGCTTCAGAAACTTCATGATCCGGCCGGACTTCGATGTGGAGCTGTCCATTTCTATTCCACACACCAGTCCGAACTTCACACGACCATATTTTCCCATCCAGACATTTACCTCGACGTCGCCCGACGGGGAAACACAAGTATTCCTTACCTCCACGAACCAAAGTTCCATAGCCGCGCCCGCTTTCATCAAACTCAGCAAAGCGCACCAACACCCGATCGCCAATCTTCAACATGTCGAATCCTTTCTGACACATCCGTGTCTAGGGCGTATAGCAGGCCAGTCCTGCTGTTCTAAAAAGACATTAGCACACATATATTTTGAGTAAAGAAAAACCCCGTGCATGGTGTGCACGGGGCGAGCGGATAGCTCTGGATTACCGTAATCAGCTGGCGAGTTTCAGCACCGGCTTGATGTTCTTCGGCTGAACGAAGTTCTTGTCCCCCACAAGAAGGACGAACTTTCGCTCACCAGTCTCCGGTCGATGCCAGAAACCAAGTGGTCGCAACGGATCGCACATGATCCGAATCGACTCGGCGTCGGACCCACGAGGACGTTCTTCTCGCCTGAGAACGAGCAGGACCTTCGTCAGCTTGGTCATCTGGACCACACGTTCCCACTGGATGTCTCCCGTTTTGGGGTGGATCCCTCGCCGGAAGACCATCGGAGTGCTCAAGTCGAGCAAACCGAGCGGCTTGACGTCGACCAGACGCTGACCGCGGACCTGGTGTGACTTGCAAATCTCGCAGGCCCACACTTGTCCATCTTCGATCGTCCCCGCTTTCTTACCAACGGGGATTACCTCCGCGTCGTCCAAAAAACCTCGGAGCTTACCTTCTTCATCCATCCGGAACCTTACCAGCTGAACGTTCATTTCGAATCCTTTCTGCCCAACAAGGGCATAAAAATTTTTGAGACCTGAGACAACCCCAAGTCTTTCGTGAAAGATTATAACAGAATATATATACTTGTCAAACACACGAAAAAAATACTCTGTCCATACTACTATAGACAGTAGTATTCAATTTTATAGCTTCCGACTATCGTATGACGGAAGTCTGACTTCCATCAATTAGAGTTTCCGACTATCGTACGCCCAATGCAGGAGAGCCTGACGTTGTTTGGGTCGACACAACTCATCCCCTTTTCGGCAGTTCTTGACCACTTGTGCCACATGCCTGTTCATAGCTTTCCAGCGTTTAATCTGCCGCGCATCTTCTTCAGGCAATCTTCTACCAAGATAGTACCTGCAATACCACTGAAACCAGCCATACGGATCATCTTTATAAATCCAACCTTTCTTTTGCCAGACTTTGAGAGACTGACTGGCTCGCACTCCAAAATAGTTATATTGCGCTTCTTTTGCTCCAGAGTCTGAAAGCTTGGCTTTCTTAAACCAACTCTTGGGAAACTCTTTCATCTTTTTCTCATCCAAAAAATAATGTCCTCCAAACACACCTAGCTCGAGCATCTGCTTAGGTTTTAGGTCTGGTTTAAATTCAGAATCAAATTTTGTTACCATACGTAGTACAATAGTAGCATGCGTAAAAACGAGAATAAGACTAAACCAACCAAACTCAGTGCCTCAGCATATGTCAATTCGCTAGAAGATCCTGAGCAGAAGAAAGATTCCAAAATCCTTCTAAAAATATTTAAAGATGTTACAAAAGAAAAACCCGTGATGTGGGGCGGGAGCATTGTCGGCTTTGGAAACTATCACTACATTTCAAAATCAGGACGCGAGGGTGACTGGATGATTACGGGCTTTTCTCCACGTAAGGGGAACCTATCTCTCTACATTATGACCGGCGCACAACAATATCCAGATCTTTTGCAAAAACTTGGACCGTACAAGTCTGGCGTTGGATGTATGTACATCAAAAAACTAGCAGACATTCATCTGCCAACTCTTAAACAGCTCATCAAAAAAAGTTTCGCCTGGGCCAAGAAAAACGGAGGGATGTGCTAGTGAGACTCTTCTTCAGCGTCTTTCTTTGGAAAGCCCCACATCCATTTTGGCTTCTCGCCTTTTTTGTAGGCAATTCGTATAAACATAGAAGTCAAAATAACTGCGGGCAAGAAAAACATAAAAGCAACTTCCCTTCCCGTAGCATCTGGTCCAATGGTGGAGCCTAGAATAACAATGAATAAAATAAAAATACCGGTAATGGTCCACCCTTGCCACGTAGCCGGCGTCCATCCCCAACCAAAGAGCTTTCGCTTAAACCAATAGCCCTCTGGATTATCTTTTAAGTAGTCAATGTATCTTTTAAACATACCGTAAGTATACGCCTAAACATTAAGAAACTAAATCTCTATCTTTGAAAACTGGTACATACCCACAAAGAGAATAACCACAATCACTCCGGAAAGAACAAGCAGACTCTGTGCCGGAGGAATAAAGGAAGCCCCCGAAAGCGCGTAGCGCAATCCCTCAACGCCATATGACAACGGATTAAGTTTAGTGATGATATCAAGTGCCTTTGGGAGATTGTCGATTGGAAAAAGTGCGCCCGACAAGAAAAACAGTGGCTGGACCACGAAGTTAATAATTAGCGGAAACCCCTGCATATCATCGAGCCGAGCAGCAATAACCGTTCCAAGTGCAGAAAACAATATTGAAATTAATACCAAAAATAAAAAGGCGAGCGGTAATAATGTGATGTCTGCCGGACGAAAACCCGCCAAAAAGGTAATCAGAAATACCAAAACACCCTGAATAGTGGCAACAGTCGCACCGCCAAGAGTTTTGCCAAGCATAATTTCAAACCGGGACACGGGAGCCACAAGCGTTTCTTTCAAAAAACCAAACTGTTTATCCCAAATAATTTCTACACCTGTAAAAATTGCAGTAAAAAGTACGGTCATAGCAATAACGCCCGGCGCAAGAAATTGAATATAATCAATGCCTCCAGCTTTTTGGAAAATAGGACTCAAACCAAAGCCAAGTGCAAACAAAAATAAAATTGGCTGCCCAAGGGCTCCCACAATACGAGATTTTTTTCGCACATATCGCTTCAATTGTCGCAACCATAGAATATAGATCGTTCTCATACCTAGCCCATTAACTTATTACTAATTCGCATCTGATTAAGACCGACATTACCCTCTTCTTTGCGAATATTCTTGCCCGTAAGCTCAATAAAAGCATCTTCCAGGTTATCTTTTCCTGTTTTCGTTCGAATGTCCTGTGGTGTTCCTTGTTCAATAATCTTTCCGTGATCAATAATAGCAATCCGATCTGCAATTCGATCCACCTCTTCCATATGATGTGTGGTGAAAAAGACCGTCACTCCCTCTTTTTTATTCAAATCGCGAATGTAATTCCATAAATGATTCCGGGTCTGCGGATCAAGACCAAGTGTCGGCTCATCAAGAAATAGAACTTTTGGTTTATGCAACAATCCACGAGCGATTTCCAAACGCCGTTTCATACCACCAGAAAAATTTTTTACATAGTTATCCTTCTTGTCTGTAAGCTCCACCAAATCAAGAAGCATTGGAATGCGCTCCTTGTACTCTGCCTTAGAAAGACCGTATAAAATTGCATGAAATTGCATATTTTCATAGGCAGTAAGTTCATTGTCCAAACTTGGATCTTGAAAGACGATACCAAATGACCGTCGAGTTTTGTCTGGATCTTCAGTCACATTGTGTCCATCAAGAAAAATCTCTCCCTCTGTTGGTCGAGTCAGCGTGGTAAGCATCTTAATAGTGGTGGTCTTTCCGGCACCATTTGGACCCAAGAAAGCGAAGACTTCTCCAGTTTGCACAGCAAAAGAAATATCGTCCACCGCAGTGAAGTCTTTGAACTTTTTTGTGACGTTTTTTATTTCGATCATGAAAGACTAGTATATCAGATGTTAGATACGTAATTAAATACGTATTTCTTTTCAAACATACGTTAGCTTGTTGACGAACGTACTTACGTCCGTATATAAAAAGTAATTATGCGCAGCGCTATCCGCCTGGGGTGATATTCAAACTACTTTAAACTCACCAAATATATAAGCTGATACATGCTGTTTGGAATAACTTCTTGGGTTTTGGCCGGTGATACTTCAACCAAAGTCACCGCATAATCACCAAATACCTGCGGTTCCCCTAATGTAAGAATATGCTCACCATGAGCCACTTGAGTTGCCAGAGTAGTCCGCACCTCAACAGTACCTGCCCACACACATTCCACATCAACTGGACACCGACTATCAGAAAGAACTTCTTGTGGAGAAACGGTAAGGTTCAGTGCTGACACACTCTCACCAACGGACATAGTCACCCTGGATGAATCAGCTTCAAAAGGTTGGCACATAGCAAATTCACAGTCAGGACCCTGTCTTCCTACATACGTTCCATCTGGACATAATTTCGCATCTGCTGTGCAAGCATACGATTCGCTGTCGCCAAGAATCATGACTGAATCCGTCACTGAAAAGATGCCCACCAACTGATACGTCTGCCACTTCACAGGATCGACATAATCATTAGTTGTTATAACACCGTTTGCCGAGAATCTTTGCCCTACCTCAAGCGGTGCCTGAATTTGAGACATAAGGAAAAAATTTACCGCGTAGTATTCTCCGACATCCGTCCGTATGCCCGGCTCACATCCTGCTTCCGACGGAACCTCAGCCGTATCCCTGTACGACAGGCACACATATGTCCCCTCTAGACTTGCACGATATGGTTCAATAGCTGTATCATCTCCCTGCTTTTCTCTGTATATATAAGAATTCAAAACAAAAAAACCACCGATCAAAATAGCAAAAACAATAAAAGCAATTAAAAGTTTTTTCATGGATTAGAGTATATCAAAAACTAGATACCTTTTGATCTCAATACAACCTTCATCGTTCTGAAAAT
>JBGSXG010000065.1:0-4322 GCA_041751485.1 Minisyncoccia bacterium | reverse complement strand
GAAGATTTGCTTTTGAAAAATATTGCAGATATACAAAAGGCCACAATTACAATGTATGGAAAGGCCAATGAAAAGGGAAGCCTTTTTGCTGGTATTCATACAGAAGAGTTAGTCTTGGCTATTAAAGAACAAACTGGCTTGGGCCTTGATGCAGATCATTTGGTTCTAGACGAGCCACTAAAGGAAGTTGGAGAACATACAATAATGGCAAAAGTGGGGGAGACTGAAGCTAAATTTAAAGTTGTTATTAAGGCAGAAGAATAGTTCACGACACCAATATACGAATGAGCCAGAATGACACGAATAAAACCCCGAAGCGCAAGCGCTTCGGGGTTTTATTAATGACTAATAACTAAGAACCAGTTTTAATTAACGTGAACGATTTTCTTAGTAATGACTTTATTATTGAAATGCTTCTTTCGTTTTGTTGAAAATTCAACAACGCCGTTTTTCAAAGCAAATAGAGTGTGATCTTTTCCAAGGCCCACGTTGCGTCCTGGCATAACGTCAGTTCCTCGTTGGCGCACAATAATAGCACCTGTTTTTAATGGTTCTCCATGGTTGACCTTTACACCAAGATATTTTGGATTCGAATCGGTCAGGTTTTTAGCTGTACCTCCGGCTTTAACTTTTGACATATGTGTTTAATGCTATAATAGCAATGCGAATGAGTATACCCGAGCTGGTTCAAAAAATCAAGCATCCCTCAGGGGATATTGTCCATATATTTTACGTTATTGGAATAATGGTTATGGTGGGCCTTGCTTCTTTTGCTTTGGGCAGATTGTCTGTTATCGAGCAGGACGGGTATGCTACCGTTTATTATCCAGAGGAGGTTGTTAAGCGCGCTGAGCGTTCTCTGGCAGAAAATGTCGCAGTCGTAGCATCCAGCCGGGGTACAAAATACTATTTTCCGTGGTGTTCTGGGGCGGAAAGCCTTTCTTCGGCTAATTTGATTGAGTTTGAGTCAGTAGAAGATGCTAGGAGGGCAGGGTATACTCCAGCTACGAACTGCGACGGACTCGAGTAGGGAAAATCAAAATGACACATAAAACAGCTCAACAAAGCCGTTATTTTACATAGGCTAATATATTAGACCACAGATATAGTACTTGACAATATTTGCAGTTGTGCTATACTTATTAAATCAGAGCAAACGCTCTGTTTTTTATTTACTCAAATCTGAGTAGATAAAAAAAGAAAAGGACGACCTTACTGCCTGTGAGGACCACACCGAATTGTCGACGTGATCCAACAAGCTGGGCAAGGTAAGGGCCTCCCGAGTCACTAACAACGGCTCATCGGGAATTAGCACATAAACAACGGCTTATTATATATTTCACGACTGTTAGTTTGCTTACGCTACTTTCAGGAGTTACAGGTACGACAGCTCCAGTACAACTTCCAGCTGAAGTTCCAGTAGTAGAAGAACGACGTATTGAAGAAGTTATTCAAAGTCCAGAAGACTTTGTTAACACAGAAAGTTATATTCGACACTATTTCGCAGATATACCAGTTCTTGTTGATGTGGCTTATTGTGAATCCACATTTAGACATACAGATAAGAGCGGTAAGGTTTTGCGAGGTGTAGTCAACAATAGTGATGTTGGTGTGATGCAAATCAACCTATACTATCACCTTAAAGATGCGGAGAAGCTTGGACACGACCTCTTCACTCTAGAAGGAAACACTGCTTATGCACGTGCTCTCTACGAGAAACAAGGATCTGCTCCATGGGTTCACTCATCAAAATGTTGGACTAAACAACCACAATCTTTGGCACTTAGCCAATAATCTTAAACAGCCCCGAGGCACTAGTGCCTCGGGGCTGTTTGCGTATTAATAGGAGGCGATGTATTATCTGCTTTAGGACCGTTGTTGTTTCTATCGCTCCGTACTTTACCTCTAACAAGGGAAATAAAAGATGGAACTATCAATGAAGCCGGTTGAAGTGGGTAGTCTTTTGGAAAACCTTATGCGTGCATATGGATGCTTAGATGAAGAGGATGCGCTTACGCAGATTGTTTATACTCTTCCTGAGGAGGTTATCCGTTCTTGGGCGATACATTTGGTTAGGGTAAATTCTCCGACTGATTCATTGCCATACGAATTTTCTGAGATGAAGTTGGTGAGGTTGAAAGAGGTTATGGCCCAAAGGATTATTGAGAGGTGGAATTACCACAGAGAAGTTCCACAATTTATTTTCAATATTGGTGCGCAGTGGGCAGAGGATTTGGATAAAAAGAAAAAAGAAAAAGATAAGCGTAAGAAACCGGCTCCAAAAGGAGGATTGGACTAGTTAAGAAAGTTAGTCGCGGGCAATAAACCTGCGTTAGACGACACCCAGGGGTGTCGTTTTTTTATTTAAGTAAAAGTATACGTCTAGTCTTTTAGCGGGTGAAATTTTTTATGCGAATCTTCTGCATATTTATCTGAAGCATGAACATAGCGTGTGGTTGTCTCTAGGGATTCGTGGCCGAGAAGTATCTGAATAGCTGCTGGGTTGGCTCCTGACTCTGCTAGGTAAGTGGCAAAGCCGTGCCTAAGTGAGTGGGCGCTTGTCGGAACATTTATATGTAGTAACTCTCGATATTTTTTGAGCTTCATTTGAAGATAATTTGCTGAAATGTGTTTGCTTTTGTCTTTTGCGTTTCTACCGCGCCTGGCAATGAACAGATACGGAGAATCGTCTAATCTTTTCTCTAGATATGCATCGATGTGCCTCTTGGCGCGGTCTGTTAGGTAGATAAAGCGTTGTTTGCGACCTTTTCCTTCAATGAATATACGGCCACTTTTATCAAGTTGAGATATCTTGAGACTAATAAGTTCTGATATACGCATGCCACTAGCAAACAGTGTCTCCAGAGCAGCTCGATTACGTAATGATACGAATTTGTTTTTTTCAAATTTTGTTGGCGCTTCAATAAAACTAATTAGTTCTTTGAGTTCTGATACTTGTGGATGTTTTTTCTCCATACGAAGTAGCTTTATCGACTCTGGAGCAATGGGCGCTGGGATATCCATATCAATTAGGTATGCTAGGTATCGCCTCAAAGACGTTAGGAGTCGATTAACCGATCCGCTTTTTAGAGACTGTTTTGATTGACTACCCTCAGCAGTTTTTCTATCTTTTGAATAAAGATATGCTTTGAACTGCTCAATTGTCTTTTTTGTTATATCAGGGAAGGGGAGGTTGCCCATCTCTTTTTGTATAAAGAGTTCAAACGTTTTGAGGTCTCTCTCGTAGTTGTAGAGGGTTCTGGGGGAGTAGTTGTTTGCTTGTATGTGCAATAGAAAGTCGTCAAAACTCGGTAAGTTACTTTCCTGAGGTTTTTGTTGAGGGGAGTCGTTCATGGAGGGTGTGGATAACTATTTAAGCCATTAATTGAACTGAGTATAATATCTCTAATACTCAGTTTTATTATAACAAATACAGAGGGTTCAACACCCTCTCTTATCCACAGCTATTCCAACAGCTTCTCCCACCATTCAAAAGTAAAGTGTAGAAATAGATACAATGGTGCATATATTGGTAATAGTATAAAAAACAAAATTTTCTTATAAGGTATTCCCCCTAGGAACTTGAATGCATTTTCTATAATTAAAAACAGGTCCATATGAGGACCTAGTCTAACAGAGCTCTTAATTGAATTCAATTCGATGCGGTTTGAATGACCAGACGTCCTTTATCATCAAAAATATTGCGGTCAAAGACAAGGTTATTGCGACGTATGTAATGTGTTCGGTGTTTGTAAAGGCGCTTTTTATAAAATAAAAAATGGCCAGCAGATCTGCCTGCTTGGCCACATGGAGTGCGTTTCGTAGGACGTCGATTGTTGATACGAATGTCATACCAATGATAGACGCAAAGATGAAAAGGCAAAACTTCCCTGAAAGCTTTTTTATTAGATGGACTCGATATACACGATCCATTATTGTTTTTTGGATGTCTGTTTTCATACTTTTTGTATTAATTTTGCCACTTCTTACTGATTGATTTCAATTCTTTTCTTGCTCTATGTAGCCTGGTTCGAACTACGTTTTGACTAACGCTAAGCTCTCGAGCGATTTCTTTACCAGTCTTCCCTTCTATGTAAAATTTTTTTGCGGGGATTCTAAAAACTTCCGGAAGTTTTACTAAGTACGATAAGACTTCATTAAGATCAAATTTTCTTTTCAATTCTTTTTCAAAATTATTTGGAAGTATGGCCAAAAGCTCGTCATCAAGTGTGCTAACAAATTGGGCCCGTTTTTGCTTGCTGTATCCAGTAAAACAAGTATTTATGAGTATTTTGTAGGCCCACGATGAGAATTGAGCGCCC
>JBGSXG010000064.1:0-6065 GCA_041751485.1 Minisyncoccia bacterium | reverse complement strand
CATTGCTCTTTTTCCTCTAGGGAGTTACCTCCCTCTAGGATGTTAGGGGGGTCGGGTACCAACCCTGTTACAAATGACAAAACCGGTGGCTGGGAGTTACCTCCCTCTAGGATGTGAGCATCCACAACAAAAAGGTCACGCCGCACTGAAATATGTGCGGTTTTTTGTTGCTCTTTTCTTCTAAAATCGCTATACTCAAAATACATTTCTAGTAACTAATGACTAAAAACTAATGACTAACCTATGGCATGACATCCCGCTTGGGGACAATGTCCCCAACGAGTTCAATACTATTATTGAAGTTCCTAAGGGCTCAAAAAACAAATACGAAATTGACAAAGAAACGGGACTCATCAAGCTCGATCGAGCAATGAAAACCAGTCAAGACTATCCATTTGATTATGGATTTGCTCCACAAACACTCTGGGAAGATAATGATGCACTTGATATCGTGGTTATTGCCACTTACCCGCTTGCCACAGGTATTCTTGTGAGCGTACGACCAGTTGCAGTCATGGAAATGATTGACGGCGGAGAAAGTGACTACAAAATTATTGCAGTTCCAACAGAAGATCCTCGGTGGGATGATGTTAAAGACTTGGCAGATGTAAATAAGCACACCATCAAAGAAATAAAACACTTCTTTGAAACGTATAAACAAATAGAAGACAAAGAAGTGACCATTCCTGCAATAAGCGGAAAGAAGGAGGCGCAGGAAGCTGTACTAAAATCTATTGAGATCTATAAAGAAAAATTTCAGAAATAGCTAAAGTAGCTTTTGGCTTTCTGCTGTTAGCTTTTATCTAAAATCCCCCGAAGCGCTTGCGCTTCGGGGGATTTTCCTAACAGCTAAAAGCTAACAGCAAGAAGCTAGACTCTGCTATACTTGTAAGAGATCAGCATTATGCTCGTCATTACTTAGCGAGCATACGCTCATAAGAAATTACTATTAGTACAATCAATATTAACTAAATCATTATGAAAATCTATTTATCATTGTTACTTATCCCATTACTAGCCCTTCCAGCACTTGTTGGGGCACAAGGAGTAGACGTTCGTACAAACACGAATGCAGATGTGCGAACACGAACAACAGAGATTCGATTAGAAAACCGTGCGGAATTTGAAGCACGACGAGCAGAGCACCAAGAAACACGAGAAGAAACTAGAGTAGAGTTTCAAGCACGTGTTGAAGATCGTAAGGAAGTTATGCTACAAAACAGAGCTGAAATTAAAGCTCGACTTGAAGCGGAAGCAAAAACCCGTATCGCATCTATTATAGATCGTATCAGCGCACACTTTGATCGAATTATTCTTCGTTTTGAACAAGCATCAGACAGACTTGAAACCCGAATTGCATCACTTGAGGATCGAGGGGTAGATGTTTCAGTAAGTGTTGAACTATTCGCCCAAGCAGAAGCACAGCTTGAAGTGACCAAAGATGTCATTGTCCAAGTAGAAGCTGATATCGAAACAGAGCTTGAACAAGAAGAAGTATCTCGCGACAATATTATGGCTCTAGTTGAAATAGCTAAGACAAGTGTCCGAGAAACACAAGATGCATATGTATCCGTTATTCGTTCACTTCGAGCAGATGTAAATACTGAAGCTGAAGCAAACATCAACACACAAGAAAACGACTCAGTTGAGTAATCAGCCCAGATGTCGTACACTGAAAGTACTATTAACTAAACCTCTTACTATATGGACCCAGAGAACGCACAACAGACTCCTCAGAGAACTGAGCCCCAAACCATCAACGTATCACAAGGTAATTCTGGTGGAGGATTAGGCCCCCTAATCGCAATCATTATTATCTTGATAGTTATCGTAATCGGCGGACTATACTTCTGGCTATCACAAGAAAATATTGTAGCTCCGATGAACGATGAACAGGCTGAACAGCAAGATGATCTAGCTGAGATTGAAGCTCAATTCAATACACAAGAATTTAACGATATTGAAAACGATTCTAGCTCAATAGATGCTGAGTTCTAAAGTCACGTCACCGGTACACTAATTAAAACCCCCCGAAGCCTACGGCTTCGGGGGGTTTTCCTAAAAGCTCCGACGCTTGCTTTGCAAGGTCAGAGTCCCGACCGCTTCGCGTCGGGGCTAAAAGCAAACAGCTAGAAGCTAATTTTTTGGTTTGCCCTGACACCCTTAGTAAGATAGAGTGTCCAGTATTGTTACCTAAAAGAAAGATATGTCATATACAAACATTAATATACAAAAACAAGACAACGCCCAAATAGAAATAACGGGAGAGGTTTTGGCCGAAATTGTTGCAAAATACGACGAACAAGCCACAAAAAATATAGCCCAAAATGTTAACATTAAAGGTTTTCGAAAAGGCAAAGTCCCTTCAGATGTCCTCAGAAAACATGTCGGAGAAATGACCATCCTGCAAGAAGCGGCAGAGCTTGCCCTTTCAGATCAGTATCCAAAAATAATCCTAGAGCACAAGATCCAACCCCTCGGACACCCACAGGTAATGATCACCAAACTAGCGCCAAAAGAAAATCTTGGTTTTAAAATAGTCACCGCTGTTATGCCCGAAGTAAGCCTGCCGGACTACAAAACAATTGCTAAAAAAATAATGTCTGAAAAGAATGATCTAGAAGTGACAGACAAAAACGTCCAGACCACTATAGACACCCTAAGAAAACAGCGCGCAACAGACAAAGACAAAAAAGACCTTCCTGAGCTCAATGACGAGTTCGTAAAGACACTCGGAGATTTCAAAGATGTAGAAGATTTCAAAAATAAACTTCGTGAGAATATGAAGGTAGAAAAAGCACGAAGTGCTAAAGAAAAGAAGCGCACAAAAATTGCAGACGGTATCATTGAAAAATCTACCATCTCCCTACCTCAGCTTCTTATTGACGGAGAACTTAGCCGAATGATTGGGCAATTCAAAGCTGATATTGAACAAGCTGGCCTTACTTATGAAGCCTATTTAAAAGAAGCCAAGAAAACAGAAGAAGATATCCGAAAAGAATGGACACCCATTGCTGAGAAGAAAGCCAAACTACAGCTGGTTCTGAACAAAATTGCCCTGGAAGAAAACATCAAGCCAGAAGAAGATCAGGTTCAAAAAGAAATGGAGCACATCCTTTCACATCACAAAGATGCACCAGAGGAACGAGTGCGTGTCTTTGTTGAAACAATGTTGACTAATGAGAAAGTGTTTAATTTCTTGGAAGGAACCAAGAAATAGCTTTTAGCTTCTTGCTTTTAGCTGTTAGCTTTAATCCCCCAAAGCCTACGGCTTCGGGGGATTGCTGTTTTCCAAACTCTAACGTCCAAAGTCTAATCACCTTTGTATTCCTCTAATTCAATATTGACTTATTTTTCACCCAGGGGCATACTCCTAATTAGATTAGAACCTTTCCCCACACACAAGGAGTTGCGCATGGCAAGTATGCCCCCAAATATGTTAGATATCCCGTTTGTTACACCAGAGCAGAACGTGGCGGCAATGTTCGAAGACCTCACAGATGCATTGGCGAAAAACGATTATCTATTTGCGGCCGCGCTCATTTATATGATCACCCGATCACTTCCCGAGCAAGTGGTACGTGACGAGAATGAACGCGTGCCCGAATTGATGGAGTTTCTGACAACCGAGCTCGACACTGCTCTCGAGACCACTCCTCAAAACGAGGCCCGTGTATCATTTCTCCAACGACTTCTCAGAGACCTGTCATGAAAAACAAAGATGACGAAGTGGTTACCACCCACTCAAAAGGATGGATCTTTTTCATCATCGTACTTACGGCGCTTTGTTTGGCAGTTGCCGTTAAATTCGGAATCTTGTCCTGAGTCATTATTCTGAGTTAGATTCTCCCCCGAGCCCCGTTAGGCAGTATGGACTTCGTCCTTACACCTAGCGGGGTTTTATATACCCGCTAGAGCCCCGGCCACAATGACTGCTGTCTCGGCTCGTAAGGTGTTAAACGGAAGCGATACAATCTGAATATTTTTTTGTGCGAACATCTCTCGCTCAGCGTCTGACCAACCGCCTTCGGGTCCAACCAAAATGGTTACTTCACTTTTCTGGGAGACTGAGAATTGCTCTACCCCATCCATATCTAAAACAATTACATCCGGATACTTTTCTATAATTTCTGAAACTGTTTTTTCTTTATCGATATGTGGCACACTAACTCGTCCGGATTGCTCTACAGCTTCAATAACAATCTTCTCTAAACGATCTAGACGCACTTCTTTGTACTGACTTCTGTCTGCCACCACCGGCGTAATGCTTGCTACACCCAACTCAACTGCTTTTTCAATAGCTAATTCAAAGTTGTCTTTCTTGATTATAGACAAACACAAGTGAACCTCTCTTTTATGTTTTTCTTCTTTAACTTCTCCTTCTTCTACATCGAAAACAACCTCCTTACGGGTCAAAGTATTCACAGATGCAAAAAATTCGCATTTAGAATCATCAAAAAGGATAGCTCTATCCCCTTTTTTCATTCGAAAGACATCTCGAAGCTGATGCACTAAGCGCTCATCGGTGCTAGTGAAAGATGCATTCCCCTGAATTTTTTCTTTAATATAAAATCGATGATGTCGCATATGTCCCAGTTTAGAGTGCAGAACGAAAAAGTCAAAATTGTAATGGAAAAATAAAAAACTTGCTCAAAACAATTTTGCAATGTATAGTTTTAATGCTTTGTAATTTGCATTTTGAATTTTAACTTATTTTTTACTATGTCAGTACTCATCCCAACCGTAATTGAAAAAACATCAGGAGGCGAGCGAGCCTACGATATTTATTCACGTCTCTTAAAAGACCGAATCATCTTCTTAAGTGGTCCTATTAACGATGCCGTAGCAAACACCGTTATAGCTCAGCTTCTTTTCTTGCAATCTGAAGATCCGAAGAAAGACATTTCTCTATATATCAACTCTCCAGGAGGATCTGTAACCTCTACCCTAGCTATGATCGACACAATGAATCACATCAAACCTGACGTTTCAACAGTTTGTGTGGGCATGGCCGCCTCTGGAGGTGCTTGGACCCTAGCAGCTGGTGCTAAAGGTAAGCGTTTTGCTCTACCAAACGCAGAAGTAATGATCCACCAACCTCTTGGAGGAGCTGAGGGACAAGCCAGTGATATTGAAATTACTGCCAAATGGATGCTTCGAACCAAAGAACGTCTAACAAAAATGATGTCTGGCTATACTGGAAAAGACGAGAAAACCGTCAGCAAAGACATTGATCGAGATTTCTGGCTAACAGCAGATGATGCTAAGAAATATGGGGTTATTGATAAAGTACTAAAATAACTACTTTTTAGTTAAACCCCCGAAGCGCTTGCGCTTCGGGGGTTTAACTAACGACTAAACACTAATAGCTAATCACTACTCCTATTTGCTTTACAAGACGAAAAGAGCTATATTGCAAGGGTACTTATTATATAAATTTTGAAACATTTTTGCCTTTTGAGACTGTAACCTTATGTCACCATCATCTAAAAATACGGCTATAAACCTAGCTATTATAGATACTCAGTAACACGCGATAACCGTGTGTACAAAAACACATAAGAACATTCCGAAAGCAAAAACAAATTGCCTATGGAATTAATTATTATTATCGTATTCATTATTGTTGCCGCTATATCCGGAGCAATTTTTGGATATTTCTTGCGCTGGATTATATCCCTCGGCAAGAAGGGTTCAATGGAGCTCAAGATCAAACAAATGATGCTTGAGGCCAAGGACGAAGCACAAAGAATCACTGAGGAAGCAGAAAGTAAGGCCGAAAAAATACTTTCTGAATCAAGGACAGAAGTCAAAGAGCAGGAAGAGAAATTAAAGAAAACAGAAGAGCGCCTGATCAAAAAAGAGGAATTACTTGACTCTCGACAAGGCGACATCGACAAAGAAGCCGAAGGGCTCAAGAAAAAGGACGCAGAAATCCAACAAATACGAGATCGCGCAGAAGCACTGATTGTTGAACGTGAAGAAGCTCTACAAAAGATATCCGGCCTAACAGAAGAACAAGCCAAAACAGCTCTTTTGAGCATGGTTGAAAAAGCTTCAGAAGA
>JBGSXG010000063.1:0-3940 GCA_041751485.1 Minisyncoccia bacterium | reverse complement strand
TTAATGAGCAAAGGAGTTTATTCCTAAGGCTCAGTCAGAAAATTGACGAAGCTGAAGCAAGAGGTTTAGAACCTAAGAAGATCCAGAAGTTGAAGGATCAGTTGGAGATCGAGAGGGATCGGTTAGATATTCTGAGACAAGAGTACGAAGCTGGTCCCAGACCCAAAGCAAGGAAGCGCTCAGCATGAACACGTCGCAAAAGATTAGGGCATATGCCGGTTAAATTTTCTTCATTGAAGGTTGCCGGCATTTCTCTTTGTCCACCTTCGTGATATTGTTATCGCCATGTCGTTATCAATCGGTATTGTAGGCCTTCCAAACGTTGGCAAAAGTACTCTGTTTAACGCTCTGACTAAAAAGAGTGTACTTATTGCTAATTATCCGTTTGCAACCATTGACCCTTCGGTGGGCGTGGTAGCTGTACCAGACAGACGGCTCGATAGATTGGCTGACTTCAGTGAGTCACAAAAGAAGATACCGGCTGCTGTAGAATTTGTGGACATTGCCGGACTGGTTAAGGGAGCTTCAGAGGGAGAAGGTTTGGGTAATCAGTTTCTTTCAAACATTAGAGAAACTGATGCTATTTGTCAGGTGGTTAGGATTTTTGAAGATGAAGATATTCACCATGTGCACGGAGACATTAATCCACTTTCAGATATAAGGACCATCAACACAGAACTTATCTTAGCTGATTTGCAAACTATAGATAAGCGTTTGAACACCGTCGAGCGTGATGCAAAACGAGGTGAAAAAGAAACTATTGCTGAGCTAGATTTGCTAGTTCGTTTGAAACAACATCTGCAGTCAGGAGAGTTGGCTGTAAATTTAGAGTATTCCAAAGAAGAAAAAGAGGTTCTAAAAAAATTGCATTTAATTACTGCGAAGCCAGTGCTGTATGCTCTAAACAAGAAACAGCACGCACGCAATTTGGATGAGCTGGGTGAAGAAAGTTTTAGAGAATTGATTCAGTTTTTGGACGATCAAAAAGCTGCATATGTTTTTATTGATGCTGGAGTAGAGTTTGATTTGAAAGATTTTGAAGGAGACGAACGGCACGAATTTCGTAAAGAACTTGGTGGTGCGCCCGATGATGGGGTGGATGAAATGATACGCAAGGGTTATGAATTGCTCGATTTGATGACCTATTTTACAACCGGACCAGAAGAAACTCGTGGATGGACTATTAAGCGAGGCTCAACTGCACCTATTGCTGGCACGGCCATTCACACTGATTTTAAAGATAAGTTTATTAAAGCCGAGGTTGTCTTTTGGGAAGATTTGATAAAGTCCGGTTCTAAAGGTGTTGCGCGTGAAAAAGGTTTGGTTCGTACCGAAGGCAAGGAATATATCGTGCAAGATGGAGATGTTATAGAGTTTAAGATCTAGGCAAGAAGAATGCCTGCAATCTACATGAGATCGCAGGCATTTGGGCTGAATATTGCACAGTGCGTTCATCTCCCCCGTATGGGGAAAAGGTAAAAACCACGGGTTCAAAGATTCGGCACTCAAGCAATACTCCCTGACACCTTTGTACTTCGGTTGCCCAAAATGATGGTAACAGAAAGTAGAGAAAGATGGTAGTCTCATAGAGTTTAAGGTTTAGATAAAAATAGACCCGTCTGGACGTGTTCCGGCGGGGCCGGGGTGCCAGACGGGGGTTGCGAACACAAACCTGATGCTTATCCTGGACTTTGGTCGGAGGATAACCCTTGGCGGAATTTTGGCGCCACAAGGAGTCACGGCAGGTTCATGGTTCTACTCGCAACAAGTGCCTTTTGGGGGCACTTCCGCTTTATAGTCTAACCTATGGCTGTAAGGAATGAAGGCCGGATAGCTTAATTTTGTGGTATAATTTTAATGAATAATTATTTGTTATATAAATATGAAAAAGAATTTACCTCTTATCGTGGCTCTTGCTTTACCCCTTTTGGTTGTTGGGATAGTTTTAATCTCTGTTTCTGTTCCGGCTCAGGAATTAGATATCGAACATAAGGTAATATTTGCTGTGAATAATGAACCATATGGCAACTATCAAGACGAATATGTTTACATAGTTTCTGATGGAAGAGTGGAGCGTTTTGATATACAAGAATTTAATGAAAGCCAGCATAAAAGAATTCGAGTGCCCCAAGAAGAGCCAAAATTGTATATCTATGATTTTGAAACAGAAGAACTCTCAGAATTGTCTTCTGAAGAGGCTGGTCAGTTTGAGATAGTAAAAACTGGTAATATCTCACCGGAGGGATATCATCTCTCATATGGTTATGCAGGAGGAAGTGCCGGAATCTTCGATTTGTTTGGAGGCTACTCAGGAAATTATGGTTGGAAAATAGAAAAGGGAAATATGTCTGTCTTTAAGGAGCTTCCAGATACCTCTGGTATTTATTGGAATGCGGATATTCTTGGTTGGGTTAGATAATAAAAAGTACAAAATATGCAAAAGGAACAATTATTACAGGAGTTGAAGCAACAAGTTGAAGCTGGGAATATAAGTAGTGCTGATGTATCGAGCTTGTTTGCCGAACCTGTTCAGACTGAAACTCAAAAGAAGAACTTCTCGGTCAATGTGGTAAATGTCCTATACGGCATTGGCGGTATTGTCATTTTATCTGGCGTTATTGCACTTCTTGCTCAGAATTGGGATGGGCTAAATTCTTTCGCGCGTATTTTGGTTACCCTAGGTATGGCCATTGCCGTTTATGCCAGCGCTGTCTTGTTAAACTATAAAAATCATAATGTTTTGTCAGAAGTTTTGTCGGCTGTGTCATATGTATTATTTCCGCTAGGTATTGGCGTTTTAATGTATGAGATGGATGTGCAGATTGAATCTTTGCAGGTCAGTATCATACTAACTGCATTGACAATTTTCACTGCCACTTCTTTCTTTTTACTGAAAAAGGGCGTGGTGCATATTCTGTTTGCGGTTATATTCGGAACCATGATGGCTTATGCGTATCTGGGCACAGTATATTCTGATTTTATTATGCAAAGTGCTAAACCGTACTTATACCTGACTCTTGTATTAGGAATTAGTCATGGACTTTTGGCATACGTCTTCAAACAGCCACAACAAAAGCACTCCATAAATATGTTAGGAAAGCTTTTGTACGCCACTGGAACATTTGGTTTATTAGTTGCCTCGCTGTCTCTTGGAGGAATTTGGGATGTATTGTTTGTTTTCGTAGTTGTTGGCACGTTCTTGCTCAGTGTTTATTTGCACAGCAGAGGAATGTTGATATTGAGCTCAATCTTCTTGATATTCTATTTATTCAAAATCACGGCAGAATATTTTGCCCAAAGTGTTGGTTGGCCAATTGCCTTGATTTTGATCGGCATCACTACTATTGTGGTTGCTATTGGAACCTTTAAAGTAAATCAAAAATATTTTGCACATGCAGGACAACAGTTACGATCATAAAAGCATAGAACCCAAGTGGGCTAAAAAGTGGGAGGAAGACAAGTTGTACCAAACGCCAGATGTGGTGGAAGGCAAAGAAAACTTTTACGCTCTTTCTGAGTTTGCTTATCCGTCTGGAAACTTACACGTCGGACACTGGTACGCTTTTGCTGTGCCCGATATCTACGCGCGTTTTAAACGCATGCAAGGATACAATGTTCTATACCCTGCGGGCTTCGATTCTTTTGGATTGCCGGCAGAAAACGCTGCTATTAAGCGTGGTGTTGATCCGCGCCAGTGGACTTACGACAATATGGACTATATGCGCAAGCAATTGCGTTCTATGGGTGCAATGTTTGACTGGTCGCGTGAAGTTATCACTTCTGATCCGGAATACTACCGTTGGACTCAGTGGATTTTTACTAAAATGTTTGAAAAGGGATTAGCGTACAAAGCAGAAACTAAAGTTAATTGGTGTCCATCTTGTAAAACGGTCCTTGCTAATGAGCAAGTGGTTAATGGTTTGTGTGAGCGCTGTGATTC
>JBGSXG010000062.1:0-3970 GCA_041751485.1 Minisyncoccia bacterium | reverse complement strand
GAGCACGAGCCTCGGCCGTTTCAGCAAACAAATCTCTAATAAAAGTAAAAGATCCCGTATAAGTAGCAGGGTTTGATCGTGGCGTTCGGCCAATTGGCGACTGATCGATGAGAATGGTTCTTCCTAGATATTCGGTACCAGTAAAACTCTGTGCATTATATATTTCATTTGTGCGGTGCCTTCGATCAAAACGAGCCTGCAAATTTTTATGAACAATCTCGTACATAAAAGAACTTTTACCAGATCCGGAAACTCCAGTAACTGTTATGAGCCGTCCTAGAGGAATATCAACACTGAGATCTTGTATATTAAAAACAGAACCACCTTTTATAGAAATTTTGCCCGCTGGCGTATTCCTCCTTTCATTTGGCACTTCAATTTTTTGCTCTCCAGATAAATACTGAAGGGTTAGTGATTTTTTAATACTCTTTGAGTCTTCCAGAAGATCTTCCAGATAATCTGCCACAACTACCTTCCCGCCGTGTACTCCAGCACCAGGTCCAATATCAATCAGGTAATCAGAAGCAAAAATAGTATCTTCATCGTGTTCGACAACTAAGATAGTATTCCCCATATCTCGTAGATTAAGCAAAGTCTTTATGAGCCTATCGTTATCACGTGAATGCAAGCCAATAGTTGGCTCGTCTAAAACATACAAAGCACCAACCAAACCAGAACCAAGCTGGCTTGCAAGACGAATTCGCTGGGCTTCTCCACCAGAAAGTGTGTGTGCTCGTCTATCAAGAGTTAAGTAGTCTATACCAACGTCCAGCATAAACTTCAGACGATTACTGATCTCTTTTATAATAACTTTAGAAATTTCTTTTTCTGTGGCAGTCAGTTGTATTGATTCAAAAAAACTATAGGCATCTTTAATAGACATAGTGGTCACATCAACAACATTTTTCTTTTGACCTTTGCCATCAAATAACAAAACATATAGAGCCTCTTCGCGCAGACGCGCACCTTTGCAAGTCGGGCACGGATCATCACCAAATAAATGCTTAGTGCCCAGACCATTGCAAGCAGGGCAAGCACCGTATGGAGAGTTGAATGAGAAAAGACGTGGCTCAATTTCAGGAAAAGAAAAACCATCGTACGGACACATAAATTTTGAAGAAATTATTTTCTCATCACCAGGTGTTACTAGTTTTATCAGACCAGCTGATTCATCAAGGGCTCGCTCAATAGCTTCTGCCAACTGCTCCCGGCCTTCCTGACTGAGTTTTTTAACTTCACTAACATACATTTCATCAACCAACACATCAATATCGTGTCGTTTGTTTTTCTCCAAAACAATAGTATCGCGTAGGTTATGCACTTTTCCATCAATGCGTACCTGCCGATAACCTTTTCCCAAAAGATCGTACAGAAGTTGGTAATATTCACCCTTTCTACCAACCACAACCGGCGCATAAAGGGCCACCTTTTGCTTATCAACAGCCACGCCCAACACTTCTTTACTCTTTGTTTTTGTGGCCGAAATAGTTTCCACAATTACATCTAAAATTTCTTCTTTTGAGAGTTTCTGTATTTCCCTCCCGCACTCCAAACAGTGGGGCCTGCCAACGCGTGCAAAAAGAATACGCAAATAGTCGTATATTTCAGTAATAGTAGCGACAGTTGAACGTGGGTTATTTGATCGAGATTTTTGATCAATAGAAATAGCTGGAGAAAGACCTGATATCTCATCAACATCTGGCTTCTGCATCTGATTCAAAAATTGCCTAGCATATGATGAGAGAGACTCAACATATCTACGCTGTCCTTCAGCAAAAATAGTATCAAAAGCAAGAGAGGATTTTCCAGAGCCAGAAAGACCCGTAAAAACCACCATCTTATTTCGTGGCATAGAAACGGTGATATCTTTTAAGTTGTGGGTACGGGCACCCCTTACAACGATAACGTCCTCCTCTTGTTTTTTCATTACAAGGATACTACCAAAATAGTCATATTTTTACTAACTAGACCTGTGGTTCTGTACTAGAATCTGCCTCGGGCGTTGAAGGTGCTGTTGTATCAGGTACGGGAGTCGCGCTTGTCCCTAAAACAACTTCAATCTCCTTAACAATATCGTCCAGAACAACAGTTGCCTTAATGATAAACTTTTCAGCACCAAGCTTTAGACCCTTGTCGATATCTTCTTTTTGTCCAAGATTAGAAAACAAAATAACTGGGATATCTTTTGTTAGTGCGTCTCCTTTGATTTTTTCTAGGACTTCAAAACCACTCATCTCTGGCAATAGAATATCAAGTAACACAAGTGCCGGACTCTCCTCTTTGACCATCTTAAGTGCGTCCTCACCATTAGCTGCATGCAGCATTTGATATCCTGCCGCAGAAAGCTTACGTGCCACTAAACTACTAAGAAACTTATCGTCTTCTATTGAAAGAATTTTTTTGTTGCTGTCCATAAATTATTTGGTTATCTACTATATATCTTGAACCCAGTATACGCTAACTGGTCGGAATAATAAAATAGAAGGTTGTGCCCTTGCCCTCTCCACTCTCAAACCAGATTTTTCCTCCATGTTTCTCAATAATCCCCTTAGCGATAAAAAGCCCTAAGCCAGAGCCTTTTTCGATGGCTCGAAAGGCATTTGAGGCTCTGAAAAAGCGTGCAAAGATGTCTTTTTTCTCAGATTCTGGAATACCGATTCCGTCATCTTTAATTGAAACTTTTATATCACCCGTCTCTTTTATAACACTTACCAAAATACTACCCCTTTCGCGTGTATATCGAATAGCATTTTCTAGAATATTTTGAAATGCAACCTGTATTTTATCTTTGTCAACAGAAGAAACGACCGGTTCTCCTTTGGGAGAAACTTCGAGTGAAAGTTTAATTGATTTTTTTCGTATTAAAGGATTTAAATGCTCAACAATTTCTTGAAACAAAACGACAATGTCTTGTGCTTCTTTTTCTAATATAAGCTTATCCTCATCAATTCGAATTGATTCAAGCATCTCATCAATCAAACCAAGGACTCGCTCATTTGAATCATAGCTAGACTGCAACCACTTTTTCTGCTCATCTGTTAATCCTCCCACTTCCTCTTTTAGCAACATTGAAAGCGTCCATTTTATACCAGCTAGTGGTGTCTTAATTTGATGTGTGGCCATAGACACGAAGTCGGACTGCTTGTCACTTAAATTCCAAAGACGATTTTCGTTTTGGTGTTTAAGGTCTTTATTGGTGATTAGTTTGAATGAGGCTCGAGACATATAGACAGTGCTTAGTTATTAGTGGTTAGTCGTTAGTAATACAAGTTAATATTTTAACATAATGTTATTCACCTGATACTTGCTCTGGAGCAGGCTCTTCTTCAGCTGGTTCGGGTTCAGACTCTGGCTCAGCAGGTTCCTCGGGCTCATCGACAGGATCAGTATTTTCTGCATCTGGATCTAGAACATCCCCATCGATTTCGTCCAAATCGTCTGCAAGATCAGAACCTGCTTCTGCATCACCTTCTCCTTCCGCATCTTCAGGATCGGCGTCTTGGTCACCTTCTAATTCCCCGTCGTCAACTGGCTGAACAACCCCAGATTCTTCGCTTTGACCAGTCTGCGTGTCGTCTGCATCGTCCGCGTCTGCTTCTTCATCACATGCGCCAGATGTTGTCTGCAGTGCACCATTTTCTACAAAAATACACACTTCTTGACCGGTGGCCCTATCATAACTTGTAATACCCGCAGATGCGGTGTTGCCACTATCTCCAACAAGCAGTTCTTTTGTTTCTATGCGATCTGCAAATAATCCTCCAAACCACCCGACCCCATCAACAACTCGAAATCCTAGAATCTCAAAGTATCTTGCCAACTCTTGTATTGCCCCGGCAAACAAAGCGGTGAGATTTTGATAATTGAGAGATTTATACTCCCCACCATTTCGCACTACCTCTGGCACGACCTTCTCTACATCTTGAGCAATAAATCCGATTTCTCTACGTACACCAAAACGATCTGTATC
>JBGSXG010000061.1:0-5212 GCA_041751485.1 Minisyncoccia bacterium | reverse complement strand
GCTCGTGCTCGGGGCTGGAAGCCTAGACGATTCTCTTTCAATGTTAAAGGTGGCCGGTGCGAGGCTTGTCAGGGTAATGGACAAATTGCTGTTGAAATGCATTTCTTACCAACCGTGTATGTGCCATGTGATGTCTGTAGTGGAAAAAGATTTATGAAAGAAACCTTGGAGGTTACTTATAAAGAAAAAAACATTTATGAAGTACTTTCCATGACTGTTGAGGAGGCTTATGAGTTTTTTGAAGATATTCCAGCTATTGCTGATCGTCTGCAGACATTAAATGAGGTGGGGCTTGGGTATCTTGAATTGGGACAATCTGCCACCACCCTTTCTGGCGGAGAAGCACAGAGAGTTAAAATATCTTCCGAATTGTATCGTCAGCAAACACAAAAGACCATTTATCTTTTAGATGAGCCAACTATTGGTCTTCATTATGAAGATGTCAGAAAACTAATAGAAATTTTGCAACGACTGGTTGATAAAGGAAATACTGTTATGGTCATTGAGCACAATATGGATATTATAAAAAGTTCTGATTATGTAATCGACATTGGTCCAGAGGGCGGGGTTGGTGGAGGTAAAATTGTGGCTAGAGGTACTCCCGAGCAGGTGGCAAAAGTAAAAGAATCCTACACAGGAAAATATTTGAAAAAATATTTAAAGTAAAAAAGAAAGATCGTCTCCGTGGAAGAGACGATCGTATCGGTCGGCGTGTTATGGTTGCAAGATTATACTGATTACTAAGTAGGCGGTGTATATTGCACAGGCCAGAACCGCAGTAGAAACAATAATAATCGATAATTCAATCCATCGGGCCGCATACTCCGGAGGGCTATCGAACTCAGTATCGTTTCCCATAACGAACCTCCCAATAAGGTGAAAAAGAAGCAAAGAAACTCTATTACAAACATACTCCTGTCCCTCGCTATTGTCTAGTTGCCAATAGATACAAGGGAGATATTATGAGTCTAAGGCTTATGGAAATAAAAACATTTCAAAAAAAGAATATCCCAGATGCTCCTGGTGTTTACTATTTTAAAAAAGGTAAAAAAGTATTATATGTTGGGAAGGCTACATCTTTACGCAACCGTGCTAAGAGTTATTTTCAGGGTGATATTTTAGGCAAAAGAAGTCCGCTAATAGCAAAAATGGTTAAAGAGGCTAGTGCCCTTGTTTTTAAAGAGACTGAGTCTGCGCTGGAGGCATTGATTTTGGAGGCCCAAGAAATAAGAAAGTATCAACCAGTTTATAATAGTAAAGAAAAAGACAATAAGAGCTTTAATTATGTGGTCATTACTGACGAGCAATTTCCGCGAGTATTGGTCGTCAGACAGCGAGAGTTGCTACTAAAAAAATTGCCAACTATTCGATATGAGTTTGGACCATTTCCGAGCGGAAAATCTTTGAAAGAGGCTTTGAGGATTATCCGAAAGATCTTTCCTTTTAGAGACGCACCTTCTAATAGAAAACATTATGAACGTTTTTACGCACAATTGGGGTTGTTGCCGGATGTGTCTGACTCGGAAGTCCTTAAGGTGTACAAAAGGAATATTCAGCACATCCGTATGTTTTTTGAAGGAAAAAAGAAAAAAATTCGAATTCAGCTCGAAAGACAGATGAAGTTGTCTGCTCGGGCAGAAAAATTTGAAGAAGCACACAGAATTAAAAAACAATTATTTGCTCTAGACCATATTCAGGATGTGTCTTTGGTCTCGGATGATTTTGTTGGTAATGGTCGCAAGGATATATCGTATCGTATCGAAGCTTATGATGTGGCGCATACCTCCGGGAAAGAAGTTGTTGGTGTTATGACGGTTGTAGACGGAGGAGAGGTTCAAAAAGATCAATACAGAAAATTTATCATACGAGATAATCCTGGGAATAATGACGTTCGGGCTCTTAAAGAGATTGTTGAGCGAAGACTTGGTCATACTGAATGGCCTTTGCCACGCATTATAGTGGCCGATGGTGGTTTAGCTCAAAAACGAGCAATAGAGAGTGTCTTGCTTAAAAATGGTGTTGAAATACCAGTAGTTTCTGTGGTCAAAGATGAACACCATAGGCCAAAAGGGATGTTGGGTGTTATTCGTTATGAGAAGGACGTGCTTTTGGCAAATTCTGAGGCACATAGATTTGCTATTAGTTTTCATAAGAAGAAAAGAGACTTTATTAGAAAATAGAGATTGGAGTTTGGACGTTAGGAAAATGCAGAGTATTTTAGAGATTAGATGTTAGAGAATGAAAACTCTAAATTCTAAGCTCTAAACTATAAACAAAATCTAAATTCAAAGTTTTAAACTCAAAAAATACTTGTAGTTTTTGGTTTTGAACATTCGTATTTGTTTAGGATTTCGTGTCGTTTAGATATTAGGATTTAAAGAATAAATATTTAGTGTGCACTAATTCACACTTGCCCTTAAGGCCTCTTGATGTAGAATATTCGTATATATGCATAGCACATATAAGACAGCTTCAGTCCTGGTCATTATCCTCCAAAAACAGTGGAGAGCTAATTTGTGCTAATTTCTAACTAAAAGTTGTCACACATGAGCCCTCCAGCGTGGAGGGTTTTTTGTTCTTTTTCTAGCAAGGAGATTCAAGTTATGCGAAGTTCCAAATTAAAGGGTAAGCGTTTGAGGGGCGAGTATATGGTAACGTGCCCGAACAAGAAGTGTGCCTCTGTCCAGACCGTTCAGCATCACAAAGTAGACAACAAGCATCATTGCAAAACTTGCCGTAGTAGTTTTTTACCAAGAAAGCAGGTGCTGACTCTGGTTAATAACGTTGTAACGTAATATCCCCCGAAAGAAAGGTAGGAACCTCCACAAAGTGTTTTGTGGGGGTTTTATTTTGATATACTGTAGGTATGTCACATCAAACTATTGTTGGAGTTTTACGAGGAGGACCATCAAGCGAATACGACGTTTCTTTAAAGACCGGCGCTACTGTTTTGCGTAATCTGCCGGAACATTATGCTCCTGCAGATATTTTTATATCAAAAGAAGGAGAGTGGCACACGACAGGATTGGTGCGAACTCCTGAACAAGCACTTAAAGGTATTGATGTCGTTTTCAATGCTTTACATGGAGAGTTTGGAGAAGACGGGAAGGTTCAAAAAGTGCTCGATGATGTTTCTGTTCCGTACACAGGATCAGGAGCTCTTGCTTCAGCTTTAGGAATGAATAAGGCTCTAACAAAGAAAGTTTATGCACAGCACGGCATAAAGACTCCATACTCGGTGGCTATAAGAAAAGAGCAATACGGAGCAGGAACTGCTAGAGAATTATTTATGTCGTTTCCACAACCCTCTGTTATTAAGCCGGTTAGCGGTGGATCATCTATTGGTGTGACTATTGCTTATACGCTTGGAGATATTGAAGAGGCTATTGGAAATGCTTTTTTGTATTCAGAGGTAGTACTTGTTGAGGAGTTTGTTGGAGGTAAGGAAGCCTCATGTGGAGTTATAGATGGTTTTCGTGAGCAAGATGTGTATGTATTAATGCCGACAGAAATTATAGACAAAACCAATAATGACATTTGGGGCTATGAATCAAAATATAGCAACGATCTCCATGAAATACGGACACCGGGAGATTTTTCTGTAAGAGAAAAAGGAGAGATCCAAGAGTTGACCCGTCTTGCACATCAAGTGCTTGGATTGCGTCATTACTCCAGAACAGATTTTGTGGTGCATCCAAAACGCGGTGTGTATGTGCTTGAAACGAATACGTTGCCCGGTTTAACTGAAACCTCTCTTTTCCCTCATGCACTTGAGGCTGGAGGTAGCTCATTATCTGAATTCTTTGACCACACGCTTCAGTTGGCGTTACGAAAATAGGAACCTTGTTTAAAGATAAAACTTGTTGTACTATCTTTCGAGATGTGTACGATTTTTTGATCCTTTTAACAAGGAGGTCCATGTGCCGAATACTAAGTTTCGAAAGGCTCGCACATCGCATCGCCCCGATGGTTCTGGTCTGGATGTGGAGGCAGAGTTTTTGGGCATACCTTTGCAAAGGCTCACTCCCAGTAATCCACCCGAATACTTACCTTACATGCAGGCCTTAGTCTCTGCATTACAAGATGTGCAGAACCGAAGGATTTGGAGTCCGCACAAGCCTAATACCCCTATGGCACGGGAAATCTTTAATGAAGTACTCAAAATGATGAAGAGTCAGAGGCGAGCCTTTAAGGGGTTACAAGTGCATCATCTGGCCTTTTATCCGACGAACGGTACCGCCTTTGATTTCTGGCATGGGGTTGATGCGGTCGTAATTCTTGAGAAAACGTGGTTCGCCACACTTGATGTCAGTCTGCGGGATAACAAAATGTGTAAGGCAGACGTTCTTATTAACCCCTTTAATATGAGTGACGCTGACACCTTTGGTGATTACTGTCAAAGGATTGTCTCTAGGTTGAAGTGGAAAAAGAAGAACTACAAAGATGTACAGCCGCTCCTTATATAAGGGCGGTTTTTTCTTGCGTTCTTTTGGTTTTGAGGTACAATTTCTTTTGTTGTTTGGGCCTGCGAGCTTTGCTTGCTGACCCGGCATCCGGAGAAAATGTGAATATGTGATATTCTAGTTTCACTTCTTATTTTTTGGGCCAGTAGCTCAGTTGGCTAGAGCGCCTCATTTGCACTGAGGAGGTCGGGGGTTCAATTCCTCTCTGGTCCACAAAAACCGCCTTCGGGCGGTTTTACTGTGGACCAGAAGTAAGCAACTTGAGTTGCTTACGTGAGGAATTGAAGCCGCACAGCATATCCTGAGCTTGTCGAAGGATGTGAGCGGCCGTCCAGGGATCTTAGTATTTTACGAGCTCGCGAAGTAAAATACTTAGAATCCCGGGGACGAGTCTTCTCAGGTAATAGGAATTCAATAAGAGCGACCAAGTCCTCTTTAATACATCTAAACACGTAACACTACAGCATTACGTGTTTAAAATGACTATTCTAAGCCCTTTTCAATGGGTAATACGTAGTGTTACCCATTGAAATAAAATAAAGGTTTCCCGGTGCAAGTATACGGAGTATTACATGGACTCGATTTACTCTTAATATACACGAACTTAAGTATAGAGGTATTAAACCTTTGTTAACTCCACCACAAGAGTACTTCTTGTTTGATAAATCAAACAATGTCGCTCGGCTCGGTAATGTGAAGTGAGTACACTTCCATTACCCTCGCTCTACGTCGTTAATAAAACCGCCCCT
>JBGSXG010000060.1:0-4987 GCA_041751485.1 Minisyncoccia bacterium | reverse complement strand
TCTAGACGAGCTTTCTCTGCCGCTCCGTCGCCCTCGCCCTTTTTCTGACGCTCAATGCGGTCAGCTTCTGCGAGGGTTATTCGTGCCTGCTGCTGAAATCCTGCCGCAACATTTTTTGACATAGAATCATTGATGTCATGAGAAAGGCCGAGGGAGCTGACAAGAACTGTCTGAAGATCTATGCCCCACGGGTTTCCGGGCTTAGTCCTGTCGTCTTCCTTCTCTTCTTCCGTAATGTTGGGCTCGTATTTGTTTTGGAGTGCATTGTTATAGCGAGTCCAGGCTTCGTTGTCCCCCACGAGGCGTTCGATAGCTTTTCTTACCCTTCTGTTCAGTTCCTTTATTTTTGAGAGCATCTCCTTTGGAGTGTACTTACCATTGTATTCTTGCAGAGTTCCTTTGAGTGCCTCATATGCATACCTTGCCGCGTCTTCTGGGTTGCCAACTTCTTGTATAAAACGTGAGTTGTCAACTATTTGGAAGATGAAAAACAGGTGAGGATCAATAGTTACTCTTTGACCCAACGGATCTTTATTCTTGAATTCTCCTTTGCTGTCCCTTTCTCCGTCGTCAGTAGTTATACGCAAGGGTTCTTGTATGAAAACGGTCTTCGCACCCTTCTTAAGATTATTTTCGCGTTTGACGATTTCACCGTCGCGGTTTTTCTCTGGAGTCCCCATTTCGATGAGGATCTTGTTCCGGGTGTTTTTGACGACTTCCATGATTAACCATGCGCGAAAGACGAGCCCCGAAGACACGTTTTTAACGGGGTCACCAAAAACAACAAGGGTTCCCTGTTCTGTGGGCCCCACTTTTTCAAGGGAAAGCAGGGTGTAGACGATTAAAAACACTACACACCATGCCCACCAATCGATGCGCGTTAGGGCGGGGATTTCTGGGACAAACATGGTTAGTGTTAGGAATAAGAGTGTGATACTTACGTATACACCGATTGTCCAACGATTAAACAAGTTCTTTTTTTCTGCGGCCATCTGAGATCCCTTTCGTGGTTGAGGTTTGTTTCGAGTAATTTAAACGAACTATCCTTTCTGTATTATATATTAAAATATTACATTGTCAATGTGTTATATAAGCAAAGGACTAGATAAAATAAGAAAAATATCGTACACTGTTTTTCTGTATCTTTTTAAGATGCTCGGGTTACCAAAACAATAGAATAAGCATCCGCTCATAGCTGTTTTGGTAGATAACAGCTAACATAGTTGATATAAGTTGTTAAAAATAAAATAAAGATCCGCTCATAGCTCAGCTGGTAGAGCAGTCGCCTCTTAAGCGAACGGTCGTAGGTTCAAGTCCTACTGGGCGGACAAGCGTAAAGAAAATATCCCGTTTGGGATATTTTTAGCTTGTCCGAGGCGCAGCTATGTTTTTGTTTGAGCGACATTGTTTTCTTAGGAACGGAGTGATTCAGAAAACAAGAAGTGCCACTGTGGTGCGAAGCTCAAGGCAAAAACTGCGAGCCGGGGTCGCGAGAATTTTCCGTCAAGAAAATTACTTGTGACGACAAGAAAATAGTGAATGTGTTGCGGAGCAATACATGAGCATATTTTCTCCGAGCCAGTAGGGCTTGAACCGAGCCCCGGCGAAGCTGGCCGGAGGCCACGGGGCGAGTGGAGGTCAAGCGAATGAAATTTTTATGAGTCCGAAGGACGAAATAAAAATCCATGAGAGTGACCAAGTCCTAGAAAAAGTGATGACAAGAAAATAAAATGCTGGCCCTGAAAAGAGTCAGCATTTATATTTTCACCGACCCAGTAGGACTTGAAAGACGGAGCGCACGAAGTCCCCGAGCTTGTCGAGGGGTGCGCGAGTCGTGGCAGCAAGCTATTAGCGAGGAACGAGCTTATAGACTTGCGCCAAGTCCTTCTGGTCTATTAAGTATTAACACAACACATTATCTAGGATTTTTTTTGATTTTACTTCTTTTGCTATATATTCACTGAAATGGTATAAGGAGTAAAACGTCTTAGGCAAGAGACTTTTAATGTTCTTGGCCTTTATCTCTAAATTATGCAATATTTTATATCAAAAAAAGCCTTTTTGGGCTTAACATTATTTATCTTTCTTACTTTAACTGGTTCTGCCGAGGCCCAGTCTGATATTCGAGTTGTGGTCATAGGGGACAGTCTCGTTATGGGTGTTGGAGATGAGGAGCAAAGCGGGGGTTTTGTTTCTATTTTAAGAGAATGGACTGATCTTGATTTTATAAACGAAGGAGTTTCGGGTGATACAACGGAAGATGTTTTGAATAGAATAAATCAAGATGTCATCAGGTATAACCCCGACATTGCTATAATTTTGGTTGGTGGGAATGATTTTTTTCAAAATGTGCCTGAGAGCGAGACAAGAAACAATTTGTTAGAGATTGTAGAAACACTCCAAGAGAGAAATATCAGTGTTATCTTGTTAGGTTCTCATGGAAATATTTTTGGAAGGAATAAAGAAGATATTTATAGAGATGTTGCTAGAGAGACAGATGCGTATTACGTGCGCGCAGTCTTGCAAAGTATTTTAGGGAACCCTTTTTACTTATCAGATGCAGTTCATCCTAACCACAGGGGTTACACTCGCATGGCAGAGCGTATCTTACCAGAACTTTTGGAGGCGCTGGATGAGTTACCCGGTTCGCCATTCGGTGCTTTTTGTTTTTCAGAGTCTGATCAGATTGTTATTGATCAGTCGGTTAGGTGGGAAGCTTACGTCTACGGTGGTAGTGGAGATTATGAATACCAATGGTCTGGCGGTATTGAGAATCGAACTAGCTCATCTCGCAGTTTGAGTGTTAGGTATGAAGATATGGGCACGCAGAGTGTTTCTGTGAGAGTCTTAGATGAAGAGACCGGGCAGAGTCGGAATGCATCTTGTGGTGAGGTTGGGGTTATCGAGCCACGTTTGGTAGGTTCTTGTACTGTTGATGTCGACTATGACAGTCGTGATGGGGCATTCGAGATAATGTGGAATGTTGATGTCAGAGGAGGAGACAAGCTTTATGATATTTCGTGGAGTGGGACTGATGATTTAGAGGATAGTGAAGATGCTCGTGAAAAACGTATTGAACATGTCTATACAAGCGGAGGTCTAAAAGTGGCTCGAGCAAATATTAGTTCGGGAACGCAGAACATATCGCTTGAATGTAGTGCCCGCATACCCGATCCTCAAGATGTGGCAGAAGAAGATGATGAATATTTCAGGGCGCTAGAAGCTTCGTGTCGTTCTTCTGGAAGCTATGAAGTTGATGCAAAGACGAGTTGGTATGCTAGCGCTAGTGGGGGCGAGAGGCCTCTGGAGTATGCTTGGTATGACGGAGGTGAATTTTTTGCAGAAGATAGGCGAGCCGAGATTACCTACACTTCAGCTGGTGTAAAAGAAGCTAGGTTAATCGTCCAGTCAGATGATGGACAAGAGCTCGAACTTACCTGTCAGCGTGTCATATCGGAGCGAGTAGAAGGATCAGGCAGTTCTTCTTGTTTTATAGCTACGGCAGCGTATGGTGCTGGATTTGCCGAAGAGGTTCTGGTTCTAAGAGAGTTTAGGGATAAGCATCTTCTAGTTAATCCATTAGGCAGGGTTTTTGTTAAAACCTACTACAGCGTTAGTCCTCCACTTGCTGATTTCATAAGAGATAAAGATGTTTTGCGTACGTTAGTTCGAAAGGCCCTCTCTCCTGTGGTTGCTATTGCTTCCGGAATAAATTAAACTGGTTTTTGACCAGTCCTTTTAGGCTGGAAATGATGCTAGATATAAGATAGTATCTGGAACAGTCGTTACATTTAGTTGTCGGTAGTTTCTAAAAACTAAGCACTGATGACTAATAACTGTTCATATTGCGCGGGTGGTGAAATTGGTAGAATAGTGCGGAGCACGTATTCCAGTCTTGCCGAACAGAAAAAAGTTACTTAACAATAAAATATTGCGCGGGTGGTGAAATTGGTAGACACGCCAGTCTTAGGAACTGGTGCCTTACGGCATGGAGGTTCAAGTCCTCTCCCGCGCACAATATTTGATACATCAAGACGGGTGGTGAAATTGGTAGAACAAGAGCGCCTAAGCACTCTTGTTCCAGTCTTAGGAACTGGTGCCTTACGGCATGGAGGTTCAAGTCCTCTCCCGCGCACTACCAGAGCACTTCCGTTTTTATAGTCGCCCAGAAGACTCCTTAAAAACTAGGTCGCACAACAAACTCCGAAAGGAGTTTTTGTGTTAGGGAAGAAAGCTCTGGGAGAGCTTTCGTGAGGATTTGAAAAGCGGTTTGAGGTATTTTATGAGTTCGCGAAATAAAATATGTTAGTGACCATCAGAACAAGTCCTTTTGTTATAGGTGCTTTGTTTTTGGTGTGCCCGGGGCGGGAATCGGCGTCAGCTCACTAAGCTATAATTCTGCGCTTCGCTTGAATTCTAGCAAGTGGCTCCTGCCCGGACTCGCGCTCCACGCTCCGTCTTTCGATTATCTCTCCCCAGAGATCACTGGAGAATAAAATAACTTCAGAAAAACTGAAGTTATTTTATCCTAGTGCCCGGGGCGGGAATCGAACCCGCATGGCTTGCGCCACAAAATTTTAAGTCTTGCGTGTATACCAGTTCCACCACCCGGGCATGTAATTTTTGTAAACCGTTTTTATTGTATTTTAATGTAATGTGCGTTTCCACCTACTTCCTACCTCGCTTCACTTCGGTATCGGAAGTTTCTGTCTGAGGGCAGAACCGAGATACAAAGCAAAGCAGTTTGCTTTGTAGCCAATTCCACCACCCGGGCAGTTTTGAAAAAGTCTTTATTTGAGGTATTCTATCTTTCTAAGGCACGGTGGCGAAGTGGTAACGCTGTGGTTTGCAAAACCTCCATGCGCGGGTTCGATTCCCGCCCGTGCCTCACGATATTTTATTGTAAAAGTTCATCCACATTCTGCCTGTTCTTTTCTCCCTTATCTATTTCAAAACTCAAAAAGGGAATTGCTCTGGTTCGAATGTT
>JBGSXG010000059.1:0-7584 GCA_041751485.1 Minisyncoccia bacterium | reverse complement strand
TAGTTTGGGTAGCATATTTTTCAGCAACTAAAAATAAAATACTTCCTGCCACAAGAGCTACTGCCACTACAGAACTATTTCGTATAGACGTATCAAAAAACAAACCAAAAACAACTGCCGGTATGGTACCCAGCAATATTGCCAGCCACAACATTTGGTGAGTTCTGGGCTCTAAAATCATAGAACGAATATCTTTCCAAAAGTAGACAATAATCGCCATGGCGGTCGCAAAATGCAACAAAACATCAAACAGAAGATCGTTGGCCAGTGTTATGCCGAGCGCATCTCGAACAATAATGAGGTGTCCCGAGGATGAAATAGGTAAAAATTCTGTTACTCCCTGAACAACGCCCAAAATGACACCGAACAAAATGTCTAACATCATGGCGATAATAATAGCATATTTGAAATTTCTAAATTCTTGTCATTATTACTTTTCGCTCATTTTTGTCACTGTTTTCTGATGTATGTTATACTTCCCTCATTAACCCATAAACGAACCCGTATGAATCAAAAAACACTCATTCCAATTTCTATCCTTATTGCAGGCCTTTTAGTGGCTGGAGCTGTCTTTTATAGCAACAGACAATCAACAGGACCGGCAGCAAATATTCCGACAGACGGCTCAGTTGAAATCGCCATAAACCCAGTTGATGAAAACGATTGGATTCAAGGCAATATTGATGCCAAAGTTGTACTAGTAGAATACTCTGATACAGAATGTCCTTTCTGTCAGCGCCTACACGAAACCATGAATGAACTTGTCTCTGAATACGACTCTTCTGATCTTGCTTGGGTATACCGACATCTTCCACTTACTCAACTTCACTCTAAAGCTGGCATAGAAGCCGTGGCTCTTGAATGTGCTGGTGAACTTGGTGGAAATGATGGATTCTGGAATTATACAAACCAACTTTACAAAGAAACTCCTTCAAACAACGGACTAGACCTTCGGCGTTTACCTGAAATGGCTGAAGAAAACGGTTTTGACCGAACAGCCTTCGAAGCCTGTCTTGACGACTCTACAAAAGAAGATGAAGTAAAACGCGATGCAGAAGACGCTATGCGTTCAGCCGCACACTTGGGTGGCAGTGTTGGTACTCCGTACACCATAATGGTAAGCCAAACAGAATTTAATGCAGAAACATTAGCTACACTTGAGGGAATCGCGGCGCAATACAACCAAGCTGGACGAACTATAGTTGCAATTTCTGATGATAAAAAGCGCGCCAGCCTCTCTGGTGCACTTCCGAAAGAAATGTGGAAAGCCATTATTGATGCAGCAGTTAACTAGTGCTTAGTCGTTAGTGCTTAGTAAAAATCCGCCCAAAGGGCGGATTTTTTATTTAATCAAATCAACCAAATCACAATAGTCACACTTCTCTGGGTCGCACTCTGCGTCCAAAAACTTTAGGTTCAAAATGTCATCAGTCACTTGTAAAATCTGCTCTTTTAGATCAGCCACATCATCATCTGAAATAATAAACTTTTCTTTATGCATCTTATTTTTTGTATCTGGCTCAATAAAATCAATCTCTGCTGAAGCAAACTGGTACTTACCTTTAGCATGCATTTCCAACAAAAGTTTATAGAAAACTAGCTGACGGTAATAATCACCAGTTGATGTTTTCGTCTTCCCTTCGATATCGTTACGCGTCTTTGGCTTGCCGGTTTTGTAATCAACAACATTTACCTCCTCTGGACCCAGAAATTCTAACTTATCCAAAACACCGACCAAACGCACATCTTCCGACAAAACCACATCATTAATTCGATATTCATTTAGAGTATTGGTAATCCAACCAGATGAATATTCATCGAACCAAGAAGATAATGCCTTTTCTCCTTTTATCTTTGCCTCTTTCTGATCGTGATCAGTAAACCACTGATCCTCTAGACGTGTATTAAAGAAAGCCAGAAGATCTTTTTTAGAGACATGCTGATCACGTTTTAAATATTCAAACAGCTCACTCAAAGCACCATGCACAGCAATACCATAAGACTGGTGTTTATTTGGTATCTGAGGAATTCTAATCAGGTTCTGATAAAAGTACTGCCACGGAGATTTTAGATAATTATTCAGCGCTGTCACAGACAAACCCTGCTTTTCAAAAATATGTCTAACAAATTCTTTTGATATCTTTGGTCCGCTTTTGACTACCCTTTTTGGGATAGTTTCACCCTTTTCAAGTTCAACCTCAGGACTATCCCGACTGACCAACTCTTCTTTTAGATCGTGGATAAAAACACTAGGCAGTAATTCTTTACCTTCAACTGAGCCTTTCGGATAAGTAATAAAAATAGACTTCTTGGCACGAGTCAAAGCTACATAAAAAAGATTTCTCTCATCTGCATCATCCGTATCGGCTTCAACCTCACCGGCAAGCACATCATCACCTAGCAATTTGTACACTCGAGGAAGTAGTGGTAATTTTTCACGTCTCTTCTTGCCTCCGAAGTGTCCATTGTATGCGTGGATGATAAAAACATTTTCAAACTCCAAACCTTTGGATCTGTGAGCTGTCATTAATCTGACCTTGGTGGCATCCACTCCGGCATTCTTCTTTTTAAGCAATAGGTTATGCTCTTGGATAGTAGCAACATGTGCCAAAAAATCTCCCAGATCTGCTTCCGGATTTCGACTAACGAGTTTTTTGATCTCTTCAAACAAAACCTCAACTGCTCCAAGCGGACCTTCTAGACCCTGATTTATGGCTTGTTTTATGATTCCAGCCTCGTGGATAACATTGCCACAAACGCTAACCAAGTCATCATTACGGGCACTTTTTGCCCACTGGGAGAGCATCTGGGCACACTCCAGTACAGCTGATTCATTTTCCAGAGACAGGCCTTTGAGGTCTTTTGCAGAAGCTAAAATATCAGCCAAAAGCTTCTTTCTTTTTTGGGATCCGGAGCGAATTAGCTTAAAAGCATCCAGCGATGAGATATCAAATAAATCTAGATGCAGGGCTCTAGCTACTTTTTCGTTTTCATCCAAATGCCAAATAGCCTCAAAGAGAGTCAATGTTTTTTTGATAATCGGCTCATTAAAAATACTAGTATCTGATTCAACAACATATTGAATCTTTTGTGCCTCCAGAAACGGAACCAGGTCATATGCATCTTTATTGTCTCGATATAAAACAGCGATCTCGCTTGGAGTTACACCTCCGTCCACCAGCTCTTGAATCTTGCTTGAGACAAATTTCATTTCTGAATACGAATCTTTCAAAGCACTGATGTGAATCGGGTGATCGTCTTCCCTGCCAGAAGCCTTCAGCTGTGCATCCTTAGGCATCAGAGAATAGGCCGAGTCAAGAATCCTTTGAGTCGAGCGATAGTTTTCTGACAGACTAATGAATTCGGCTTCAGGATAGAGATGTTTGAAATAGTAAAAGTTCTCCAGTGACGCCCCTTGAAATCGAAAGATGGCTTGCTTTTCATCTCCCACAATAAAAACATTTGGATTGTCGTGAAAGTCAAGAAGTAGCTCTAAGATTTTATTCTGAGCATTATTGGTGTCTTGGTGCTCATCAACTAGAACATACTGGTATTTCTCTTGTAGAGAAACCAGTAAGTCGTCGTGCTTTTTCAAAGCCCTAAGGGTTTCTACGATCATATCCTCAAAATCGTATAGCTTTTTATTGTGTAAAATTTCCTGATAGGTTTTATAGAGTCCGGCTAACTCAGCATTTTTATGAATCTTTTTTTCCAATATAGTGTACTTGCCCTTCATTTTTCCTTTGTGGGCCCCCTTTTCATGATGTAAATCATCAATAGAATCAAACTGCTCTTTCTCTTCTGCTACAATCTGCTCAAACTCTTCTGGCGAGACGCCTTCTCTTTTTAGAGTTTTGATGGCTTGCATAACTGGATAGACATAATGAAAGTTATCGCCAAAAGGTTTTAAAATATCCAAGTTTTCTGACAAAACCATTTCTTGGATAATGGTTATCTGTTCGACATCTGTTATGGCACTGGAACCAATAATGTGCGGGAAGTATTCTGGATAATCTGAAATAATGTCATTAGCAAAAGAGTGAAAAGTAGTAATGTTTACCCGATAGGCCTCCGAACCAATCATCTCTGCAAGACGCTTTCGCATACTAGCCACACCCGATTCAGTAAAAGTCAGGGCTAAAATATTTTCCGGGCCAACCTGGGTTTGCTTTAAAATGTTGGCAATCCGCAAAGTTAGAATCTGGGTCTTGCCTGTCCCCGGGCCTGCCACTACCATAACCGGCCCCTCAATGGTGTCTACGGCCTGTTTTTGCTCTTTATTGAGCCTTGTATACGCTTCCTGGAAAGTATTCATCAGAGTATTATAGCATTATTGACTTAAACGGTTTTCATAGTAGCTTAAACAACGGAACCCCAAACACAAGGAGCTGCGACATGTACATCAATATCAGTATTCGACTTAAGCACAAAGGACAAAGACACAGCGGTTTCAAGAAGCTCTTCATCTCGCTACCATTCATTCCTACGACAGGAGACAGCTTGTGTCTAGGACTCGAAGATGAGAGTGCTGCGATACATGTAACCGTGACAGGGAGGCACTATTGGCAACGCATGGACCAGTTAGACATCCAGTGCGAACCCTGGGGTCATTCGGAAAAGGCAGGAGAAGCCCTTCTCGCAGACAAAACCTGGACAGCGTATTAGCCCGGACATCACAAACCCGACCCACCCGCACCTAGCGTGCGGGTTTTTCTTTGTAATAATCTAAATAATTATTTACATCATTACAAAGCATTTGCAACAAAAAACCTTCCTATTCATAGGAAGGTTTTTACTAGTCTCTAAGGTCTAAACTATAATCTCCAATTAGAAGTAATTTTTAAGTCTATCAATCTTAGCGTGTTGGCGAATCTTCTCATGCGCCTTAGCTTCGATCTGCCTGATACGTTCTCGTGTGACTCCAAACTCCTTTCCTACTTCTTCGAGTGTATGAGTAATACCATCTGCTAAACCGTTTCGCATTTCTAGAATCTTTCGCTCCTTTGGAGGAAGGTCATCAAGAATTTCTCTGATCTGATCTGCGATGATGCGTCGTGAGGTGTCTTGGTCTGGTGACAGGATCGTATCGTCTCCAATGAAGTCCCCCAGTGTTGACTTGCCGTCTTCGTCATCATCTTTAGTAGGGCTATCAAGAGATGCTGTGTTTTGATCAATCTTTTCAATCTGATAAATCTTCTCAACTTCAAGCCCCATCTCCACCGCAACCTCTTCTGCCAGTGGTTCTCTTCCAAGGTCTTGAGAAAGACGACGCACTATTTGTTTATATTTAGCAATGGTCTCGACCATATGAACAGGTACACGAATAGTTCTCGACTGATCAGCCAAAGCACGTGTAATGGCCTGACGAATCCACCAGGTCGCATAGGTTGAAAACTTATATCCCTTAGTCCAGTCGAACTTATCAACCGCCTTAAAGAGTCCAAGGTTCCCCTCTTGAATCAAGTCAAGTAGCGTTAGATCGGGAGATCGTCCAACGTATTTTTTTGCAATAGAAACAACCAAACGAAGGTTTGATCGGGCTAAAATATTTTTAGCCTCATCGTCCCCTGCTTCAATGCGTCGCGCAAGATTTTTTTCTTCTGCCGCATTAATCAATGGGTATTGTCCAATCTCTTTCAAATACATCTGAATGGAGTCATGCGCTGGTTCACCTTTTGTGTATGAGTATTTCTTATTCTTCTCCTCTTCAACAGGATCAGAAAGTAGTCCACCTCCCTCTAAAATATCAAGGCCGGCAGTGGCAAACTGTTCGTATAGCTCCTCAAGAAATAAAATATCTTCTTCAATAGTCGGAAACTCTTTCAGAATTTGATCATAAGTAATGAACCCACGCTGTCTTCCAAGATCAAGAACTTTTTGTAACTTCTTTTTCTGTTCTTCAGCCTTTTTTGACATACGGGGTTTTACTTCCCGCTTAGATGAGGCTCTGGATGTTTTTTGAGGTGAAGTCTTCTTTTTATTTATATTTCTAGAAGAAACTTTTTTTGCAGTTTTTTTAACTTTGCGAACCGCGCGCTTCTTAGGAGTTTTATTTTTTGGAGCCATATATTATGTTCTTATAAGAGCTTGAATCTCTTCAATCCTCTTTTTATTACTAAAAATCTCGGACATTGCCTCTTCGTCTCCCTTTAGACGGCTAGGCTCTAGGTTATCATTTTTCTCTTTGAGTATTTGAATCTCGAGGCGTTTATATAGCTCCTTATCGAGTTCAGTTACAAGTACATCCTTTGTACCATACTTTTCCTCAATTTCAAAGAGAGTCTTATTTAAAGCTTCTGAATCATAATCTCTGATTCTCTTAAGCAGTTTGTCTCCGCCAATCTCAATAATTTTATTTTCCATATCCGCACTATCAACATACGGATCTTTCATATTTTTTTGCCAATAATAAATAGCGGCAATGCGTTGCTCAGGAGTCTCAGAAGAAAATTCTAGAACAGAAACTTCTCGACCGGAATCAGTTGTAGAACCTCCTAATCGTTCTACCTTTTTTAAATCTTCCCACACAGCGTCTTCTCTAAAGCCTGTCTCCGTAGCAATACGTTCAACAAAATGTGACTTTTCTATATCACTCGAAAGTCCAGCTATGTAAGGCAAAACGTATTTTGAAATCTCTTTTGCCAAACTTCTTCGATCAATTCCGCGAGCCAACAGGCGATCAATGTAAAAATCAATAATGTGTCTTGTGTGCTTTAAAACTTCTTTCCAACTATCTGAACTTTCATTGATGACATCCGCTGGATCTTTGCCTTCTGGCATTAAAACCACCTTTACTTCCATACCCATAGACAAAGCAATCTGAGCAGTTCGATTGGCCGCCTTAAAACCAGCCTCATCTGAATCAAAAGAGATGACAATTCGATTAGACAACTGTCTCAAGCGCTTTAGATGCAGTTCTGTAATAGCCGTCCCGGACGATGCCACCGTATTATTTACACCAGCCTGATGTGACAGGACCAAATCCATCTGGCCTTCAACCAAAATAGAATAGTCTTTACGACGAATGGCAGTTTTGGCTTTGTGCAGTCCATAAAGTATGTCTGACTTTTTAAATAGCTCAGTATCCGGGCTATTTAAATACTTTGGAGCTTGATCATTTGGTTGTACTAACCTCCCAGAGAAAGCTACACATCTGCCAGATGTGTCGAAAATTGGAAACATAATTCTGTCCCTAAATGTATCGTACGGCTCTTTTCCTCCATCAGCTTTTTTTATAAGACCAACTGCAGACATCTCTTTGTCAGTAATCTTTTGAGAGATCAGGTGCGATCGTGCGATACGCCAATCATTTGGCGCGTACCCAATATGCCACTCCGATAAGGTTTCATCTGAGAGTCCCCGCCCACGAATATATGTCAGTGCATCCTGATTCTCAGAAAGAAGTTTTTCATAAAACTCCATTGATTTCTGCATAACGTCATACAGGCGCTGACGCTCTGAGGTGGCCTCAGCGTTCTCAAATTCAAGCGTAATACCTGCTCGTTCTGCCAAAATAACAAGAGAACCTTTAAAATCAGTGCCTTCAATATCTTGAACGAAGCTGAACATATCACCGCCTTTGCC
>JBGSXG010000058.1:0-7764 GCA_041751485.1 Minisyncoccia bacterium | reverse complement strand
CTATACTGCACATCCTTTTTTTCCTCTTTTTGACCATCAGGAGCCGTGCGGGCAGTTTTTCTGTCTTCTTTTGCCAAACGCTTTGTCACTGCTTGGGCCTTTCGTGACGGAGTTTTTGTTTTTGTTGCCATTATCCTTGTTGTTCAAATTCTTTCTTCGCATTCTTGATTGAAAGAAGTTGAGAGGGGTCGGAGGTGATGATTTGGTCTTCGGTGTACGAAGCAATAATTTTAATAGCCACATGTTTTAGGCCGGCGAAGAAGATACCCTCCCCTACTTCTGATTCAAGAAGAAGATATTTCTCTTCATCTGTTAAGTTAAATACTTCCTGTAGCTTGTCTACTGTTGTTGGGGATTGTTTTAAGAGTAATTGCATTGAAGAGTTGGTGATAATAGGCAATCCGTACGGAGAGTTTAGGAAGTCGCCCACGTCTTGAGTGATTGTAGCCAAACCAAGATAGTATTTTCGTCCTCGTTTTGCTAAACCAAGCAAGAAAGATGCTGTGTCTTCAGATTTCATCATCCACCAAGCTTCGTCGATAACAAGAAGTCGTTTACGCAACTCTTTTCGAATAACGTTCCAGATAAAGTGAGTTACGATATACATTGCCACTGGCTTAAGCTCGTCTTCCATATCTCGAATTGAAAAGACGATGAACTTTTTATCCAAGTCAACGTTTGTTGGTTTGTTGATAAAACCAGCCCAGCTACCTTTAGTATATTTTGTTAAGCGCTGTGCTAGAGACTCTCCTCCGTCCATTCCTGATAGAACTAGTTCAAAGTCGGACATTAGGGGCGCGTCAATATTCGAGAAATCGGAATCAGGAGTGATGTCTTTTAGGGCGTATGTTTCAGTTATGGCTCGGTCTATGAGAGCGTCTTCTTCGGCAGAGAGTCCTCCAAGCATAATACGGAAAAGACCCACAAGGTTAATAATATTTGTTCTGAGAACATTGGAAGGAGATTCGTCTTCTCGTGGTGTTGGAAGGTCAAATGGGTTGATGTGATAGTTTGAATTGAGAGAAATCTGGAAAAAACGACCACCTACAGCTTCTGCCATATACTCGTACTCATTTTCGGGGTCAATTATGATGATCTCCGTGTCGAACATCAGAGAACGAAGAAGCTCCAGTTTTGTGGCGTACGATTTACCGGAACCCGATTTTGCAAAAGTAATTGAGTTGTAGTTTTCAAGTGAGAATCTGTCAAACAGAACTAAGCTTGAGTTGTGTCGGTTTATGCCGTATAGCACACCCTTGTCTGATGTTAGGTCGAATGAAATAAAAGGAAATAAACTTGAGAGAGGAGAAGAGTTAAGTTTGGTATGAATATTTAAAATGTCAGTGCCAATAGGCATCACGCTTCTAAAGGCTTCTTCTTGTTGGAAAAGGGCTGGCTTAACATATACAAGTTTTGATTCAAGTATAGATTTTATTTCTGACTCTGCTTTATTTAGCTCGTCTTCATTGTCTGCATATATAGAAAGGTATAGACCAACATCAAAAAGACGCTCCTGGGCTTGTTGTAGCTTGTCTCGGAGGTCTTCTAGGTCTTGATATGCTGTATCAAGCTTGGGATCGCGCACCATACCCTTCTCCTCTCTTTCGTGGATCTGGCTTTGAATCTCAGCTACTTTTTTCTGAAATTTTCGAAGAACTTGGGACGTTTCAACTGGATGAACAAAGATTGAAATATCAAACATTTTGTCCAAGTTGATGATTGGTGAAAACCAGCTTTCTGCTAGGTATCGAGGATATGAAATAACAAAAAAACTTCGTGTCACCTTATCCCCCAAGTGTAGCTCTCTTGGGGTTACTTTTAGGGCACTTGGTGCAATGATGTCTCGAAGCTCTAAGACGTTAGCTTCATAAATGTTCTGAGGCATAATTGCACTAATATCTACGCCCTCGTCTTTCTTATTACTTTTTATAAAATCAAATATTCCCATAGTGTTATTGTTGCATTTGAATTGGCTTTTCGGTTTCTCCTGGATTGAATAGTTTGTAAAAGAGCTCTGTTACTTCTTCTGTTCCAAGTCGTGCGATACGAACTCCTGACCTAATAAGACCTTGCTCGACAATTGCCAAGCGCTGTTCCAGTTGAGTTCGACTTTCTTCAAAAGATATGTTGTTTAGTTTGGTCACATCCTCTTCTTTTTTATTACGGTTTAGAAAACCACTAATCTTTCCACCTTTTTGAAGCGTTGCCGCAGAATAAGGCACAATAACAAAGAAGTTTTTGGTCATAATGTTTGTGCTGTCTGTGAATTTTCTTATGAACTCTATATATTCTTGAGTCTGGATCTTCATTAGGTCGTTGATTTGTTCTTTTTGTCGTTGTTCAAGTAGCGCCAGATATGGACGAATGTCTAATCTGCGTGATTGAATGAAAATTTGAATAGTGAAATCAAGCCCGTTTAAGAAATTTTGAAACTGATACAAAATGGCAGTTCTTTCCTCGTCTGATTTTAGAGCAAAGTTAACTGAAGAAGCCATAATAACTGATCGAAGCGAACCATCTTTTAGAACGACGATACCGTCTCGTATTTCTTTAATAGGTACAAAATCTTGTGTTGAGTTTGCAGATGCCATATGCGTACAGTATAGCGTACTTACTTTCTTTAAACACCCACAGAGCCACCGGTTTTGTCGTTTGTAACAGGGTTGTCTTGTTGTTTTACATCCAAGCTCCAAGTTAGATCTTTCAACTTGCTATCAGATAGTTTTGGAACATATAACTCTGAAGGGTCTCGTTTTCCAAATTGTGTTTCTGATATTTTTTTAGGTTCTTTGTGCCAGATATATAAACGCTTGCTCACCATATACTTGAAAAAAGCTTCAACCATGGCAATAAAAGGTCTATTGTTTACTCTGTAAAATGCAAGGGCTGCTCCAAAAATCAAAACAGGTAAAGAGAGAATGATAGCGATAAAGGTCGGTAATATACTAAAGAAGACAGCTGCCATACCAGCAGCTCCAGCTAGGTATATAAATTGCTTTAGGGTAAATGGCCCAAATATTTTGTCTTCAAACTCGATAAATTGTGGGACTTGAAAGCGCATAGTGTAATGACAAAAATGAACAAAAATATTAAAAATGACAAAAATTATTTTTTACTTTGATTTTTTATTGCGGATAATTTTGATGATGTCATTATAGCAGTTAATTCTCCAGATTCCTTTAAAAGATCTTCAACAAGATTAGTTTTTATTAAATTGGAATCTCGTAATACTTCTAGCCAAAACTGGGTTTCGTCGGCTTCTTCAACAACTGTACCTATTTTTGAAATAAAATCTTTTCTTGATTTGGCCCTACATGCGGCTCTGTAGTTGGCAGCGATGGCAGTTCCAGAACGAAGTAGCTGACTATTCGCTAAGATTTTTGCTTCAGTTTTTCCGTTTTTGTTTATATACCCTACAAGTCTAACAACTCGAATGGCACATTTTTTGGTTCTTTCCTTTAGGTCTTTTTGTTGTTTTATTTTTTCACTCACACTTTTTGATCATTTTTGTCACTATTCAATTGGTTCCCTATAAGGATCCCCCTCCCCATAAGAACTTCCTTCTGACCTTTCTGTAACCTTATTCGTACTGTCCCCTAGTTTTGAAGCTATTGGATTGAAAGCGGGCCTATTGTCAGATGGTTTTTGAGGAATTTGTTGAGATTGTCTGTCGACTTGTTCAGCTTGTTCTGGGTGCTCTATGCTGTTTATTAGAGAATGTCGGCCAAGCATCGTTCCGCTCGCCTCTTCAGGAGCCTGTGGCTCCTCCGTAATAATGTCTACACCTGCTTGGCTTTCAGACTGTGTCTGTCCGGGGAGATTTTTTGGTACATCGTTTTGGTCTTGATTGGGTTTAGGCGCAGGAGTCTGTTGGGGTTGCGCACTGTCTGTTTGTTGCGCTTTCTCAACACTATCCTCTTCCGGCATTTCTGCAAATATATTAGCAATAGCTGAGTGCACATTTTCTGGTATTTGTCTGATTAGTTCTTGGGCAATCATCCCAGAAATAGGTCCGGGTAAAGATGGTAATGTATCTTTGACTTGTTTTATAAACTCTTCTTTGTTTTGCAAAGCCAAAAGATACATCAGAACCTCGAAAATCACCTCTTCTTGCTGTTGTTCTGCTAAAGAGTGTTTGCCTAACATGGCTTTTGCCTCATCTATCCACTTCTCGTTCCGAGCATATTGCTGGAGAGTCTCAGGAAGTTCTTTATAACGTTGTGATATTGTTGTGTTTTTTTCGTCCATGATGATATTTAAGTGGTCTTAGTGTCATCTTTATCAGATTTATCTGCGTCAGATGTACCTGTTTTTCCAGCTTCATCGTCAAGAATTATCCCTAAATCCTCTAGTGCTTTTTTGTCAATTTTTTTCTTTCCTTTCATCGCGTCTCTGGCGATTTTAGCTCTCTCTGCATTACCGCGCTTTGTTCCAAACCAGTTATTCTCATGGTCTTTGACATAACTTTCCTTTCTGATCTCTCCAACACCTTTGACTTTTTTACCTTCTACACGTTGATTGTATTCATAATCTGATTCACCCTTCAGCTTGCCGCCCGCTCGTTTTTTGGCTTCATCTTCGTCAACGCCTTTTAATTTATCAAGTGCTTTTGAAGCTTCCTCTCTCTGTTTTCTGAAAGAAGCCATTTCTGTTTCAATTAGATCCCGCTTTCGTTTTTCGGCTAATTCTTGTTCTTTTTTAGCCGAATCAATAGATGATTTTTTATTTTGGAGCGCAGACCTTTCCAATATAATTTCTCTTTCCAAGTCTGTTTTCTCATATGAATCAGTTGTGGTCTTTAACTCCTCTTCATGTTTTTTCAGACTTGACTCTAGTTCAGCGGCTTCTTTTTCTCCTTTACTTGCTTTGTCTGAATGGGTTCTTATCTCAGTATCAATATCTTTAATCTCTACCCTTTCCTTAACCCTGTCGTATGCTAATTTTTCCACATCCTCTGCTTCTTTCTTGGCTTGTTCTGCTTGACTGATTTGGTAAGTGCTTGGCTCCATTCGTTTCATTCGGCGCTCAATTTTTTCCTTTTCTTTTTTATCAAGATCTTTACGTGTTACAGACTTGCCAAGATCTACCTTGCCACCACCAAGGGATTGAGATAGCCCGGAGGCAGCTTTACCAGCAGCATTGCTATAATCATATGTTCCTGATTTTATTCTTTCTCCAGCGGCAAGACCAAGGCGGCCAGCAGTTTTCATAATCTTACTATCACTCTCAAGGGCGTTTTGTACCATTCTAGAATCCGCTAAGCGTCCACCAATTTGTCTTCCCGCAAACCTACCTCCTATGGCCGCTCCTCCAAACACCGCCCTACCACCAACTTTAGTAGCCCAATCGCCACCAACTCCGCCAGTCATTTTGGAAATAACCAGAGTCCCAACAAGGAAAGCAATACTAATAACGAAGGTCAAGAAGGTGGCGCCGGCAGCACTTTGAGAGCTACTTAGGGCGTCTCCAAGACCCACATTACTGTTCACCGTGTTTCTGAGAGAGCCGATTAAATTTAGTGTTATTAGAAGCATAAGCATAAATACTGGTGCAAAAATAGCTTGAGATGTTAGAGATTTCCACCAGCGACGAGAAATACTGTTTGTTTGTGGCAATATCATGGCGATAAAGGCTATGGGCGCGGTAATCATTAGGAAAATCAAAATTACAAAACGCACCATGAACATAATCGCTGCCGCAAACAATATTATTGAGGCGAATAATAAGAATATTGATCCACCTATCACTCTAATAGTAAAATCAATTAAATTTGCAAACGCCGCCGCTGAGACATCTGTGTTGTCTGTTGTGTATATTTCCTGAAGTCCAAGTGCCTGGACCATTCTTCCAGAAAGACCATTATCTAAAAAGTTTGCTCCTGTTATCCCAGTGTTCACAACTCCTTCGCCAATTTGGTTAAAGAGAGACACTGTTAAAATGTTTGATCCGTCAATAATTATTTTTGTGAAAAATAGACTGAAGTTTATTAATAAAGCAGCAATGATTAATTTGATGATTGTTTTCCTAGTGTCTATGCCTAACTGTAGGATAGTTGCTATTGCAACATATAGAATTATGAAAATAAAACCAATGTTTGCAATGTCTCTAAAAATTGTCCACCCGTTTCTTATGGCCGGCATGTTGTCAACATAACTTCTCATTTCGAAAACACTCATTAAGATTGCGGTGTTTAACATGACCCCTGCAAGCCAAGTGATCCAAGATACAACATGTAAAATTAAATTACCCACCTCAGATAAAAGTATTGAAAACGCTGAAATCATTGCCTGAGACCAAACATCTCCGGCTACTGAACCTAAAAGACCGGTTGTCATACAGAATCGGCTCGTTGGTTCAAGGTATCTTGTTACGTAGTAATTACAGGGGTTCAGATCTAAAGACTGTGCCTGCACCTGAATAGTTTGAATGGGAGCAATAGAAAAAATTGGCAAAATAATCAGAACTATTATGAGTATTTTGGTACTAATTTTTATCATTTTTTTTAAATTTCTACTAAAACCCAAAACCACCAAGAATTCCTCCAAAGTCAATTCCTCCAAGTATGCTTCCAATAATCGAGCCAAAATCTAGATTAAATAGGTCCCCAAAATCAAAAACTACGTTCAGAAGGCCCGCATTAGAGTTCAAACCTTCTGTTAGTTGTTGACACATCTGTTCTAGGGCAGTTGGGAGAAGCTGATCACTTACCTCATCCACTGCTTCAAGTGAGTTTTTACAGGTTGCAATTGCTCGGTCTAGCTTTTCTCTATTTAGGGTGCTTGGTGTTACCACGAGTCCTTCAGATGTTTGGACGGCATGGTAACCTTGGCCATAATCTAGAATCTGCTGTTCTTGACCGACCGCTTGGGTTGTTCGGGTCCTTATAGTGTTTTGGGCTATCAGATAGTTGCCATAGATATTATTGTTTGGATTTTGAGTCAATGATCTCCAAGCAGACCAGCCTCCGCTTGAAAAGTCTCCCGCCAAGAAAGCTTCTGGGTTGTTGTTTGCAGCACTTCTGAAAGTATATCTATGTTCTTCTGAGGAAGGTGATGGGCCGGCTCTTGTTTTCTGCACGGCCAAAGCGACTACGTTTAAATATTGTCCTGGCTCAGAACTTGGATTTAGATTATTCGTTGCCAGATTAAGTCCGAGATTTTCCTCCATGAATCTATTGTATTCACTTGTTACTACTTCACTAAAAAATTGACTTAAGTCTTTTTCAAAGATGGAGGTGTTGTATGGTTCTATATTTAAATATCTATTAGCCATGTAGCCTTTATAGCCTTTCTGAATGAATTCAATTTCGGCTTCTGTCTCGTCAGCTAACACTTTTTTGGCAAGGGCCTCTTCTTCTGGGTCTAGTTTAAATTCTTTTTCCACTAAAGCAGCTAGTAGTTCAAGTATTGAAGCGCTAATTTGTATATGCTCCTGGTCTACCACCGGTACTCGTGGACCAAAGTCTAGTGCAAAAAGTCTGTTGTTTGGGATGAGTGCTAATCCTCCAAGGATTGAAAGAGCAACAATGTAAGAAAAAAGATATTTCATATTAAATAATTATTCTTGTATATATTGTAACCTCTTTTTTAAAAATATCCCTAAGCACCGTGTGCATAACTTCTATTTGTTTTGATTAATATATGTAATGACGGCATCATAAGCTTCTGCAAATTCTGGTATTTGTTGTTCATAAGCTTCTGCATAAATCCGCGCTCTTAGAGGATCCCTTTTGATAAACACCATACCATTCACCCGACTAATTGA
>JBGSXG010000057.1:0-7387 GCA_041751485.1 Minisyncoccia bacterium | reverse complement strand
GCACCTATACCAATAATCATCAGTCCACTTGCTTGTGGGTCTAATGTTCCGGCATGACCCATCTTTACCCGACGCGGAGCGTTTAGGGTTTTTTTGATATCAAACTCCTTACGCAAGATGCGAATACAATCAAAAGATGTTATGCCTTTGGGCTTATCAATCAGAATAATATCTTCCATTAGAATCTTATTTTCTTGAGCATAGCAAACACAAAATTTTCAAGCTTTGAGAAAAAATTTGTTGTATGTTTAAAAGTTTTTTTATGAAGACCTGGTTTAGTATACTCAACATGTCCCTTTGGCCTCTTCAGAGAAACCTTCTTTGATTGCTGAGTAACGGGCTGATGATACCCTACTGGAATAAAACTCTTGTCACGAACGTCACCAATATACCGAGCTCCTGGCTGGTGCTTCATTACTTGCTCAACTTTATCGGTATCAAGATCAATACCTTCGTCGTTGCTGTAGGATTCATTATCAAATACCCATTTTTCTTCTTCATTCATGTATACATCATTGCCAGAGAATCAATAAAAGTCAACAAAAAAACCGCGGACACTTGCCCGCGGTTTTGTATTCCTTTCGTGCCCAATTTTAAGCGGGCACAAAATATCCCATTTCAGCAGAACTTAAAACTGCCTCGAAAACAGCATCCGGTGCCATCTCCTTAGTGACAAACACCTCGCGCAGATGCCAAGTCAAAGGATGTTTCCTGACGAACCTTTCGATCTTGTTGATATGCATGTTATAAGCTCGAATCCGAGCATCAAAGACATCGGCAACTCGGTCTTCTCTTCCTCTTTGCCTTGCTCTTTCCCACAACTGCCTATGAGACAAGCCCTTGATAGTTATGAAAAAAACGTGTGCTCCTCCAATCTTTTGGAAATTATATAGTGTTTCCGCCTGACCCAGAGTTCTTGGAGCACCGTCCAGCACCCAGCCTTTGGGCCGGTTATCAATGAAGTGCTGGGTAATAGCCTCACAGACAGTCCTATCGTCTACCAACCCTCCGGCCTTCATTGTGCTCTGAATCAGCCTCCTCACACGCTCGGCCGGATGGTCCTTCGCCTCTTGGGCTATTAAATCGCTTACGCAGATATGCTCAATGCCGAGCCTTTTTGCCAACCTCCTGGCCGTCTCTCCTTTTCCAGAACAAGGTGGTCCCAAAAGCACAATACGTGGAATCCGTTCGCTCAAGAGAAATCTCCTATACAGGGTGAAAAATAGTGAACAATCCTCGCCTACTATAAAGTCAAATAAAGAAAATGTCAAAAATTATTCCAAAAGACTTTCTCCCTTCATAATCTCGGGTTGTACCAGGCCCATTAAATCCAAAAGGGTCGGAGCAACATCAGCCAGACCTCCAGAGTCACGCAAAGATACTTCAGTATCAGTAACAATCACAGGGACCTTATTAAGAGTATGCGCAGTGTGCGGTTTTCCATCCTTGTCTTTGTTTTGTTCTGCATTACCATGATCTGCTGTGATAAAAGCGACACCCCCAACTTCTTCAACTCTTTGAACAACTTCTCCAAGAACTAAATCTGTTGTTTCAACAGCCTTTATAATAGATGACACGTTTCCAGTGTGTCCCACCATATCAGGATTAGCAAAGTTTATAAAAATAAAGTCTGTACCTTTTTCTAATTCTTTTATAGACGTCTGAGCAATTTCTTTAGCCCGCATTTCTGGAGCCTCATCGTGTTTTTTTACATCCTTTCTACTTGGAATAATAATCTGCTCCTCGCCATCATATGGTCGCTCTCGTCCACCATTTAAAAAATATGTCGCGTGAGCAAACTTTTCGGTCTCAGCTATGTGGGTCTGTACTAATCCAGCTTTCGAAACGACACTTCCTAAAGTATCTTCAATCAAAACATCAGGAAAAGCCACGTCGCAGGCAAAATCTGCCTGATAGTTTGTCATAGTAGCGAAACATACATTCTGATCTTTAGTCCTCTCAATTACTTTAGCTGTTAGCTGACGGGCACGATCGGCTCGGAAATTAAAAAAGAAAATAGCATCGTCTTTTTGAATGCTGTATGTATTACCATCTTTGTCTGGAAAAATAATAGGCTCAACATACTCATCAGTCACTCCACTTTTATATATATCTTCGAGTTGAGCTGACGGTTTATTCAACTGACAAACACCTCCTTTGCATTCAAAAATAGCATCCTCAGTCGCACTAGTTCTCTCCCAGTTTTTGTCTCTATCCATGGCATAAAAACGTCCAGACATAGAAGCAATAAAACCAATTCCAAGCTCTTCAATCATATTTTCCAAATCAGCAACATACTCACGAGCCCCCGTTGGGCTTGTGTCTCGTCCGTCGGTAAAAATATGAATAGCCACCTTTGGCACTTCGGCTTTTTTAGCTTCTCTTAAAACCGCATATAAATGGTCTTGATGAGCGTGCACTCCTCCATTTCCAATTAGACCCTGCAGATGTAGAACGGAATTATATTTTTTAACGTGAGCAAAAAGTTTTTGCAAAACACTATTTTCACCAAATTTACCTTCTCTAATAGCTTTATTAATCCTGACTAAATCGGTATCAATCACAGTTCCTGCTCCGATGGTCATATGTCCAACTTCAGAGTTACCCATCTGGCCCTCAGGAAGGCCCACCGCCTCTCCAGATGCATCTAAAAGTGTGTGTGGATACTTTTCCCAAAGAGCTTTAAAATTTGGTATTTCAGCTTCAGCAATAGCATTGTCTTTTGTATCTTCTCGGTATCCCCAGCCATCTAAGACAATTAGAACTACTGGTTTTTTAGACTTATTCATATTGGTGCTATTGTACTCTAAAAAACTTTGTAATCAATGTATAAAAAACACCGCGCAGGCTTTGCCTGCGCGGTGTTTTTTATCTCCAAACCCTAATCTCTTTTGAACAATTCTTTACCCGGATAAATTGCCCCATCCCCGAGCTCCTCCTCAATACGAAGTAGCTGATTATACTTTGCCGTTCTGTCCGATCGAGAAAGTGAGCCAGTCTTTATCTGTCCTGTTCCTAAGCCGACTGCAAAATCAGCAATTGTTGTATCCTCTGTCTCACCTGACCTGTGCGAGATGACAGAAGTATATCCGGCCTCACGAGCCATTTGGATAGCTCTAATAGTTTCCGTAACTGTACCTATCTGATTTAGCTTTATTAAAATCGAATTACCGACTTTTTCATCAATTCCCCTTTTCAAACGCTTAATGTTGGTAACAAAAAGATCATCCCCCACAATCTGTAATTTGTCGCCTAAAACAAATTCACTTTGTGAATTTGTTCGGCCAACCGACCCTTCGGGTCGGTTTAGGCCCAAACGTGCAGTCATTTCTTTGTATCCTTCCCAATCGTCCTCGTTTAGCCCATCTTCAATAGAAACGATCGGATACTTCTCAACCCATTCAGCATAAAGATCAATAAGCTCAGCACTTGAAAGCGTCTTTCCTTCTGAAGCCAACTCATACTTACCATCTTTAAATAATTCACTTGAAGCGGCGTCAATTGCCAATGCAATGTCTTTACCTGCTTCATATCCAGCTTTTTTTATAGCCTCAACAATCAAAACAAGCGCATCTTCATTCTTCTCAAGACTCGGTGCGAATCCACCTTCGTCACCAACTGTTGTAGCAAATCTTTTTTCTTTCAAAATACCTTTAAGAGTGTGGAATACCTCTGCTCCCCACTGAAGCGCCTCAGAAAAACTCGAAGCTCCAACTGGCTGTATCATAAACTCCTGAAAGTCGACAGACTTTAAAGCATGCTTACCACCATTTAAAATATTCATCATCGGCACTGGCATTTGAATATTTTCTGTACCACTTATGTCTTGGAAATATCTATACAGCGGTTTCTTTTCACTTTGAGCACATGCTTTAGTAAAAGCCATAGAAACACCGAGAATAGCGTTGGCCCCAAGCTTGCTCTTATTTTCAGTACCATCCAAAGCAATCATTGCTTCATCCAAAGCCTCTTGAGAGTACTCTTTTCCAACGAGATCATTTTTTAGTAAAGTATTAACATTTTCTACAGCTTTCAATACGCCATTGCCGGCATACCTATCGCCTCCATCTCGAAGTTCAACAGCCTCATAAGCTCCAGTTGAAGCACCTGAAGGAACCGCAGTCCTACCAAAAGAGCCGTCTTCTAAGGTGAGATCGACTTCGACAGTTGGATTACCCCTTGAATCAAGAATTTCTCGTGCATGAATATGCTGTATTGCAGACATTTGTATGTAAGTTATTACTCAATAAAAACAATATACTAACACATTCACTTTTGCTTTGCTTTACTAAGCAAATCTGAGATAACTGTTTTAATTTTATGAGGAGAACGGGCGTCTGTCAGAGTAAAGTCAACACTCGTTTCGCCGGCGGTCTGGACGTGAATTGTGCCAAAATCAAACAATGTTGGAATAACGCCCTTAATCTCAACGGTTACGTCCTGAATGGCATCAAATCTAAGCACTGATATTTGTCTATGGAAAAAACCTTTTTGCAAAACGTCGTATATTTTTTTGTCAGTGATATACCAGACATCCAAGTAGTAGTCTGTCCACTGTATAAAATAGATAACCCACATCACTAAAACCCACAAACCATAACCACACAACAACAACCAATAATTCTTAGGAGTTATTGTAAAATCTGTAGCAAATCGTATAAGAACAAAAGCCAGCAACGGAGCTAGAACAAAAAACAAAGAAACTAGTGTGTGGACAATAAAAACAAACGGATGTTTACGTACTTCTATTACTATCTTTTCGTCTTTCTCGAGTTTAATCATAATGTTAGATACATTATTAGAGCAAAAGCAGACAAGCCTATCAAAACAAAAGAAACTGGAAAGTAAACAAGTTCAGCAAAAGCAATCTGCTTATTATTCAATCCATATTTTCTCCAGTGATAAACCAAGATAATACTAATGACACCAAAAAAGGCCAGAAATAATCCGAATATAAACCAAGCCACAGCGGGTGACGTAATAATCTCAAGTGCTCTTTCTTGATCAACTTGCATAAAAATATTATAGCACCAACAAGCATTTATGACTGGTGGAAAAGTGGGCATTCGAACCCACATGATGTTAGAATATCTCTATGCCAAAACAAAAAGGTCTAGATACTGCGCCCTACAAAGGAGTCCGAGATTTCTATCCAGAAGATCAGGCTATTCAAGCATACATATTTAAAATATGGAGAAAGACCGTTGAATCATTTGGGTACGAAGAATACAATGCTTCTCCACTAGAGTACACCGAACTATATAATGCTAAGTCGGGCGAAGAAATCGTAGGCGAACAAACTTACACTTTTGAAGACCGCGGAGGTCGTTCTGTTACCCTAAGACCAGAAATGACGCCAACTGTAGCCAGAATGGTGGCAGCTCAAGAACGCGAGCTACCATTTCCACTAAGATGGTACTCAATCCCCAACGTATTTCGATATGAAAAACCACAACGGGGACGCCTGCGAGAACATTATCAACTTAATGTTGATCTATTCGGATCTGATGCGCTCGATTCTGAGATTGAAATGATCACTCTGGCACATACCATACTCAAAAACTTTGGAGCAAATGATACTGATTTTACAATCCGCATCAACAATAGAAAAATTCTATCTGCTATTTTCGAAAAGCTGTCTATTACAGATGAAGAATCCCACAAGCTATCAAAGCTAATTGATAAAAAAGAAAAAATATCCCAAACCGTTTTTGAAGAATCAATGACTGAAATCATTGGAGAAAGAGCTGTACCATTAATGCAAAATCTATCTTCAAACCAAGCTCTTATACAAACACTTGGAGAAAAGCACCCCGAAATTGTTTCTCTAATCGATCTTATTGAGGCACTAGATACTGCGGGGATCAAGAACGTACAATTTACCTCTACTCTAATGCGCGGTTTTGACTATTACACCGGACTTGTTTTTGAAATATTTGATACTTCTGAAAAAAATAATCGTTCACTTTTTGGAGGAGGACGTTTCGACGAACTTCTGGATATTTTTGGCAAACGAACCATACCAACAATAGGCTTTGGTATGGGTGATGTCACTCTAAGGGACTTTCTAGAAACTCACGACTTGCTACCAGCCTATCAGTCTTCCACACAGGTATATGTGTGCCTTCCGGGAGACGAAACCCGAGAATACGGCAGGGCTCTAGCAGAGAGTCTCAGAGAAGTTGGTCTGACAACCGCTCTCGATCTTACGGGCAAAAACAAAGGCGACCAATATAAACTGGCACACAAGAAAAATATTCCCTTTGCTGTATATGTTGACCCCAAAAAAGCTAATCAAAATCTGGTCATTATCAGAAACCTAGAAACACGAGAAGAAACAGAATTACCAGACTCAAAAGTGGCTCGATTTATCTTTGACGCACTCTCAAAGTAACTTATAATGTTTAGTTACGCTCACTTGCCCCGTTAGAAATAAAATGGGTTATGGGAATGAATACGATCAATCAATGCAAGTAGTCCGAAGCCTTGATCACAAAAATTATTAATAAAACTTCTAATGGGATGCCAAGAAAAGTCGTCTTTGACATAGAAAGCCAAAATACTTTTACCGAGGTTGGTTCAAATGATCCCGCCGATTTAGACATCTCTGTCGTCACAGTATACGACTCTAAGACAGATACCTATACTACTGTTGATATACACGACCTCTCACCCATTTGGCCGATTATTGACCAGGCCGATATGATAATTGGTTTCAACTCAAACCACTTTGATATTCCGCTTTTAGATAAATACTACCCAGGTGACTTATTCCAGAAAAAAAGTCTAGATATTTTGCACGAAATAAGAATCTCTTACGGACGCCGAATGAAACTGGATCAAATTGCCGAAGGCACATTAGGTATTAAAAAATCTGGTCACGGGCTTCAGGCCATTACCTGGTGGAAAAACGGTGAGCTAGATAAGATAAAAAAATATTGTGAAGATGATGTTCGCATTACCAAAGAAATTTACGATTACGCCCTAGTCAACAAGCATCTAAAATTCAAAGAAGGTGGTCAAATTATGCAGATAAATCTTGATCCATCATCCTGGGAGAATCTGCCAGACAAGAGCCCCCATCAAAGTTTGTTTTAGATCTCAAATAATGTTATAAAAGTCCAAGAAAAGTCCTTTCATTTTGGAGACCAGAACATGCTTATCAGAACCACCATATTCTGCTTCTTTGTTTTTTCATTTTTTGGGTCAGGCATTTTGTTGATGGCGGCATCTTTATATCAAAAGCCGCAATACATCCTCTTATTTTATATCTGTTTGGGGATCTTCATCACATCAATGTTTCTGGCCATCGCTGATGGCAGACGCAACAACCGATCAATACCCTCCTCGTGAGGGTTTTTTCTTTAATTAAATCTAAAACTCAATG
>JBGSXG010000056.1:0-3544 GCA_041751485.1 Minisyncoccia bacterium | reverse complement strand
TATATCCATTTAACTACAGGGGCAGGTTATATTATCTCTACGTGTGAAGTTTAATTGTATATATTAAAACAAGCAACCCCTTGAGAGATTTGGTTAAGCCCTTAGATTTTTAAATATAAAAATGGAAGTACTCTTGTGGTGAAGGGGAGAGATTTGGTCACGAGTTACTAAGTGTTCTCACTAGCTTTGCTAGTTGCGAGCACTAAGTACTCTCGACCCCGGCTCGGCTTTAGTTTTTTCGCTCCACTCAAAAACTAGCTTCGCAGCCTGCGCCATTCAAATCTCTCATCGCTGCAAAACAAAACCACCAAAATGCTTCTCATTTTGGTGGTCGTTTTGTGCGCGATGAGAGATTTGAACTCCCGACCTTCTCAGTGTAAATGAGTTGCTCTACCAACTGAGCTAATCGCGCAATACGTGTGATTATACGGGTATTTTTTATATAATCAACACCCGCTTTTACTTTAGACCACTATCTGCTAGAGTTACAGTAATTAGCTAATAACTATAAATATGGCTGACCTTACACAAAAAATAAATGAACTAACTCGTGAATTGCAAACGCACGGACAAGAATTGTCTGCTTTTAAAAATGGTTTGGTGACTATAGAATCAGATATAAAAGAAGCTGAAAGAGTGAAAAAAGAAGCCGAGGAAAAAGAAAAGACCCTAAAGAGAAAAAAGACTGAATACGAATCAAATATTCGAAAACTCGAGCAGAAAGACAAGGAAGTAACACGAGAACTCGACAACCTCAAAAGTGAGTTAGAGCGCATTGAGAAAATGCAGAAAGCCGCTTAATGCAGAATAAGGAACACGAAATAGATTGTGTTATACGAGGCAAAGTCCAAGGAGTAGGGTATCGGTTGTTTGTGAAAAAACATGCTGACGAGCTTGGTTTGGTTGGTAATATTACCAACGAAGAAGACGGCACGGTAAATGTTATTGCACAAGGGGGTGAAGAGGTTCTGGAGAAATTTATCGAGATTCTTAAAAAAGGACCTTATTTTTCTAGGGTTGATGAGCTAACCATCGATTGGTCTGACCTTTTGCAAGACGGTCTCTCAGAGTTTGAAATTATATAATTATGGAAAATTTATTCGAAAATGAAGAAGTGGTAGTTATCAATAAGCCAGCAGGAATGTTGGTTCATGACGATGGCTCAGATGAGAAAGACACAGTTGTCTCTTGGGTACGTCAAACATATCCAGAAGTTGAAAATGTGGGCGAGCAGGTTCGAGTTAGAACAGGGGAACTTGTATCCAAACCTGGTGTTGTGCATAGGCTTGATAGGGACACTACTGGTGTTTTACTTATCGCTAAAACTCAAGAGTCTTTTGAAAATCTTAAAAAACAATTCCAAGAACATACTATAGACAAGAAATACCATGCTTTTGTATATGGAATATTGAAAGACGACGATGGAGTAATCGACCGACCGATTGGTAAGAATAAAAATGATTTCAGGCAGTACTCTGCTCAGCGGGGTGCTCGTGGAGTTTTGCGAGAAGCCCAAACTGAGTTCAAGGTCTTGAAAAGGGATACTAAAAACGGGGTTACTTTAGTAGAATTGTCTCCAGTTACAGGCCGGACTCATCAGATTCGGGTTCATATGAAGGCGGTTCACCACCCTGTGGTAGCTGACGGTCTGTATGCTCCTAAGGGAGAAAAAATACTTGGCTTTGCAAGGCAAGCTCTGCATGCGTGGTCTATTTCTTTTAAGTTGCTTTCAGAAGAAAGTGTTTCTGTGGAGGCGCCGTATCCTAAGGATTTTGAGGAGGCTCTGCTGTTGCTAAAGGAGTAGCCTTGTGTTAGATTACTGTTCACTTATGAATACAGTTATTTCGCCAGTAAACATAGACAGCCGAAGAAATCTTGATATCAAAACAGGAGATACTGTTCGTGTTCACCAGAAAATTGAAGAAAAAGGTAAGACCCGAACACAGATGTTCGAGGGAATTGTTATTGCACGAAAGCACGGCCGTGAGGCTGGTGGTACTTTCACTGTACGACGAACATCACTAGGTGTAGGAGTTGAAAAGATTTTCCCATTGTATTCTCCAAATATTGAAAAGATCGAGATCACTAAACGATCAAAGGTTCGACGAAGTAAGCTTTATCATATTCGAGACAAGGCCGCTAAAGAGATCCGTCGTCAAATGAGAAATATGGTTATGATGGATACAGTTATGACTGACGAGGAAGAAAAGGGAGTTGAGCCAGAAGAAAAAACTGAAGCAGCCGAGACGGCAGAAACTACAGAGCCGGAGAAAGAAGCTGAAACTAAAAAATAAAAAACTGCCTACTAAAACAAAAAATCACCCTTGGGTGATTTTTTGTTCGTCCGGTTAGCAAGCTAACTTAGGAAGGGCAGTTTTTTGTTGAAAAGATTTGTTGCTTTGTGCATAATGGGAGTCGTTATATTAAGATAAAATCAAAACAGCCTACTTAATACATAATTGCGCAGGTGCGGAAACTGGTAGACCGGCACGCTTGAGGGGCGTGTGTCCTCACGGACGTGGGAGTTCGACTCTCCCTCTGCGCACTGCAAGTGTGTTTACTATCTGGTAAATAGAAAAGCCGTCTTCATTAGCCAGCTTTTCTTTTAAATATAATGTGCTAATGTCTTGCCCATGACAGCATTGTTTACAGGAAAAGGAGACGGAGGAACAACAAAGGTATTTGATACCGAAAAAGGAAAAAGAATTTCCAAGGCATCTCCTGTAGCTGAAGCACTAGGATCGCTAGATGAAGTCAACTCATTTTTAGGCCTATGTAAGGTCAAATCTGCTGAGCGTGGCCTGTATGTGGGCACAGTACACCCATCTTTTGAATACATTGTCCACGAATTGCAAGAAGGACTCTTTACAGTTCAGGCAGAAATTGCCGGAGCTGATAAGCGCATCACTCCAGAGAAGGTTGAGTGGGCAGAAGATATCATTAATATCATTGAAAAAGAACTCCCGCCGATTACGACATTTTTTATCTCTGGTGGAACCCCAGAGACACTTTCTGATGAAAGTGATCGGGGCGCGGCAGAACTTGCGGCGCTCTTTGATTTTGCTCGTACGTTGGCACGCCGAGCAGAGCGACGGGTGGTGGAAGTGCGCGAGCCAATTAATCCTTTGAATGGAAAAATGAAAGAAGAGTGGCGTAAGGTCAGCGAACCATCGCTGGCGTATCTCAACCGTCTCTCAAGTGTTCTGTATGCATTGGCTCGACTTTCAAACCACAAGTCTGGTATAAAAGAGAGTGCGCCTACCTACGACTAATCTCCAGTGCTTGTTACAAAAGTTGTTCGATGGTAATTGATTTATCCGCAAAAGTGGGTTTCTACGTTGTCTTTTTGTTGTTACAGTATAAATAATGGATACGGTAGCTTGTAATTTTTGTGGAATCGAGTTTCCAAAGAAACGTTCACAAATAAGACTTTCTCTTAGCCACTATTGCTCAAGGAGGTGTTCAAGTGAAGGAAGAAAGGCTGGTAGGGAGATGCCTTGTTTTTTGTGCAAAAAGAAAACATATAAACAAAGAAAGCAGCTTG
>JBGSXG010000055.1:0-6503 GCA_041751485.1 Minisyncoccia bacterium | reverse complement strand
CTAGTTGCCTTTGTATTTATGGACCTTTTTGTTTTTTCTGGAGAATATCAGGCTTTGTTTAAATCTGATTTAAATATTTCTTATATGGGTGTAGAAGTTGATAATGCTTTCGAACTTAGCAAAGAGACGATCGATCAGGGAGATTTTGTATGTATTTCTGGAACACTTTTCACTAGCAAAAGAGGAGAGCAAACTATTCAAGTTGAGTCTTGGAGCATGGTCGCTAAAAGTTTAAGAGCACTTCCAGACGAACACTATGGTCTAAAGGATGAGGAAGAGCGATATCGAAAGCGATACGTTGATATTTTGTTAAATGAAGAAGTTCGCAAGCGTATTGTGAAAAAATCTGTTTTCTGGAATGCAGTACGAACTTTTTTGATGGACCGAGGTTTTGTAGAGGTTGAAACACCAGTGCTTGAAAACACACCGGGCGGAGCTGATGCTCGCCCTTTTGTGACACATCATAATGCACTTGATATGGATGTGTATCTCCGCATTGCTGCCGGCGAGCTGTGGCATAAGCGATTACTGGTTGCTGGTTTGGAAAGAGTGTTTGAAATAGGAACTGTTTTTAGAAATGAAGGGATGTCCCACGAACATGCTCAGGCGTATACGGCTTTTGAGTTTTACCAAGCTTTTATGGACTACACAAAAGGAATGGATATGGTTCGCGATTTATATAGAGAAGTGGCAGAAAAAGCGTTTGGCACAACGAAGTTTACTATTAATGAGCAAGAAGTTGATTTAGTGGGAGAATGGCAAACTTATGACTTCGTGGCTCTTATTGAAGAGAAGTTTGGACTAAATGTTCTTGAGGTAGATGAAGAAAAGCTGGTTGAAAAACTCAAAGAGCACAAGATTGATTTTGATCCAAAAGAAATTAACCGAGAGCGATCTACAGATTTATTATGGAAGAGTATTCGTAAATCACTTGCAGGTCCCGGATTTTTAATCAATGTGCCCGTCTTTATGGAACCTTTGGCCAAGAAGAGTTCAGACAATCCACAAACGGTGGAGAGGTTCCAAGTTATTCTTGGCGGAAGTGAAATGGGTAAAGGTTTTAGTGAGTTAAATAATCCAATTGATCAGGCGGAGCGTTTTGATCATCAAGAAAAATTAAGAGCAGCTGGAGACCCAGAAGCTCAGATGAAAGATGATGAATACATTGAAGCAATGGAGTATGGCATGCCCCCGGCTTTTGGTTTTGGAGTTAGTGAAAGACTGTTCTCAATGCTAGCTGGTGTTTCGATCCGCGAGGCAGAGATTTTTCCTCTGATGCGACCTAAAGAATAGAAAACAGTGACAAAAATGAGCAAAAAGTTTAAATGAACAAAAATTAATAAAACCCCGAAGCGCGAAGCGTTTCTGGGTATTTTTTGAATTTTGAACTTTGAATTTTTTTAGAATTTAGGGTTTAACCCCTCGAGCGCTACGCGCTCGAGGGGTTTTTGCCCTGTGGATAACTACTTTTAGGCAAGTGGGGTGTAGTGGTATATAATGGTAGACAAGTGGGAAAAAGTGGGAAATGTACTTTTATTATTTAAAACACATTTCTTATGGACTCACGAGCCGTTGTTAGTCCCTTCTTCGAAATCGAATATATCGATATAGACGATTCTGAAGGAGGGGCCCCTTACGGGGGAAGATAGCAGTTCGCGAGAGAAAGACAGCAGGGCCTCATAAAATATATACGATAGGGATTGTGTTTTGACCTAAACTCTGTTTTGAATTTTTAGATTTTAGTTTTGAATTATTGCCATGTTTATAGGTGAATACATACATACTGTCGATGATAAGAAACGAATATCACTTCCGTCAAAATTTCGTAAAGAAGCTGGAAAGAAAGTAATCATTACCCGTGGTCTAGATAGTTGTTTGTTTTTGTACACAAGTACTGAATGGAACAAGATTTCAGAAAGGCTTGGTAATGAATGGACTACTTCAGACGAGCGAGGTATACATCGGTTTATATACGGTGGTGCTCAAGAAGTAGCAGTTGATTCAGTTGGTAGAATTTTGATCCCAGACTATTTGAAAAAATTTGCGGACCTAAAAAACAAAGTATTATTTGCGGGAATTAACAATCGGATTGAAATCTGGAATGACCAGAAATGGGACGCATACAAAAAAGTTGTAGAAAAGCGGGCAGAAGAACTTTCGGAAAAATTGGGCAAACAAGCAGTGTAGACGTTATGAAAAAGACACAGCACTTATCCGTTCTTTTACAAGAATCAATAGAAGGTCTTGAGTTGGCAAAGGGAGAAACTTTGCTGGACTGTACATTTGGTGGGGGTGGACATAGTTCACTCGCCCTAAGTAAAAATCCAGAGATACAAGTTATCGCTCTTGATCAAGATAAAGAAGCCTTGCATCGTGCAGAAGCCCTAGGGTCTTTCGCCGGTAAGAATATAAAATTTCTAAATTATAACTTTAGAGAAATTGATAAGGCTCTAGACGAGGTCGGGGTGCATAAAGTAGATGCCATCTTGTTTGATTTAGGAACGTCAGTAGATCAAATACATGATTCAGGTAGAGGTTTTACTTTCCAAAAAGACGAACCACTTCTTATGACTCTCTCTTCTGATATAGAAAATTCTTTAACAGCCAGAGATATCGTGAATACGTGGCAAGAGGAAACTCTAGAGACAATTCTAAAAGGCTTCGGTGAAGAACGTTTCGCTAGAAGAATTGCCAAAGCTATCGTTGAGGCCAGAGAAGAAAAGCCCATTGAAACAACTTTTGAGCTTGTAGAAATAGTCAAAAGAGCCACACCAAAGATGTATCACTTTAAAAAGATTCATCCGGCTACAAAAACTTTTCAGGCTATACGAATCGCTGTTAATGATGAACTCAATGCACTGGAAGAGGCTTTAAAAAAATCTTTTGAACACTTGAATCTAAAGGGTAGGGTAGCAGTCATCTCTTTCCACTCCCTAGAAGACAGGATAGTAAAAAAATACTTTAGAAGTCTAGAAGATTCGGGCAAAGGAAAGCGTATAACTAAAAGACCAATTACTCCAAGTGAAGAAGAAAAGAAAAACAATCCAAAATCTAGAAGTGCTAAGTTACGAATTTTTGAAAAAACAAGCACGACAATAATTACGAATTAAAAAGAATGACACGGATAACACGAAAACAACTATGAAAAAAACTATTTATCAACAATTACATAAGGAAAAAATATTGTTCTGGCTTTTAGCTATGGTTATCACAGCATTTTTCATTCTTTATATGTTCCTTGTTAACGGAGCAATACAAAACGTGGTTGCCAGGGAAGAGATAGAGAATAATTTGGCAACACTTAATGCTGAAGTTAGTGAGCTGGAATTTGAATATATTGCTTTAAAGAATTCAATTACAATCCAGTATGCATATGAGCGTGGTTTTGAAGAAGCAGAAAATATTACTTTTGCTCGAAGAGGTGCAGGATCAAATCTTTCTTTCAATCCATCAGAATAGCTCTTTACTATGAATAGAAAGAGCACAGTTAGAATTAGGGTACTTTCTGTCATTATTGTTCTATTTGGAGTTTTTTTGATGGGTCGCCTGTATCACGTGCAGGTTTTGTTTGGTGAAGAGTTTAGTCATAAAGCGGATCGACAATATGTTCGACCAAACCACGCCCTTTTTGACAGGGGCGACATTTTCTTTACCACAAAGCACGGAGAACGTGTTTCTGCAGCAACTTTAAAGACTGGTTATATTGTTTCTATAAATCCGACCTTGCTTCGTGATCCGCAGAGCACTTTTGATGCCGTTTCTAAAATAATCGATGTGCCAGCTGAAGAATTCTTTGCTAAAGCAAATAAGCCTGATGATCCGTATGAGGAAATTGCTCAAAGGGTTTCTCAGGAAGTTGCAGAACAGATAAAAGAATTGGACATTACTGGTTTGCAAGTTCATCGTCAACGTTGGAGATTTTATCCCGGAGGCGGAATGGCATCTCATGCTTTAGGGCTGGTTGCGTATAGTGGCGATGAGCTGGCCGGGAGATATGGCTTGGAGCGTTTTTATGAACAGACTCTTGGTAGGAATGAGAGCAATGTTTACGTAAACTTTTTTGCTGAGATATTTTCAAACATAAAAGAAACAATCACATATTCTCAGGAGCGAGAAGGAAGTATTGTAACTTCTATTGAGCCCTCTGTACAAGGTTATGTAGAGCAGATACTCGCAGAAATACAGGATGAGTGGAACAGCGATGAGACCGGAGCCATTGTTATTGACCCACAGACCGGGCGAATCATAGCAATGGCTGCATTGCCATCTTTTGATCCAAACGTTCTTTCTGATGTTGAAGACGTGGCGGTCTTTACCAATCCACTTGTCGAGAATGTCTATGAAATGGGTTCCATTGTTAAGGCACTTACTGTTGCTGCCGGATTGGACGTTGATGCTGTTACTCCTGATTCTACTTATTATGATGCTGGTTATCTAGTTTTAAATAATTCTCGTATTCAAAACTTTGATGGGGAAGGTCGTGGCACTGTTTCTATGCAAGAAGTTTTGAATCAATCGCTTAATACTGGAGTGGCCCATATTGTTAGTCGTATGGGTAAAGAGAATTTTGCAGAGTATATGTATGACTTTGGTTTGGGCGAACACACTGGTATTGATTTGCCAAATGAAGCTAAGGGCCTTGTATCCAACCTTCAAAGTCCGCGTGATATTGAGCACGCCACGGCTTCATACGGACAGGGTATTGCCATTACTCCAATGGCTATGGTTCGGGCTCTATCGGCGCTGGCTAATGGCGGAGTTTTAATTACTCCGCATACGGTTACAGAAGTAGATTTTTTGAAGGGCCTATCAAAAGATATAAAATACACAGACACTCCACGAGTCTTGAAAGAGTCCACGGCAGAAGAAATCTCACGAATGCTAACTGCTGTGGTGGACGATGCACTATTAGACGGTTCTGTTAAGCTAGATAGATATTCAATTGCCGCTAAAACGGGAACAGCCCAAATTTCTTCACAGCAAGGCGGTTACTATGATGATAGATTCCTTCATACATTTTTTGGCTATTTTCCGTCATATGACTCTAGGTTTCTAGTCTTTTTGTTTACTAAGCATCCTCAGGGTGTAAGATACGCTTCGCAGACTCTGACACATCCATTTATGGACATAACTCAGTTTTTGATTAATTATTATGATATAGCGCCAGACCGATAGGGATAATGACAAAAATGAGCAAAAAGTATAAATGACAAGAATGAATAGAGTGATTCGGGGTTTCGTCTTTGGAAGCGGTGCGAAGCAATCCAGGACGTTGGAATTGATTTGTAAAAAATATAAATGAAAAGCATAGCTAAAAAAATAATAATCTGGATCCTGACTATCGAGGCTCGCCTCGTGCTTTTGAGATATAAGCCAAAGATTGTGGTGGTTACGGGAACAGTAGGTAAGACTTCTACTAAAGATGCTATTTTTGCTGTTTTTTCAAAGTTTTTTTATGCTCGAAAAACTCAAAAAAGTTTTAATAGTGATATTGGTGTTCCTTTGGCGATTTTAGATCTTGACACAGCTTGGGGCAGTATTTTTGGTTGGATAAAAAATATTATTGTTGGCGCTTCTCACATATTTTTACCTACCAGATATCCTACTTGGCTCATATTAGAGATCGGAACTGACAGGCCGGGAGACATTAGACGCATTGCTAAGTGGTTAAAGCCGGATGTAGTGGTTACAACCAGATTTGCTGATATTCCAGTGCATGTTGAATTTTTTGATAGTCCGGGAGATGTCATTACCGAAGAGCAGTCTATCGCTTATTCACTAAAAAAAGACGGCTTTTTGGTTGTAAATAATGATGATGAGCACGCTGTTGCTTTGCGTAAAGAATTAGAGATGAAGTCTATTTCATTCGGAGTCAGCGAGAAGTCCGGAGTTCAGGCATCGCATGTAGAGACTTTGTACGAAGAGGATGGAGAGCATAAAAAACCAACAGGTATTCGATTCAGAGCTGACTATGAGGAAATGAGTGGACCAGTTTTGATTGGTGGAGCTTTAGGAGTTCAGCACGTCTATCCAGTCTTGGCCGCCTTAGCTACTGGTATTTCACAAGACTTAAATGTGGTTAAGATGAGTGCAGTTTTTGGGGAAGAATTTAAGACACCGCCGGGTAGGATGAAATTGATTGATGGTAGAAAAAAGAGTGTCATCATTGATGATACTTACAACTCATCTCCTGTCGCTGCAGAGCGTGCTTTGGAGACTATTCGCGACTTAGAAGTGGTTGGTAGAAGGGTTGCTCTTTTGGGTGATATGCGTGAGCTGGGTAAGTTTAGTGCACAAGAGCATGAACGCATTGGATTGTTGGCAGGGCAGTGTGTGGACTTGCTTGTGTGTGTTGGGGATCATTCAATGCACTTGTCCCAAGGGGCTCTAAAGGCCGGTTTACCAGAGAGTTCTGTATATGAATTTGCCAGCTCTGAACAAGCCTCTATTTTTATGTCTGAACATTTGAAAGAAAACGATGTTGTTTTGGTAAAAGGCTCGCA
>JBGSXG010000054.1:0-8464 GCA_041751485.1 Minisyncoccia bacterium | reverse complement strand
CCAAAGATGGCAGCCGTACCAAAAGATAAAGACATTGAAAAAATAACTATCGAAGACGCTGTTATGTATCTTTCTCTTCCTAGAGATTTGGGAGCTCATCCAGAAACAGGACAGCCTGTTATTGCAAGTTCTGGACGTTTTGGCCCGTACGTTGGATGCAATGGAGAATACAGATCACTTAAAGCACCACACAGTCCTTATACTATTGCATTCGAAGATGCCTTAGCTCTTCTGGCACAAGAAAAAGCTTTGCCAAAGGGTGTAGAAAAAGTGCGCTCACTAGGAAAACATCCAAAAACTCAAAAAGAAATTGTCTTGTATAAGAGTAAAAATGGACCCTTCCTTCGCAAAGGGCTTCGAAGAATCTACGTAGATGAAGAAGAGGCAAAAGATCTTGATATCCACAATGCAGTAGACCTTTTGAAATAAGAAGAACGAGACTGCCCCCGAGAAAAACCAATTCCTCGGAGGCGGTTTTTCTTTTATTCTACTTAGTTAGGTATTTGCTGTTGCCACCCAAGTGACTATCTTTCCCAAAAAACTCGCACAAGCGGGTAGCCGAGCAGAGCGACTTGTTTTGATTTATCAAAACAGAAGTGCCCTTGTGGTGCAAATTTTCTAGCAATAAAATATTCGTGTTTTTGAGAAAACGATACGAACGACCCTATAAACTAAAATTTTTGACTGAGTACAATTCATCATCAGATTCATCTTCCGATACAGTATCCTGTTCTGGGATCTCTTCAGAAGCCTTCTCTCTAACATCTTCTCCTTCAAAGTTTTCTTCTGGGGCAACTTGCTCCTCGGTCATAGTGGCGCTTCCCTTTTTTGACTTAACGGCTTCGAGTAAAGCTCGAACCTCTTCGTTCGTCAAAAAATCGATAGAAATAACTCCACCATTTTCAAACCGATCAATCTGAACACGCGTACCAAGAGATTCGCACAAACCCTCCTGAATCTCACGAAGTTCTGGATCTTCAATATATTTCTTTGAACGGACTTTCTCTTGAGCAACACGGCGAGACATCTTCTCAGCTTCTCGCACATTTAACTTCTTTAAAATAATCTCTTTCAACAAAACAGACTGCTCTTCTGGCTTATGGTTAAGCATACCCAACGGTCGAGTATGCCCTTCTGAAATCTTTCTTTCAGCCAGAGCTTGCTGAATTTCAGCTGGCAATTCTAGAATACGCATAGTGTTGGTTACAAAAGCTCGGCTTTTGCCAACCTTCTTTCCAACCTGCTCGTGAGTCAAACCAAATTCTTCCACCAGTTTCTTAAAAGCCTTAGCTCTTTCAATTGGAGAAAGATCTTCGCGCTGAACATTTTCGATGATAGCCAGCTCTAGTTTCATTAAGTCATCTTCTTCTCCATCCCGAATCAAGACTGGCACTTCTCTAAGTCCAGCCAACTTTGATGCTCGCAATCGTCTCTCTCCAGCAATTAGTTCATACTCTGTGGCAATACCACCATCTTCTTTAACCACTTCTTTGCGAGTAACTACCAAAGCCTGCAAAACACCATATTGACGAATCGAGTCAGCCAAACTTTGCAGTTCTGTTTGATTAAATTCCCGACGTGGCTGATACGGGTTTGGGCTAATCTTGTCTACTTCTATCCAGAATATTGAGTTGTTGTAAAATTGTGACATACGTTTCTTTTAAGTTTTTCTTATTCTAACACGGACTCTAGAGTTTTCTAATGACCAAAATTCTGATAGTATCGTTCTATTGCCGGAGTGGTGGAATTGGATAGAAAGCAAACTGCTTTGCTTTGTATCTCGTTTCTGTCCTCAGACAGAAACTTCCGATGTTGAGTCCGAGCTTGTCGATGACGAAACAGGAAGTAAGTAGAAGCAAACGAGACATCAAAATAGGATCAAAACGTCTTTTAAAAATGAATATTGCCGGAGTGGTGGAATTGGTATACACGCACGACTCAAAATCGTGTCTCGCAAGGGATGGGAGTTCAAGTCTCCCCTCCGGCACATGAACAAACTAGACACTGAGTGGTTTAAGTTTTATACAACACACTGCTCTTTCGACGACATTGATTACCTTAAAATAGATCCTAAAACTCTCGCTAGAGAAAAAGAGAAATTCCTAAAAGGAGAAATTGACGTCCCCACCTTGTCTTATGACATACCTAAAGAAGAAATATCCCATAAAAAAGCATCTCTCAGTTCTTTACAAGAGACAATCACCCGATCAAATCAACCAGAAATCATACAACAAGCATATGGTCGAAAGATCAATGAGCAATTACTAAAAATAGAGCTCCTAGAAAAAACCCTAACAAAGGATGATTCTGGTTTTTTCGAAACATCAAAAAAACTTTATGGCATACCCACAAAAGATTCTGTTAAACAAGCGCAAACACTACTAAACAAAGAGTATGCAGATGAAGTATCAAGCCCAGAAATGTTAGGCGCCCAAGAGATAAAAAAATACATGGACACCGCATTGGAAAAAGCTGAGATGACGAAAGAATGGAGAACAGAGATCACAAAAAACAAGCTCGTTGTTTCGGTAAGCTACGCAGATAAAAAAATTTTTATACCAGAGAACAGAGAGATGACGGCTCTCCAAACTAAAGCACTTAGCGAGCACGAAATCGGCATTCATCTGACAAGACACTTCAACGGTTTGAAATCCAATCTTTTGTTATTATCTTCTGGACTCGACAACTACCTCGAAGCCGAAGAAGGTCTGGCGACGAAAGCTCAGGCAGATATCGACGGAAAACACCCTTCAGTTGGCGGATATATTGCTATCGCTCATGCAGCTGAAGTTGTAGCCGACCAGTGGAGTTTTAGGGGAATATACGATTTTATGTGCGATTACAGAAAGCATATGTACCACCTAAAAAATGAGGATTCCATACAAGAGCAAGCTTGGACTAGAACCATTAGACTATTCAGAGGTACAACCGGACAAACTCCAGGCACATGCTTTACTCGTGATGCATTATATTTTTCTGGTTACTTGAAAATTGAAAATTTTCTTCGGGAAGAAACGAAAGAAGCACAAAGAGCTCTCAAAGGAAAGTACGACCCAACGAACCCAGAACACGTTGCCCTTCTAGATTATTTAGGGTTATGAACAAACTCATCTCAGTAGTCGGTCCAACCGCTTCTGGAAAATCTGATCTAGCAGTAGAGATCGCCCGAGAGATTGGTGGAGAAGTAGTCTCTGCTGATTCCAGACAAGTGTACCGTGGACTTGATATTGGCTCTGGCAAAATCACCACAGGAGAAATGCAAGGTGTGCCACACCATATGCTTGATGTTGCTGACCCGAAAGACGTGTACTCTGTAGCGCAATACCAAAAAGATGCACAGCACGTTCTGGAAGCTATCTGGAGCCGTGGCAAAATTCCCATCCTGTGTGGCGGTACCGGACAATACGTTGAAGCAGTTATTGATGGAATAGTCTTCCCTGAAGTTCCACCAAATGAAAGCTTGCGCTCAGAGCTAGAAACACTTTCTTTAGAAGAGTTGCAGAACAAACTGCAAGCACTAGATCCGAAACGATTTGAAACAATAGACAAAGATAATCCTGCACGCCTTGTACGTGCCATTGAGATTGCAAGTGCGCTTGGAGAAGTCCCTGTACTACAAAAAACAAAACAAGATTTTGAAGTGCTGATGATCGGAATCAAGACGGAAAAAGAAACCTTGGTACAACGCATACACGATCGTTTACACGCACGTATGGAAAACGGCATGCTTGAGGAAGTGCAGAGTCTTCACGCCAACGGACTCTCTTTTAAACGTTTGGAAGCCCTCGGTCTTGAGTACAGATACATTGCGCAGCACCTCCAAGGAATGTTGGAAAAAGAAGCAATGCTCGAGAAACTTGAAACAGAGATTCGACGATATGCCAAACGCCAAATGACTTGGTTCAAGCGAGATGAGAGAATCAAGTGGTTTGCTTTAGAGGAAAGAGAAGAGGTTCTAAGACTGTGTACAAATTTTGTATAAAAAAAGGGGACTTATGTCCCCACTCTGAACACCAGCCATTCTTCTGGTATGTCAAAGATTTTGATGCCGAGATTCTGGAGTGTATCTCGCTCCCACTGTGTACCCTTCGAACCTTGCCAGTTTGGGATAAAGCAACCACATTCCACACACCCTGATTCAAAAATGGGAGCATAGATGTCTTCCAAAATCGGCCAGCAGTATTCATCAGGACCTGGGTGTTCCTTACGCCATTCTGCGTAATGCCGAAGCATTGCATCTTGAAGCGGAAGCTGATTAAAAACCACATACCCACGACCCAGCAGCACGTTGATGGCTGCACGAAACACCATCATATTTTTCTCCATACAACCGAGTCCTCCAGACGAAATTGGTCCACACACTTGGTGAACCGGTGTGCCGATGCTCCGAACAGTTTCGACAGCAATCTCTCCGATTTCCGAAAACGACGCTGCGTGTTTCAAACGCTCCACATTATCCAAGCTCCAATACCTCATAGGCATATCTGCCTCCTTTCTGTTTAAATAAAGATCAATTCCGGCGGGCCCACCAGGACTCGAACCTGGGACGCTGGTTTTGGAGACCAGAATTTTACCACTAAACTATAGACCCTTCCAGAGAATAGTAGCAGGATTCGGCAGAAAATCAAAAAACCTCCATCAAGTAATGCAGGTTTTTGTAGTTTCTAAGCACTAATGACTAAGCGTCAGCAACTGTTCTTATTTTTTGGCTTCCTTAAAGATAACTCGCTTTCTAAGCTTAGAACTATACTTTTTTAGCTCAATTTTGCGCTCAACAAGCTTTTTATTCTTTCGAGTAAAATACACCTCTTTGGTGTCTTTATTTACCAGTCGTATAAGTTGATCTTGTGACATAAGTCATCACTTTACTATAAGCATCCTTAGGATGCAAGATATTCTCTTATAGACTCCACAATATCACCCACGATCTTATCAAAAACACCCTCGTCCTCCTCTAATAAGGTCATCCTGAATCCATTGTGTGTCGAATTAAAGCCCGAAGAAAGTGGAACCACGCATATACCTTTTGATGCCAAAAGATAATAACAAAACCTTTTATCCAAACTAGCGCCACGGAGAAGCGGTTCTATAATCTCAAAAGCTTTCGTATTGTCTACTGGCAACTTCTGCTCATCATTCAATACCCCCTCTTTAAATACTGCCGTAAAATAAAAAGCACCCTGAGTCTTATGCACGATCAATTCTGAGACCTCAGAAAACTTTGAGAAAGCTACATCAGATCGCTTCTGATATTTCTTAATACGCTCATCGAGATATGGGAAGTACCTAGAGTCTTTCATAACCTCCGGCAACACCTTTTGCGGAAGTGTGGTTGAGCAAACCTCTAACATTTTTGAATCGACTATTGATTTTGCATACCTAGCAAAGTTTTCATCTTTATCTCGATTATAAAACTCAATCCAACCGCAACGAGCACCTGGCCATGGAAACTCTTTTGAAATACCTCGCATAGCAATGGCTGGCACGTCTCCAATAACTGAAGCGAGTTTCTTCATTCCACTTTCTGGAAAGAAAAGGTTTGAATAAATCTCATCAGAGATAATAAAAAGGTTATATTTTTTAGCAATATCAACAATCTGCTTGATAGTTTCCTGTGCATAAACAAAACCAGTTGGATTATCTGGGTTAACAATCAAAATACCTGCAATGTTTTTATTCTCCTGAACTTTCCTTTCGATCTCCGCAACATCTGGCCTCCAGACATTGTGCGGATCTAGCTGATAAGTAACATGATCACTATCGGCGTGAGAAGCTTCAAAAGAAGAGTGCGTTGGATAAGCTGGATTCGGACCAATAATTCTAGCCTCCGGATGCAAGTTTTTATATATTTTTGAAATAGCATCTCCTAGCCCATTAAAAAATAAAATATCATCAGCAGTAATTTGGATACCCCCTTCAATGTTTCGCTCATAAGCAATATATTCCCGCGTCTTGAGTAAACCTTTAGTTGGTGAATAACCAAAAGTGTCATTCTCTGTGCTAGCCTTTTGTACAATTTCTTTCAACCATTCAGGCACCTGCTCACCCTTGGCAACAGGATCGCCAATGTTTTCCCAAATTATATTAAAACCAAGCACTTCCAGTTTCTTTGCCACCTCTACAATCTCACGAATCTCATAAACAAGTTCGTCCGCTCCTGGATGTATTAAATTAGTTCGCATCTAGGTACTATACGACAAAAAATAACAAAAGAAAAAGGCGCGGCCAACATTGGTCGCGCCTCAAAGTCTGTATTCTAAGAATCATTCCCCACGCAATCGCTTGATGGCATCCTCCACTGCGTCGTTCCTCTCAAGCTCCTGAAGTGTCTTTTTCAGTCGTGGTAATGGATCTGGTTCGTGGTATCCACACCACTGACAGTTGAAGAAGCTGCGGTGCCCATCTTTACCACACTCAGGACATAGTCCAGCCTTTCGACGTGCATCCTCAAGACGATAGTTATAGTTGAGGTAAAAAATATACACCAATAAACCAAAAAGTAAAAAAGAAATAGTGACCGTATTCAAAGACAGACTAGCGAGAAGAGCACGAATCGCAAAAAAGCCTAGAAGCGAAATCCAGAACACAAACCGAATAAATACTGTGAACTCACCAGTCTTGCGTAACTTCCACAATTCCATCAGAGACTCCTTTCTTAGTACAAAGTTCAAACCTAGACACTTTTATACAACTTTTTCTAAAAAAATCAAGTATAAATACGCTTGATAAGCGGATTCAAGCGAGTTATGGACTCATACCAACTTGTATCATCACAGGAGGCCATCTCGTACACGGTTACGTGCGGTCCAACAAGTTCAACCTCATCACCTACTGAGACATCGGTATCGGTCACATCAATAATAATCATATCCATAGACACTCTTCCGATGACACGCACTTTTGCATTACCAACATACACACGGCCGATACTTGATAATTTCCGAGAAAACCCGTGCCAATATCCAATAGGACATATAGCAAGCTTTGAGTCTCTCTCCAATATTTCCGTACCGTCATAACCAACCTTATTCCCCGCCGGCACTTGTTTTACCTCAGCAACTAGTGTCTTCCACACCAGTGTGGGTTTAAGTTCAATCTTCCCTTCACAAAACTCCTGAGCTTCTTTCGAGGGCCACAAGCCATACAGACCAATACCAACACGCACCATATCAAAATAAGCCTCTGGATAGAGAAGTGCTCCTGAAGTAGCGCATGCATGAAAGATCGGAGAATATCCATTCTCTTGGAAAAGATTTTTCCAAGTTTTAAAACTATTTATCTGCTTATTTGTATCATGCGGAAATGCTAGATTTTTAGCTGAAGCAAAATGAGTAAAGACTCCTTCAACAATAATATTACCTTTCTGAAGAGCTTCAAGAAGCTCTTTTTCTTGACCAGCCTGAAATCCTTGCCGCGACATGCCCGTATCGAGTTTGATGTGCACTTTTGCATTCTTTATTTTTGAAACAACTTCTAAACTTTCAAAGGTTGCAATCATCATCGAGAGATTATTATCTGCCGCTTCTTGCATCCGTTCCGGAAGCGTATAGCCGAGAATAAGGATGGGGAGTGTAATCCCCTCTTTGCGCAAACGTACTCCTTCGGTAATTGAATCGACGGCGATCCAATCTACTCCAAGATTCTCAAGCTCACGAGCAAATTGCATAAAGTCACATCCATAGGCATTCGACTTGACCACCCCGCAGAGTTTTGTATCTTTGGAGACCAAACCTCGAAACACATCATAGTTGTTCTTGATAGCTTGTCTGTCTATTTCTATCCATGTTCTAAGACCTTGGCGATTCATTCCATTATCATACTACATATGTATGCATTGAAATTACTGAAAAATTGAGTATGATGTGTTCTATTGCGTCGGTGGTAGAGCGGTCAATTACAACAGACTGTAAATCTGTCGCCCGTTGGGCTACGCAGGTTCGAATCCTGCCCGGCGCACCAAAGATCCCCGAAAGGGGATTTTGTGTGTCGGGAGAAAGCTCTGGGAAAGCTTTCATCAGGATTCGAAAAGTGGTTTGAGATATTTTTGAGTCTGAAGGACGAAAAAAATATCCAAACGCTGCACCGTTCATGTAATGAAAGAATCCTGCCCGGCACACCAAACATTAACCTCGGCTCTGAAAGAGTCGGGGTTTTATGTTTTGTAGCAGTCGGCAGGATTCGAAAGACGGAGCCGGTATACAAGACGAGCGAAGCGAGTGCCTGTCGGCGAGTCCTGGTAGGAGCCACACAATATTTTTGGAGTGGAACGAACAAAAATATTGATGTGAGCTGACACCGAATCCTGCCCGGCACATTTCTGCTCCGAGCCTATCGAGGATAAATTTAGTGACCATCAGGACAAATCTTGCCCGGCGCACTACAATAGCAAAATCCGTGCGACCGCACGGATTTTGCTATTTTCAAAAATAAACGGGTAATACTATACTATTACCCGTTTATTTTT
>JBGSXG010000053.1:0-4109 GCA_041751485.1 Minisyncoccia bacterium | reverse complement strand
GCCACCATAAAACATTGCTCAGAAAACCCCGCATTAGGTTCACAGCTATGGTTTACGAGGTGCTGTGGCATCAGCTCAACATCACTTTCTTTTACGGGACAAAATGACCATTCTTCTGATATATCCATATTGTAATTAGTTGCAAATTTACCTAACTGATTTTCCTGATCGGTATTACATATATAACCACCCATTACAATCAGGGTCTCTCCTTTCTTGATCTTTTCTTTTGTGTAAATCCCCCTACCAAACTTTCTATGCTTTTTAATTTCTAGTTTCGGGTTGAGCCAAGAGTAAGGCCTCCTGTCATTTTTTTTCATTTTTTTAGTATAACAGTATAGAAAAAAGACACCACCGAAGTGATGTCTTTGTTGGGCTTAGGGAGCATACTCAATTAGCCACTGGGCACCCTCAACGCCACGGCATGCTAGCCAGTACGCGGATGTCCAGACAATCATGCTGCATAGAACAGACGGAAGAGTAATGGTAAACAACATGTACCAAAAACCTTTCGTTTTGTCTCGTAGCAAGAGAGTGACGTAATCTGGGTCAAGATAGAACCAGCTACCAACCCAGAAGATTGTTAGACGACGTCGTAAGGTCCAAGAAGCAAAACGCTTGATGTACTGTTTCTTCTCGTACTTCTTATCAGCAATTTTGCGCAATTCTTCTATACCTGTGACGTCGAATCCCTTACTGTGGATTTGGTCGCTTATGTACACGACTAGTCCGCAGAAAGCCAGGTAAACAGGAGTCACAAAAAGGAAACACTTCACAAGACCCCAGATTCCGGGGTCAGTCCAGATAAAATAAATCATTAAGACATCAACCGTGCGGGTTAAGGCAGTGATAATTCTCTCCGTAATCACAAACTTACCTAACTTACTTCCTCCACTCAAGAGGTCTTTCAGAATGCGAATGACATTCACGAGGCACCTCCTTTATGGGGTTTGGTTTCAAAAAACAAAAAATGCTGGATACGTTTCCAACACCTCTACCTCAAATGATAGCATTTTTATAAACTAAAGTCAAGTGTCTATACAATAAATAATAATTATGGTATGATGCTGTAATCTTCAGGGTTGTCTTGAAGTTCGTTCTTTGACATCTAGAAAGGAGCTGGTGATGAGTTCTAAGAGTTCACGAGAAAAAATGATTCAAAGTATTTCTAAGGAACTTGGCGTTCCTAATCTCTTTGAGATTCTGGCAACAACATCCACGCGTCGTCTCAAGCCGATTCTTTTGCATGCGTTCAAAGAGAGGGCCGAAACAAGAAATCCCGTTGAATTACTTCGAGAGTATGTGCAAAAACAAGAGTTTCTAGGTGTTAGTACTATTGCTCAAGACGTACTCTTTCGAAATGCGTTAATTTTCCATGAAACGGTTCGATCTGCTTTCGAGCCAGTTCAAACTTCCCCGATCGCACCACTTGGTCTAAACTCCGCTCTCAGTAGTCTTAGCCAAAACAATGTTCTGTCTACTATCCAAGATTCAGAAGTTGTTGGCGCCTTTACTAATCAACTCGCTTTAGAGTGTTCGCGACGAAGAAAGGAGCTGGTTTCAAAAGGTGATGATAGTGCGGTACACCTGAGTACTGCGGGTCGGGTGTTACGCCTACAGCCATTTGATAGCGGCAAGGGATACATGCAACACTTCTACTTGTTTGCCTTATGTTCTGTAGGCATAAAAACAGTATCGGGCGAGAGGTTTGCGACGGCGACGATGCGAATGCACATACAAAAATTGTTGGATGTGCTCACCGCATTTAGCCGAGAAGGTTATCATTCACAGAATATCACGGTCAAAATATCAGACATTCGATTCCTCGAGCAGCTGATAGGGGCCCTTAACCTTCCTCGTGAAGAGATCACCGGGAACTCACTGAATGATGAGTTTGATCTCTTCGATAGGTACAATATTCAATTCCCTAGGGAGGTTGCTAATGCGAATGATCTAACACCGCAAGTGTTTAAAAGAGTTGGTATGAGCGATCATAAGGAATACTACACTCATATGGAAAGACGAATCATGACTCCTCTCCGTTCCTTGTACCCGCATGTTCGTTTTTGCTTCGGCTTCAATAGAAAAGCGGGACTTGGTTACTTTCCTCACATCTGTTTCCACATTTTCGCTGACAACCCAAGAGGTACCACGATTCAACTCTCAGACGGCGGTGTACTGGATTGGGCAGGAAGAATGTTGAATAACAGAAAAGAAGTTACGGTAGGATCAGTTATCGGAGGAGAGTTGCTTCAAAAAATGTTCGATGCTTCTTCGATGTAGGCGTGCTTAAAACTCGAGTCTAATCCTCGGGTCCTGTAATCAAAAGCGTAGTATGATTTCATGCTGCGCTTTTTTCTGTAGGTGGGCGCGAAGGCCAGCAAGATGTCTGGCGTTTATACATCTTGTTTTTAATAGGAAATGAAAATTTTTTTGTCGACAGATTCAATCCGCACTCTTCCGCCGTATGGCATCGGTATTTGTGGATCTGTATGCCCAAAGTTTATATTTTGAACTATCGGAGTAATTTTGTTATATGTGCGCACAGTGCTGAGAATCGCCTCTTGTTGTTCCTTCATGTACGTCACCCTTCCTTCTTTTGAAGTTGGCTTGTCAAACTCCCAAGCTTTCGGCTTGCCCACAAGAACACCCTGAAGTGCCTGTAAGATTCCACGTTCGCCCAAGGAGCGTATGACACGTTTTACGTAGTTGTGTTCGGGTATCCCTTCCGATGTCTCAAGCATAAGGATAATTTTTTCAAACGTATCTATGTCTGGAATTGGTACGTTACAACGTAGCATATCGTCTATCGATTCAAGACATCCGCCCCACAGGATACCTTCAGTATTTTGGGAAGCATCCCACACCCATCCGGTGTTCGGCTCATACGCACGTCGTGTATTCAGGAGGGATGGATCCTTCCAATTAAGTCCTATTTCATTATATTCACCACTTGGAAAAATTTCATACTCACCCACATCAAAGAACGCGTGATGTATGTGTTCTTTGGTATAGGCATCCATTTCTTTTTGCATAGCAAATTGTGTCATTACACATGCTCCATAATAAGAAGGGATTCCCTGCTGAAACAAAAAATTACAGAGGTGCGAATTATCGCTGAATCCAAAGAACGGTTTAGGATTTTGGATAAATAAGCTCTCAGCCATTTTGTATATGTAAGTAACCTGGTCACTCCCGCCTGTGCTCGCGATAACAGCTTTAATTTCTGAGTCTTCAAATGCAACTTTAAGGTCGTGTGCGCGCTCGTCATGAGTAGCCCCCACTTTTCTAGTAGTCGGGTATTCGACTGGCTCCAACTGAAACACACTGCGTATACGTTCCAAACCAAGCTCAAACACATGCGGGAAAATGCCGGGCGCCGCAAACGACGGCGAGAGCACCGCGACTTTGTCACCTTTATTTAATTTTTTTAGTTTTTTCATAGTATTTTTTAGTTTTTAATAAAGGAATAAACATAACATCCGGGGGTAATATCATAAGAACCATCTTTATTACGATACTTTGAGGATTGTCCCTTTATGTCCTCAATAACACCTCCAGTAAGTGCTGAGTTGTTGAAATAAGTCTCGAGATGAAAATTCATAAATATCTCCAACAGCTCGTTCTCTGATTTATAATGAATTGCATCACCTTGTAAATGGTTGATTGATAGAGTTACTTCTCCCTTTGAATCTAACTCTAATAAAGTTTTTTCGATGATTTGTTTTGAAGGACTTTGTTTTTCGATATTTGCAAAAGCAGGAAATACCCGGCTCCATTGTCTCATTAAAATACTTTGCTCTTGTGAGAGTGAGTCAAAGTGTATTAAAAAGAATGATCCATTTTTTGCTATGTTTTCCCTAGTAAACTTTTTAACAACAGAGGAAATATAATGTTCAGCTTTTTCTATGCCTAAACGATGAATGTGTTGGTGTGTTGAATGCGAAAAACTCCAGAGTGTATATACAAGGTCGTACATATTGTCGGTATTTTCCATATACTCAATCGCGTCAGAAACAACAAAAGATGATTTTTGGGGTAAATGTTGTTTTGCCGACCCAAGCATTCTCTCGCTGAGGTCTGAAAAAGTATAATCTGCATTAGGTGCC
>JBGSXG010000052.1:0-1575 GCA_041751485.1 Minisyncoccia bacterium | reverse complement strand
TCATGGTTGGTAATTATCCTGATCGTTGTGTCTGTTGTTCTTTTGGTGCCGATATATTTGTTGGTTGAAAATATCAAGACGCTAACAGAAGTAAGAAACACTCAGTTTGGTCAAGAGAATGGAGACATTGATGCAATTACTGTTCAAGAAGAAGTGTATTTAATAAATAGAAAAACTCGAGCCCTTGCTGAGAATCGGGTCACTTTGGTATATGAACGCGTTTCAGATATTACTGAAGGTAAGCGTTCGGGTATTGCTATTGGTGGAATTTCTATGGATGGTAGTACTATAGCTATTTCTGGTATTGCTCAGGACCGAGAGACTCTGTTGTCTTTCAGACGAGATTTGGAGCAAAAGGAATATGTGGCTTCTGTTGATTTACCTGTTTCTAATTTTGCTCAGGGTGTAGACATTATATTTTCTATTGTCGTTACTTTAATTGAAGGTCAGTTATGAAAAACCAAGAAAAAAGCTCAAGTTTTAAAATAGTCTGGATTTCTATAGCGCTTCTTCTCGTTGCCTCTTACGTTTTTGTCTTTTGGTATGTCAAGACAAAGACAGAACAAGCTACATACGCTTTGAGTGCTGCTGAAATTTCTTATCAACAGAAGGATACCGTTCAAGAGATTGCCCAGAGTGTTATAGATATTGAAGAAGATTTAAAAAAGATTGACTCGTACTTTGTGGGCGCAGATGGAATTGTTGATTTTATCAATATGCTTGAACAAAAAGCTGGTGAGCAGAGTATTGAGATAGAGACAAGCAATGTCTCCATAGTTGAGCCAGCCGAAGATTTGCTGTATGGAGAATCTTTGGAGGTGGTTCTTTCTGTTGTTGGAGATTGGAACGATGTTATGCAATATATCCGTCTTGTAGAGGGTTTGCCGTACGCACTCTCTGTTGAGTCAGCTTCTATGTCATTGATGGAAGTAGTTACAGAAGAGGAGGGCGCAGAGCCGTTCTTAGAGTGGCAAGCAGATATTGTTGTTAGAGTGATTAAGCACCAAAACTAGAAGTATGGATTTAAAAAAACTTTCAATCAAAAAAATACTGCGCAGTCTAAAAGGGCATCATAGTGTTGAAAAAAAAGCTTTGTATTCTCCGCATCGAGATTGGATTATTACCCTCAGTATATTTTTTGTGTTACTTATATGCACGATTGTCGGGCACTTTTTGTTGTACGCTTTTGTAGAAAAAGGAGTTTTGTTTAATGAAACAGCTGAGGAAGAAATATTCCGAGCCACTCTTCGTAAGGATGCTATTGAAGAGGTTGTTAGTTTGTACGAACAAAAAAATAGTACCATTGAAAACTTTAATGAAGTCAGAGGTGCGCTGGTTGACCCTTCCTAGTTTTTTGTGGTCACAAGTTACTGAGTTTGATTACGGTGCCCCCGGTAGGAATCTGCGCAAGTTTCTAAACTCGTTCCTCGTTAAGAACTTGCTGCCCCGACTCGCGCCCCCTCGCCAAGCTCGGGGACTTTGTGCGCTCCGTCTTTCGATTCCTACGGATTGCAGTAAAACAAAAGTCGTTAAATCTTTCAGAGCCAACTCCTTTGTTTTATGTGCCCCCGGTAG
>JBGSXG010000051.1:0-7711 GCA_041751485.1 Minisyncoccia bacterium | reverse complement strand
TACCAACTCTTATTTTTCAGACTTATGGTACAATCATTTTTATGAAAAACCTGACCAAAAACCAACTGACGCTGGCGGTAGGTATTACGGCACTTTTAGCACTTGGAGGTGTCGCCTATGGTAGTTACAACTTTTTAGAGCAAATCAAAGTCCTTAAAGCCGACAGAACCAACCTACAAGCAGAACTATCCACCACCAAAGATACTCTCCTAGAATCACAACAAGAAAACGAAATACTACGCGATCGACTAGAAAGCGAAGTGGCCCGCAATGACAACCTTGAGGAACGGGTGGAAGATGCAGAAAGAGCCCTTGGCATCATCGTCAAGCGTCAATCCATCGATGAAGAATTGCTTCAGAAGTACTCAAAAGTATACTTTCTTAATGAACACTATCAACCCGGAGATCTAGATCAAATTCCACAAAAATGGGTTGCCGAGGGAAAGGCCGATGAATACATACACGGACAAGTAGAGGAGTTTCTAATAGATATGCTTGAAGATGCCGAGGATGACAAGATTGACCTGCGAGTTATTTCTGCATTTCGGTCTTTTGATGAGCAAGCACAGCTTAAAGGCCAGTACACAGTCCAGTATGGATCAGGAGCCAACACCTTTTCTGCTGATCAAGGATATTCAGAACACCAACTTGGCACCACGGTTGACCTAACAACCAAACAACTAGGCAACTCTTATACTAGCATCGCCCAAACTGAAGCCTTCAAGTGGCTTCAGGATAATGCCTATAAGTACGGTTTTGTTCTTTCTTATAATGAAAGAAACCAGTATTACATTTACGAACCGTGGCACTGGAGATTTGTTGGCCGTGATTTAGCTCGCGACCTAGATCGACGAGGGAAATCGTTCTACGATATGGATCAAAGAGAAATAGATGAATATTTAGTAGATCTTTTTGACTAGAAATAGCTACTTGCGTGACATTAGCCTTTAAAGTAATGTTGCACAAGAACATCAACACTGGGAGACATTCCAATGGAAAACCCATCCATAGACAAGATTTTTGAAAAAGCCTTAAGAAAAGCCCTCGGAGAAGCGGCAAAGAAGATTCTCGAGCAAGGAGACTCAGTACCACGCGATCTGTTACGCAGAGTAACGGAAGAACATTGCACGGATTTTGGTTATCCGCTGGAAACGTGCGAGCAAGCAATCCTCGCCTTAGCCAGACGGATGAAAAATAGTCGCACAATTCCACCCTAACCGCGCCCAAAAATGGTGCGGTTTTTCTATTAAAAATTTAAAAAATGCTTTATAATATATCCACACTTACATAAAATATTGTATGACTAAATTACTTTATCTTGGACTCAGCTTACTTATAATACTTGGAATATCAATTACTACTTTTCTTATTATTCGAATTAACGGAAACCATACATTTGCCACAGCGGAAATTGGCACCTTCGAAGAGATTGTAAAAGTATCCGGAAATATAACACCAATCAGAGAAGTGAATCTTGGATTTACTACTTCTGGAATCGTTGATGTCATTAATTTTGATGTAAATGAACGCGTACAGCGTGGCCAAGAAATTGTCCGATTAGACACCAGTTCTGTATTATCTGACCTTGATTCCGCTCAGGCAAATCTTGCCATTACCCGATCTGAACTCATAAACAGCCAGGTCAACCTAGAATCAGTAACAGAAAAATACGACACTCTTGTTGAAAATGCTCGTATCACTCTATTTTCAGGCGGATTAATCGCTGAACCTCGCAACAACTCTCAAACACAGACTCCTCCAACTATCAGTGGTCGCTACAGTGGTCCATCAGGAGAGTATAAGATAATCTTAGACACTTCAAAAACAAACAGTAATGAAATAGACATGAACGTCTTTGGTCCTGAAAGCAAATTAGATATTAGGATTTCAAAAACCGCACCGACTGCCATGGGAGACTATGGACTGTTTATTGATTTTGCAGACACTCTTAGCTCATACAAAGACACAATCTGGTACGTAACCATTCCGAATACAACAAGTAGTGTTTACACTGCCAACCTAAATGCCTATGAGTCGGCACAGAGAGAGCGAGAAAATGCTATAAAGGACGCACTCGATACTCTGCGCGTACAAGAACAAGGACTTTCTATTATAGAATCTCAAAGACAACAAGCTCAGAGTTCTGTTAGAAAAATTGAACAACAGCTCTCAGACAGAAGTATAACTGCCCCATTTGACGGGATTATCACAATGAAAGACGCAGAAGTCGGAGAAATCATTCAAGCCGGTAATCCTTTAATATCAATGATTGGCGACGAAGGTCTAAAACTAGAGGTTTACATTCCGGAAGTGCACATTGTAAAAATAAACATTGGCCAAAGAGCTCATATTACACTTGATGCTTATGGACCAAGCCAACTGTTTGAAGCTGAGATTGTCTCTATTGATCCAGCAGAAACCTTACGCGACGGTATTCCAACTTATAAAACCACCCTACACTTCACACAAGAAAATACTGGTATCAGACCAGGTATGACAGCGGATGCCACAATTGTTACTGACCGTCGAGAGGATATCCTTCTTATTCCAAGACGAGCGATTCTTGAAACAGATAGCAGAATGTATGTACTAGTTGCGACGGACGAGACTGGCAAAAAAATAGAGGAGCGAGATGTGAACATTGGTGCTTATGATTCTTATGGAAATGCTGAAGTTCTAAGCGGACTATCTGCAGGAGAGAGTGTTGTCACTAATCCAGAACGTTAATTTAAGATGATTCCTTCAAACCTTCGTGTCGGTTTTTTTCTGGCCTTGCGTCAGCTCAAACGGTCAAACCCATGGACCACTCTACTTATCATATGCGTAATGATTCTGACTTTTCTGAACCTGGTAGTTTTAAGCGGTATTCTAGTTGGTCTAATTGAAGGTGCGGTTGGCGCAGTCCGTGAACACTATACAGGAGACGTTATTATCACTGCCCCACGTGAAAAAGGATTTATTGAAAATTCACCAAGAGTTATCCAAACCGTTCAAAGCTTCCCAGAGGTTGCTTCTTTTTCAGCACGCTATACAGAAATGGGAACCGCAGAGGCCAACTACCAAACACCTGGACGCGACACTGACATTCCCGAGAGAGTTTCAACCACTTTTGCAGGAATCGACCCCGCATCAGAAGACGCCACTACTAATATAAGAGAGCTCCTAGTTGAAGGAGAGTACATTGACGAAAATGATTTTGACCAAGTTGTCATTGGCGCTCTACTGCTTAGAAAATATCTTGATTTTGAATCCGAACTTTTCGTAACTCTTGAAAATGTTGAAATTGGCGACAAAATTCGTGTTCAAATCGGCGAGACTACGCGAGAAGTAACCATTAAGGGTATTGTAAAAAGTAAAGTCGATGAAATAGACAGACGAATATTCTTCCCACAAAAACAGTTCAGAACACTCATCGGCAGAAACGATTTTAATGTTGATGAGATAGCTATTAAGCTAGTGGCTGGAGCTGACCCCATAGTCGTCAAAGGTGGTCTTATAGCCAGCGGTATTACTGCAGACTTTGCAAAGGTTCAGACTTTTGAAGATGCCCAACCGAAGTTTCTACAAGATATGAAGCAGACATTCCGACTACTTGGAAATATTGTTAGCTCACTTGGCCTAGTGGTAGCCTCAATTACTGTCTTTATTGTTATCTTCATCAATGCCCTCACGCGCAGAAAATTTATCGGTATTCTAAAAGGTATAGGCATTAGTGGTACGGCCATTGAAATTTCTTATGTCTTTCAATCTTTCTTTTATGCCATTATCGGATCAGGTGTTGGTGTCGCTTTGGTATATGGTGTGCTGGTACCGTACTTCAACGCCTATCCGATAAACTTCCCTTTCAGTGACGGCATCTTAGTAGCCCCGATTATGGAAGTAATGGCCAGCGCAATTCTACTTATAATCATTACTGTTATTGCCGGCTACGTCCCTTCTAGAATGATTGTTCGTAAGAATACCCTAGACTCCATATTAGGACGCTAAAACTAAATACTTTTTTACTTTTCCCATTTTAACTTTCTAAACTTTCTAAAATGATCAACATACAACAACTCTACAAAACATATAGAACTGGAAATATCGAAACAAAAGTGTTGCGCGGTATTGATCTTCATATTGCTGATGGAGAGTTTATTGCTATTATGGGACGCTCCGGCGCGGGTAAAAGTACCCTTCTCTACCAAATTAGTCTGCTAGACGAGCCTACTTCAGGAACTATCACAATCGACAATAAAGAAACAAGCACGCTCAGCAACCAAGACCGCATTGATATGCGATTAACTACAATGGGTTACATTTTTCAAGACTATGCTCTTATTCCAGAACTTACAGCAGTTGAGAATGTAATGCTGCCACTTATTATGCAAGGACAAACAAAGCAAGCTGCCTATGAGAAGTCGGTAGAATCGCTCTCTGAAGTTGGACTGAAAGACAAAGTAGACAACCTGCCAAGCCAGCTATCAGGAGGCGAGCAACAACGTGTTAGTGTTTCGCGCGCTATCGCCCATCATCCCAAGATTTTATTTGCCGACGAACCAACAGCCAACTTAGACGCCGAATCTGCTAAGACTGTTCTTGATTTACTATCTCAACTACACAAAGAACGTGGACAAACAACAGTTATGATCACCCATGAGGAGGAATATGCTAAGTACACAGAACGTATTGTACGACTTTCTGAAGGAATTATCTCTGAAGACGAGCGCCTGAAAAAATAAGCACGGGGTCTCTCAATGTGCTAAACTAGGCTGGAAACTGATCTTCACATCAACACAACAACACTAGATAAGGAGTTCTCTGATGAAAAAGAAATTCGGTAAACATCCGAACAAACGCTGGTCGCGCCTCAATCCAAAGATCTGCATTGCAATGATTATCGTGCACGTTATGACTCTGTTCGCACTTTTCCATTTCAGCTGGAGCGGATTACTCATAGCAGGCGCCTCAGCAGCCATCACCGGCTTTGGTATCACCACCTGCTACCACCGACTGTTGACACACTCGAGCTTCAAAACCTCAAAATGGTTCAAGTATGTCTTAACCACCGCGGCAGTTCTGTCTTGGGAAGGTGGCCCAATCACCTGGGTCGGCAATCACCGGATTCATCACAAGCATTCTGACGAAGAAGGCGATCCTCACACACCCGGACACGGATTGTTCTGGTCGCATATGTGGTGGTTGCTTTACAAGCAGCCCGATGGCCAAGATCCTTGGGAGGTAACCAAAGACCTACAGAAGGATAGAGGCTTAATGTTTCTTCATCGATACTTTTGGGCACCGCAAGTATTGCTAGCTGGACTACTTTATGGATCTGGCTATCTCTACGGCGGACACGAAGTGGCTCTTTCATGGATAATCTGGGGAATTGGTGTTCGCACTACTGCCGTATTCCACTGGACTTGGACCATAAACTCTATCGCCCACACTGTTGGCAGCCGGAATTTTGAAACCAAAGACGATTCTCGAAACTTAGGTTTCTTAATGGGCCTTGTTACGCTTGGTGAAGGCTACCACAATAATCACCACGCCCAGCAACGGTCAGCTGCCCACGGTATGAAGCGATACGAGGTCGATTTGACCTACGCGTTCATCCGGTTCCTTTCCCTAATCGGACTAGCTTGGGACATTGTTCCGCCAAAGCCACCGGATTAGCTCAATTGTTGTTGAATAACACTGCCCCACGCACAAGCGCGTGGGGCATTTTTGTTAACTAAAACCCCGCAGAAATATTTCATTTCTGCGGGGTTTGATTTTTCTAACGACTAATAACTGAGCACTAAGCACTAGCCTATCTTTTCTTGCTCCTTCGAATAAACGCCCATATCAGCCGACACATTCAACCTTAAGCGCTTAAAGAACTCTTCCCTAGCTTTCTCAACATTTTCTTCTTTGCCCTTCCAAACATCCAGTGCCGGACCCTGAATAGCTCTAGCATATGAAAAAGCCAATTCCCACGGCAATGGCTCATGATCTGCAATTGCATCGAGGTGTTCTGTAGCGGGTATTGCCTCTTGTCCACCAGAGAGGAAAACCACGCCGGGCACTTCCTTAGGAACAGCCTCGAGAAGCGTCTTAACAGTAGCCTCAGCAATTTCTTTAGGGGTAGACTGTTCCTTGTGCTTATTACCAGCCAAGACCATACTGGTTTTCAAAATCATGCAAGACAACTCTACTCTCAAACGTTTAGCTTGATAGAAAACTTCAGAAACAGCGTTAGTTGTTACTTCTTTTGCCCGCTCAATAGAATGATCTCCGTCAAAAATAACTTCTGGCTCAACCATAGGAACAATCCCTACTTCTTGGCAAATACGAGAATATCGAGCCAAGATAATAGCGTTAGTATGAATACACTCTTTAGTTGGAATACCATCTCCGATAGTGATGACTGCCCGCCACTTAGCAAACCTAGCCCCGAGTTTGTAATACTCTTGCAGACGCTCACGTAAACCATCCAAACCTTCTGTTACTTTTTCTCCCGGAAAACCAGCAAAATCGATAGCACCTCCGTCCACCTTAATACCGGGCACGACTCCAAGCTCCTTCAAGGCTTCTGGATATAAAACACCTTTATTGTTTTTCTGCCTTAGAGTTTCTTCAAAGAAGATAACTCCACTCAAATATTGCTCAATTCCGTCTGCGCCAAGAAATAATTCCCTATACAACCGACGATTCTCTTCAGTATTTTCAACACCAACCGACGAAAGACGTTTTCCGGCCGTACTATTGCTCTCATCTGCGGCTAAAATGCCTTTACCTTTCTGCATCATCTTCTTCACCGTCTCTTGTAAAGCTTTAATTTCTATATCCATATGAATACTACGAAAATATTAATTATTGATGTGTTTAGTATACACTATTAAGTATTACTCTTGACTGGAAGCCAAAGATATTCTACGCGGGCCTTATCCACAGAAATAAAGCACTTATGCACAGTTCGTCCACAACGTATTCCACATAAGCTTGTTGACTTTTACCAACTATTAAGGGGACAATATACATAGATATCTCTCTCCCTGTGTGTGAGAAGTTCTACAAAATAATATACGTTATGGACCCTATTGTGTGTACACTTCTTAGAAGCATACGCCTTGGGTACCAATATATAACAAAAGAGAATTATTCTCTGGCACAAGAGATATCTTGCCGCTAAAGATCGCCGTTTGAAGCAGTGTTATGAGGGCTGCTACAGAGGCGGTTTTTAGTTTGCCCGCACACTAACTTTTGCGCATTCGCGAAGCGACGAAAATAAAAAACTGCATGTGCTAAGTTCTTGATTTGTTTGCGGTAACATAATGTACACCATCGCAAAAGTTAGTATGATGATTTGTGAATTTCTTGCGCGTCTTCAACTTTAAAATCTCCAATCGATTTTCTCCGTAAATCAGACAAAACAGCGGGCACACCTAACCTGCGCCCGAGCTCTACGGCTAAAGACCTGATGTAAGTACCACTACCAACATCGTACTCAACTTTTATATTTGGGATTTCCAAACCAATCAACTTAGAGCCCATTACCTCCATCTCTTTCACAGGGACATCGACGACTAGACCTTTTCGAGCATATGAATACAAAGGTTTGCCGTCTTTTTTTATGGCTGAATAGATTGGTACCGGTAATTTTAAAATACCTGTCATTTCAGACAAAGCGTCTTGTACTACTTCTTCACTAAACTTGCTAGGTTCAATTTCAATCTGACGAGTAATCTTT
>JBGSXG010000050.1:0-5248 GCA_041751485.1 Minisyncoccia bacterium | reverse complement strand
GCATAATAAATCCTTTTCTAATAGGTTTGAGTCCGTCTTTAATTTAACCAGAAAAATAAGTTCTGTCAATCTTTATGTTCGAAGCGCTTTGTCCATCCTTTCAGCGATTTTTTTCATATCTTTTTCTTTCATCCCGCGAGTTGTTACTTCCGCTGCTCCAATACGAATACCAGACGGATCAAATGGCGAACGCTTTTCACCCGGTATAGTGTTTTTGTTTACAATTATTCCAATTTTCTCCAAACGCTTTTCGGCAACCTTGCCGGTAACCCCAACTCCGTCCATCCAAGTGTCTATCAAGGCTAAGTGATTGTCGGTTCCACCAGAAACCACTCGCCACCCCTTTTTCTTCAATTCTTCTGCAAGTACTTTTGTGTTCTTCACTGTTTGCTCTGCGTATTTCTTAAACGTCGGCTGTTGTGACTCTCGGAGCGTTACAGCAAGTGCAGCAATTTGGTTCATATGCGGACCACCCTGAAGTCCAGGGAAAACTGCCTTATCGACTGCCTCAGGTAATCCTTTTACCTCTTTGCTAGCAAAAATCATCGCGCCCCTCGGACCACGCAATGTTTTGTGAGTAGTTGAGGTGACGATATCAGCATATTTAAATGGCGATGGATGAGACCCGCCTGCTATTAATCCGGAGATGTGTGACATATCTACCATTAAATACGTCCTTCGACCCGGCTCAGGATGAACCACCGCATCTGCAATTTCTCTAAACTTTTTAAAATCTATCTTTCGAGGATAGGCAGTGAAACCAGCAACAATTACATCCGGCTTCTTATCCTTTGCAATTTTCATTAACTCAACATAATCCAACCGCTCTGTTTTTGGATCAACTTCATACGGCACTTGGGTAAAAAATATTCCTGTAGCCGACACATTATGTCCGTGCGTGAGGTGTCCTCCGCTTCGCAGAGTCATACCCATTATTTTGAGTTTGGAGTTTAGAGTTTGGAGTTTGGAGTTTTTATTTTTAGATTTTAGATTTGAGATTTGAGATTGTATTGCCAGATACGCTGCTAGGTTTGCCGGTGAGCCAGAATACGGCTGCACATTCACGTGCCATTTTTTGGGAGAAAGCTTAAATGTCTTCAACGCTCGCTCTTGTGTCAGAAGCTCGAGCTTGTCAGTAAACTCTTGTCCGCCATAGTAGCGCTTACCCGGATACCCTTCTGAGTATTTATTAGAAAAACATGAGCCCAAGGCTTCAAACACGTCCTCACTTGAGTGGTTGTCGGACGGAATGAGGTTTATAACCTTTTCTTGCCGCTTTTTCTCTGCCTGAATGAGTTTTGCTACTTGCTTGTCTTTCATAATTCGTAATAATAGCATAAAGAAAATATAGTTACTCAGTTATGCTAAAATAGGATTGTTTACAAATATAGTTGGGTATGTAATCTAATCTACAGACTCGAACCTTAACAGGAGAACAATTATGCCAATTCCCTACAAACCACTAAGCGAGAGAACAACGGATAGCCAATATCAAGATTTATTGAGAACTATTCTTGAATCAGGAAAAAGTTCTAGCGTTATCCAAGGAGAAGATGCAATACGAATTGTTGGAACTCAACTACGCTACGATATGTCTAACGGCTTTCCACTTATTACTGAAAGAGACATGTCTGGAAAATTTCTTACAGCTGCTCTTGGTGAGCATATAGCATTTCTCAACGGAGCACGGACGCACGAAGAGTTAGTAGCATTTGGTTGCAAGTACTGGAACCGATGGACAACCGCAGAAAAATGTAAAACTTTTGGCCTAGAAGAGGGTGATCTTGGTCCGGGGTCATATGGAGCTGCTTGGGCACATTTTCCAACCAGCGAAGGAGACGTGTTCAACCAAGTTGAACATTTACAAAAGCAGATACGGGAAATGCCTTATCTGAGAACCCACATTCTAACACCCTGGATTCCTCAATACACCCTTCAACACGAGGGACTCAAGCGAAAAGTGGTAGTGGCGCCTTGTCATGGATGGGTACACGTTATTACATATCCAAAAGACAAAAAATTTGCCATTCATCATTTTCAAAGAAGTGGAGATATGCCTGTAGGAGTTCCCTTCAACATGGTTCAATACGCAGCTTTTGGTTTGATGCTTGGACACTTGCTTGGATGGGAGTTTGTTGAATATGTACACACCTTTTCAGACGGACACATTTACGAGAGTCAGGTTGATCACGTCAAAAAAATTATCGAAAGGGCACCAAGAAAACTTCCGTCTGTTACTCTTGATACAGAGGCCGTCAAAAATATTACAGATATCAGAGACTTCCGTCCCGAACACTTTGTAGTGTCAGACTATGAACCTCATGAAAAAATGATAATCCCCACACCGGTATAAACATGATGAAACAGGTTAACATAAAAAATGCACGCTCTAGTGATCAAATAAAAGCCTTGACGGAAATTGAAAAGAAGGGGGTTTGTCCGTTTTGTTCGCGAGAATATATGGAAACAAAACATCCACATCCAATACTTCTTGAAAACGAACACTGGTATGCGACAAAAAATCGATGGCCTTACGAAAACACAAAAGAACATTTATTACTTGTGTGCAAAGAGGGACATCCAACACATCCAAAAGAATTGTCTAGTGCAGCGTGGAAAAACTTACATTCTCTAGTGTTAGAGATATCCGAGAAGCTTTCTATCCCAAACGCAACACTTATCATGCGTTACGGGAACATGGGTGATACGGGAGCGACTGTGACACACCTGCATGCGCAAGTAATAACTGGATCCGGAGAAAAACCCGTCATTGCCAGAGTTGGCTAATATCGTCCTGTTCTAAGCACCCTCTACTCGAGGGTGCTTTCTTTTGAAACCTTTATTATTTCTATATTAAAATATTTAAGCAAAGACTCTGCATCTAAAAGAGAATACCCGTCTTGGTAATACACTCTTTTTATACCAGAGGCAGCAATGAGTTTTGCACAATTAGGACAAGGAAATGTTGTTACATATATTGTTGCCCCCTCCAGAGACTCCCCTCTCCTTGCAGCTTCCGCAATAAGACCAGCCTCTGCGTGAATTGCAGTAGAAAGATGTATGTTTTCTCCAGCGTCAAAATTACTTCTTGGATCCCCCACCTCGTATGGAGTTGTTTCTTTTGGAAGATGCCTATTGTGACCTCTTGCTATCTCTCTGCCTTCTTTAAGAATGATCGCCCCAATCTGCCTCCACCAATCCATACTGTGTTCTGCTTCAGCAGAAGCTTCCGCCATAATACCCTTATCAAACTGTTCTTCAGAAATTTCAGTATCTGGGGATATGTTATATTTCTTTATTGACGCAAGCTTATCCCAGCGCAAAAACACTGGAGAAAAAACTACTTTCCTATCTCTTAAGTACATATCAGCAATCTGATGACTAATATCTTCATCAGGCATAACGATCTCTTCTACTTCCTTCAAGGAATCAAGATTCTCTTCTGAAAAAATGCTCACTTCCTTAAAAATATGCAAACTCTCTATTGCAACAGCAACATCTTTAGAGGAAAGTGCCCTTATATCCCTTTCGATCTTTGGAAAACTTCCAATAATCTCTTCTGATAAAACATAAAGAGAACCATCTTGATGCTCTCTAAAAAAATTAATGTATCCTCGATGAAGCGAAGGAATATATGCAACAATAGCTTTCATTAAATATCTCCTTGAATTTTTCCAATAAAAGAATCCGTAAGTTTTTTTATTTCTTCAGACAACTTTGTAGCTCCGTCAATAGTAAGCGTCCGTATACGGGCGGATGTTGACGTTACGCCCTGAGGTGGAAAGTTAAGAACTTCCCCGCACACTCCTTCGTATTCTTTTTTCATAGTATCTGTAAAATCTTTAGTGCTCTGCGATGTTACCAAAACATCTGGACGCACCAAGCGTATGAGATCGCCAATAGCGTGATGTGCCTCTCGCACAGTAACGATATCTACATGTCTTAAGTGAACAAGCATTTTTAAACGTTCTTCCTGTGGAACAATAGGACGGCTTGGCCCTTTGCGTTTTTTTGTTAATTCGTCCGAGTCAACACCCACTATTAGTATATCCCCTTGTTGTTTTGCTTTTTCAAGATAAAGGGCATGGCCCTCGTGAATTAAATCAAACACTCCTTGCGTAAGCACAATTCTTTTGTTCTCTTCTCGAAGCGCTTTAACAATTTTCTCTAGCTGCTCATGCGGAACATGTCTCTCCTCAAAACAAGTCTCTCCCGTACATATTTTCTTAATATTAGTCATGCTAGAATCATTGTACATTCTATGACAAAGAAGACAATAAATATGATTGTAGCAATATCCGGAAAAGAAAGGGTCATGGGAAAAAATGGCTCTATACCATGGCATGCACCCGAAGATATGGCATTCTTCAAAGAAAAAACAGAAGGCACGACAGTTATTATGGGCAGAAAAACTTGGGAATCATTACCAAATAAATATCGACCTTTGCCGAACAGGGTAAATATTGTGCTTACAAGTAATACAGATTTTAATGCCCCAAAAGCACTCGTAGCTCATTCTAAAGAAGAAGCCATAGGGCTGGCCGAGAAAGAAACAAGTGAAAATGTTTTCATAATAGGAGGATCAAAAATATACGAAATGTTTCTACCCGAAACACAAAAGCTTTATGTTTCTCTCATAAAAGAAAATTTTGAGGGAGATACCTATTTTCCTGAATATACAAAAGATTTTATATTAAAAAAAGAAATGTCTAGTGAGAAGGTTGTCTTTCAAGAATTTCTAAGAAAGTAAAAACCGCCCTTCTCCCGAAAGACGGTTTTTCGTTCGTGCGGTTTTCACCTACTGACCAAATATACGGCTCGAGAGCACATAAGAGCCGTATAACACTCCGACAAAAATTCCCAGAACAGCCAAGAGAACGGCACATTCAACGCTCCACACAAGAACTCCCCAAAGGAGAAGTTCTTTCCATCGAGACTCGTGCGCGACCTGATAGAGCCTACAGAGTAACTCAACTGAAGGATCTTCATCGAACACCTGGCGATGACGAAAAACGTATCCGACATGTCCCTGTCTTACGTACACACCAAGCTGTTTCTCAAAAGTACTCAAATCCGGACGAAACTCATACGGGTCTCCATTAGCAATATCCATGACGGTCTCCTTGTTAGGTGTTTCTGAAAAGCAGAGTAACAAAAAACTACCCCGTTGGGTAGTTTTTTGTTACTAGATATTAGATATTACTTAACCTCAATCCCCATGCTCCGAGCAGAACCTTCAATAATCTTA
>JBGSXG010000049.1:0-1834 GCA_041751485.1 Minisyncoccia bacterium | reverse complement strand
CCATTCATTATCAATTTCTTCAAAAAGTTTTTTAGTTTTTAAGTAAGTTTGTTCATCATCAAACTGACCTTGAGAATATTTAATACGTTTAATAAACGAGCTCATCACATCCTCTTTATAATGCTTCTTTTTCTCTATGGCCTCACGAACAAATCTCTGAAACTCCCCGATGCTCAAGTCTCTCCTTGCGACTCCAACAATAGAAAATTTTTCGGGTAACAGGTTTTTTGTATACAAATCAATCAATGCTGGAAAGATTTTCTTCTGAGCCAAATCACCAGTAACACCGAAGATGGTGAGTATTGTAGGGACCGTATATTTATCCATAGAGAGCATTATATCAAAGATAGGAATAGAAGTTAGAAAAATGCAGAGGAAATTAGAAGATAAAAATTACAAACTCAAAGTCCGAAACAAAATTCATAATTGAAATTAACCAATAAAAAAAGAGCGCGGGGGATCGAAATCCCCACACGCCCCGCGTTGCCAAGCTTCGCCTGACACTTCCTCCTCCGTCGCCCTCCAAGCGACCTCTCCCAACCTAAAAACCTAAATTATTTCCTCGTCTTCTGTTTTCCTTCGATTTCTCGGATCTGCTCCTCCATATATTCGTATGCGGCAGACGAGAGTCTGGCGCGACCAAATCTCTCAAGCAAAGCTTGAGCAGATCTAAGATCAGTTTGCAAATCAGAATTGAACAACCGACTCAAACAACCAAAATGCATTCTGGGTACTTTTTCGGAATTGAGCCAGTTCTTGATTTCCTTGCGTAACCTCCTAGTTCCCCGAACGCTAACTTGATTCTGACAAATACGATGCATCGTCCGTGTCGAAAGATTCGTATCCATTCGGATAGACTCCTAAGAAAGAGAAAGAGTGAAAAGAACAGCCCAGCCATGTGGGCACAAGAAAGAAATGTATCACAGTGTATGTTTTCGTCAACTACCTTATACAAAAAGTCCCAGCCAACTCTACAGAGCCGGCTGAGACAGCCTGTCTAAAAACCTTTATCTTAACAGCTCAAAGCAGAAAGACACTGCGCTCGTTGTGTCGCATCAGGAATACTCTCACATGCACTACATTGAAAAGCCTTCATATCTCCAACATTTTGACCAGTTATGTTCATCTGACTAGAGACGTCCAAAAAGGTTATGTTAGATGGTTTTTCAAATTGCTCATTATCCACAGACCACTTACTACAATGATAGACAACTGTGTCTGGAATTTCCGCATCCTCAGACTTAAACAATTCGTTTTGCTCTTCAATAGTTATCTCTGACTGAATGCCCTGCTCTGCAAAACTACCCCAAACATAGTTCGTAGTACCATCTCGGATAACGTGCCCTTCGAATGATTCTTCACCCCTCTGCGAGAACATAAAGTCTGCCCTGATTTTTTCTCCGCCATCAGATACATAAACAACACCTTCTGTAACATTGCCCTGTTCATCATCATGAGCAAAGTCACATTTAACATCTTCACCGCTGGCGAGTACCTGTTCAAAACGACCAGAAAGATTTGCTTCTGGTTCAAAAGTATTGGAATTATTTCCAGTTATCATATAGACCGCCATACCACCAACAACAACGATAGCCACAGCAAGTCCAATAAGTATTTTTGTATTCATAAACATTTCATTTAGTAATAAAGCTTTTTTTATTGTAATCCACAGGCTCACACACCGCAATGTTATTTTTTATAAAAATAAGGTATGATGGGCATATGGATGAAAAAATTATTGGCTACTGCGTAAAGTGTAAGGAAAAGCGCGAAATGAAGGATGTCGAAAAAACAGAAATAAAACCTGGACGTCCTGCAGCTAAAGGTAAATGCA
>JBGSXG010000048.1:0-39464 GCA_041751485.1 Minisyncoccia bacterium | reverse complement strand
TTCTATTCATTATCCCAGTTCCACTTTTACGAAATACCTTCGCGCATGGTGTTAAAGTAAAATACGCATACTATACAAAAAAGCACGCTTCACCCATAAAGGTTGTCCTATTCGGACACGCGCTCTTTTTATAATTCGAAGTAAAAGTGAAACGGGATAATGATTTTCATAGTCGCCCAAGGGCTCGTTGAAAATCATTACATCATCCCCGGCATTCCCCCTCCCATTCCAGTGGCATCACCCTTCTCTTCCTTAGGCTCTTCTGTAACAGCCGCTTCAGTAGTCAGAAGTATCGCTGCCGCTGAGGCTGCATTTTGAACCGCCGCTCGCTCGACTTTAACCGGATCAATAATTCCAGCTTTAAGCATATCTGAAATAATCTCACCAGAAAGAGCGTTATAACCAGACTTCTCTCCAGCATTTCGGACTTTTTCAACAACCACAGCTCCATCTTCTTTCCCTGCATTTATTGCAATTTGTCGCAATGGGGCCTCAAGCGCTCGAACAACAATGTCATAACCAATTTGCTCTTCTGCACTTGCCATCTTCTTTCCAGCAATTTTCTTAGCCGTGTGGACCAAAGAGCTTCCTCCTCCAGCAACAACTCCTTCTTCGATAGCAGCCTTTGTGGCGTTAACGGCATCCTCAATCTTAAGTTTCAAATACTTCATCTCTGTCTCAGTTGCCGCCCCAACTCGAACCACGGCCACACCACAAGTTAGTTTAGCAATGCGTTAATCAAGTTTCTCTACGTCAAATTTTGAATCAGTTCGTTCTCGCATTGTTTTCAACTGCTCAACCCGATCTTCAATATCAGACTTCTTTCCTTTACCTCCAACAATCACAGTTGAATCCTTAGTAGAAACTACGCGCGTTGCTTTTCCAAGCATTCCAAGCTCTATTGATTCCAACTTCATTCCAGCATCCTCTGAAATCACCTGACCGCCAGTAGTAACAGCAATGTCTTCAAGCATTTCTTTCTTTCGATCTCCAAATCCAGGAGCTTTAATAGCTAACACGTTGAATCCTCCACGAAGTTTATTAACTACAAAAGTAGCCAGTGCTTCTCCTTCAACATCTTCAGCAATAATCACAAGCTCTTTTTTTCCTGTTTGTGCCAGCTTTTCAAGAAACGGAACAATCTCTTTAATATTTGAAATCTTTCCATCAGTAATCAGAATCGGCGCATCTTTCATCTCAGCTTCCATTCGCTCCGTGTCAGTGATCATATATGGAGAAACGTATCCCTTATCAAATTGCAATCCCTTAACCACATCTGTTTCAATACCCAGCGTCTGCGACTCCTCCACAGTAACCACACCATCTTTGCCAACCTTATCTATAGTATCGGCAATTTTCTTTCCCAATTCCTCACTCTCAGCAGAAATAGTAGCCACCTGTCGAATCTCTTCTTTGTCTTTAATGGGTTTTGCAATAGCTTTCAGCGCCTTAACAGCCTCTTCTGAAGCCTTCTCGATGCCAGATCGAATTGCCATAGCGTTAACTCCCATTGTTGCGTGTTTCATTCCTTCTTCAATAATAGCCTGGGCCAAAACTACAGAAGTGGTCGTCCCGTCTCCAGCAATATCATTAGTTTTAGTCGCAACTTCTTTTACAATTTCCGCGCCCATATTCTCAAGACGATCTTTCAATTCAATCTCTTTGGCAATAGATACACCATCGTTTGTAATAGTTGGTCCGCCATATCCCTTATCCAAAACCACATTTCGTCCCCGAGGACCAATCGTTACCTTAACGGTATTTGCCACCTTATCGACACCTCGCTTGAGGGCCTTCCGCGCATCTTCTCCAAATGTAATTTGTTTACTCATATTTAATAGTCTTTAGTGCTTAGTTGTTAGTTATTAGTAATTCTTTATAAGTTCCTAGTTGTTCGAGAGCCCCGAGTGAATTTCAGTCTGCTTCGCATCCTGTCTTTGCTCCGCAAAGAATTCACGGGGCAAATAAATTATAGTCGCTCCGCTCCTTAATTTATGATTGCTAGGATTTTATCCTCTTCGATAATATAATATTCTGTTCCATCAATCTTAACTTCGTCATAACCATACTTTGAAAAAACAACAGTATCACCCTTTTTAACCGTCATTGGCACCCGAGCCCCATCATCAAATTTCCCTTCACCAACAGAAATAACTTTACCTTGCTCCGGCTTATCCTTATCAATCGTATCTGGCAAAATAATTCCGGATGCTGTTTTTTCTTCAGGACTAACAGGCTCAACCAGAACTCTGTTTCCTAACGGGATAATTGAAATAGCTTTTTTTGCCTTCTGTACCATATACATATGTATAGTTACTTTCTAATGTGTGCCCAATTATAAGGAAATACCAGCATAAATCAAGAGAGAGGGACGAGCTTTTGGCTTTTAGGTGTTAGCTTCTTTCTTGAATCCCCCGAAGCCCTTGGCTTCGGGGGATTCTCTAATCTCCAATCTCTAACGTCTAATCTCCAGTGCCTATTCCATCTGTTGCCATAAAAATAACACCTGCTATAATCACTCTTATGCCAATTATTTCTATAGTTCAGATAATTCTTTCTGTCCTTCTTATTATTACTATCTTGCTTCAGCGCTCTGAAGCGGGTCTTGGAGGTGCTTTGGGTGGTGGCGATATGGGCGGTTCAGTACATCACACACGTCGCGGGGGTGAAAAAATGCTCTTTCGAGCAACTATTGCTCTTGCCACTCTATTCGCACTCTCTGCAGTTGCCGCTTTGCTTCTATAGCGACCAAACACCCACACACAACGTATCGTGAAATTTTTATATTTTCTCACACGTCCATTTCATATTGAAATAATACAAAAAATCGGGAATGCCGTTAGACGATTTCCAATTACAGAAAAAGTTATTTTCTTTCTGGCATTAGTAGTTTGTCTTGTTTCTGCATCTCTTCTTATCTTTTCGGTCAACCAAAATCTTCAAGTCGAGGTACCTTCTCGTGGAGGTATTTTGCGCGAAGGTATTGTTGGAACACCACGTTTTATAAATCCAATTTTAGCAATTTCTGATGCTGATCAAGATATGACGGCCCTAGTTTATGCCGGACTAACCAGAGCTATGCCAGACGGCACATATAAAGAAACCTTGGCAGAATCCTACACGATCTCAGAAGACGGAAAAACCTACACATTCAGACTCAAAGACAATCTTGTATTCCACGACGGAGAACCCCTAACTACAGAAGATGTGGCTTTCACTATCCAAATGGCTCAAGACACGTTACTTAGAAGCCCCAAACGGGCACACTGGGAAGGTGTTAGTGTTGTCATTCTTTCTGACAGGGACATCCAATTTACCCTTTCAGAGCCCTTTGAACCTTTCATAGAAAACACTACCCTTGGCATCCTGCCAAAACATATCTGGCAAGGTATCAGTGTCGACCAATTCCAATTCAGTAGATTTAACGTTGACCCAGTCGGCGCTGGACCATATCGAGTCCGTTCTGTTCGATACAATTCTGGCGGACTACCCGTACACTACGAGCTTTCTCCTTTTGCTAACTATGCGCTTGGAGAAGTCTATATTGACCGCATCATTGTCCGACTATACCAAGACAACGAACAACTCATCGAATCTTTCAATAAAAATAACATCGACACTGTGCATGGATTCTCTTTGCGAGAATACAACAACATTTCTTCGAAAGAAGGAAACACTGTTTATAAGACCCTGCTCCCAAGAGTTTTTGGTGTTTTCTTCAACCAAAACGAAAGTCCTGCCCTATTAAACAATGAAGTGCGTCTAGCTCTATCAGAATCCCTAGACAGACAAGCTATCGTGCAAGAAGTCTTTGGAGATTTTGCTAAAGCAATAGATACCGCCATCCCTTCTTTCTCTAAAGAAATATCAAACTATTCTATAGATACAGCCAGAGGCCGTTTAGAAAATGCCAACTGGGAAATCAATGAGGGAACTGGAATATACGAACGAGAAACCGACGAAGGTATCGAAAGATTATCTTTTTCTATTTCAACAGCAAATAATCCAGAGCTTATTCAAACAGCCGAACTAATTGAAAAACAATGGGAAGCTTTGAATGCAGATGTAACATTGCAGATCTTCAATACCAACGACCTCAACCAAAACGTCATCCGTCCACGAGACTACCAAACGCTTCTATTTGGAATAGTCCTTGGTAGAAACACACATCTATATCCTTTTTGGCACTCATCAGGACGAAACGATCCCGGGCTAAATATCGCACAATACACAAACATCACAGTAGACAAATTAGTTGAGAATGCTAGAGTAATAAGCGATACTACACAGAGACAAGAACTCTTCTCCTCATTCATACAAGAAATCGAGACCGATATCCCAGCTGTGTTTATCTATTCACCTTATTTCACGTACATCATTCCTAATAAAGTACAAAATGTTGCCATAGACAACATGGTTGTATCTTCAGACAGGTTTAACAACGTTCACGAATGGTACATAGAAACAGAAAAAGTGTGGAAAATTTTTGTCGACTAAAAATATTAGTAATCAATTAGAAATTAACTCATAGTAATGGAAAAAACAGATTCACAACCACGCATGCGTGCGTGGAGTGCAGATGCAACAGCGCCTGCAAAACGCCGACCACCGTCTCGAAACAGACGAAATAATAACGACTCAAGAAACACCGGTAATAACAACAGTGGCAATAGGAGATCTGGAAACAGACACCGTCCTAGAAACGGATCCAGCGATAACAACAGAAGTCCACGCAAACGACAACAACATGTTGTTATTCCGCCCGCAGGAGAAAACCTTCGTATTATTCCTATTTCAGGAGTAGAAGAGATCGGCCGAAATATGACAGTAGTTGAATACAAGGGAGACATCATCGTAATTGATTGTGGAATACAGTTCACAGACGAAGACACACCGGGTGTTGACTACATCTTGCCGAATATAAAATATCTTGAGGAGCGGAAAGACAGGATAAAAGCCATAGTAATCACACACGGACACTTAGACCACATAGGAAGCATTCCCTACCTTATAGACAAACTTGGTAATCCTCCTATTTACACTCGAGAATTTGGTTCTATCCTAATTCAAAAGCGTCAAGAGGAGCATCCCCATCTACCAAAACTCAACCTAAAAGTTGTTGATAAAGAAGGTGGGGCCATCCCCATAACCGAACACCTAAAAGTTCGTTTCTTTGGACTAACACACGCTATCCCCGATTCAACCGGTATTATCATCGAAACACCACTTGGGGACATCGTTAATACCGGAGACGTTCGTGTTGAAAACAAGAATGGAGTTCCAGTGGAAGCTGAAGTGAAGCAATACGAATTTTTCAAAGATAGAAATGTTCTTCTGCTTACTATGGACTCGACCAATATCGATAGACCAGGATGGAATATTTCTGAAGACGATGTTATAGCCAATATCGACCGGATTATCGGATCAACCAAAGGACGTCTAACGATAGCCACTTTTGCCTCTCAAGTAGAGCGAATCATTGAGTTCATCAAAATCGCCAAAAAATACGGACGAAAAATGGTATTTGAGGGACGAAGCATGAAAACAAATATGGAAATCGTTCGGCACCTAAATCTAGTTGAGCTGGATCATGTCATCCCGATTGAAGAGATGCGAAATCATCCTCCTCATAAGATTATGGTTCTGGCTACAGGTGCTCAAGGCGAAGAATTTGCCGCATTGATGCGTATGTCTAACAATACCCACAAACACATAAAGCTAACCAACCAAGATACTATCATTCTGTCTTCATCCGTTATTCCTGGAAATGAAAGGGCTGTAACCAAACTTAAAGACAACCTATACCGACACAACGCACACATCATTACCTACCTTGATTCAGACGTTCACGTTTCTGGTCACGGTCGTCGTGATGAGTTGAAGTGGATCCACGGACAAATTCCTTACAAATTCTTTATGCCAGTACACGGATACCACTATATGCTAAAGATGCATGCCGAAATGGTTCGCCAGCTTGGTGTGCCTGACGAAAATATTGTCGTTCCTGAAAACGGCTCTATCATAGAAATTGCACCCGATAAGCAGAAAATATCTGTACGGAAAGAACGTGCTCCTTATGAAGAAATGATGGTTGAAGGAACCACTGTTGGTGATATGCAAGACGTGGTTATCCGAGACAGAAAAATGCTTTCTGCAGATGGTATGTTCGTAATCATTGCTAGCATCAACACTAAAACTGGTAAGCTAAAAAAGAGTCCAGACATTATCTCTCGTGGATTTGTCTACTTAAGAGAATCCCAGGAACTGCTAGGACAAGCACGTCTTGTTATAAAAAGAAGTGTAGAAACATCTACAAAAGGTATGAACCCTATCAACTTCGACTACGTAAAAGAACGCGTAACAAAAGACATCACGAAGTTCCTTGTTCAAAAGACCTCAAAGAAACCAATCATCATTCCTGTTATACTTGGAGTATAACGAATCATGATACAAGATCGACCAGAAACACCTCGAACATACACCAGTAGTTTGTTAGCAGTATTTGTATCTTTCATACTGCTGTCATTTCACGCCTATGTAATTTTCTACATTAACTCGACCTTTATCGAGCAGTTTATTCAAGCTCGATATGTCGGGCTTTTGTTTAGTGCCGGCTCAATACTAACCCTGCTCATACTGTTTTACGCTCCAACAGCTATACGACGTTTCGGCGCGTACAGCATAACCCTGTTTCTACTCGTGCTAGAACTGATTATGGTCCTACTGTTGTCTTTTGTATCTATCCCGCCAATTGTCTTGATTAGCTTCGTACTATACAGAGGTGTTTTGGTTAGCTTAGTCTACTTCTTCGATCTATTTCTTGAAAACGCTTCTCGCATAGAAGAAAAGACTGGCAGAATCCGAAGTCTGTATTTGTCTCTTTCAAACACAGCCTTAATCATCTCACCTACAATTGCTGGCTTCTTGCTTGGAGAAACAGAAAATTACACACGAGTATACCTATTCTCATCTTTCTTCATAATACCGACCCTCTTGATTACTGCTAGATACCTAAGGAAAGATTCTGTAGAAATCGTGGCCCATGATGGTATGTCTCATGCCATCCAGACATTCAAACAAAACAAAGACTTAAGAAACGTCTTATGGACTCGTATTCTTTTACAACTATTCTATGCTGTTATGGTTATCTACACACCAGTATATCTATACACTGTTCTAGGATTTACCTGGCAGATAATCGGCTTAATGCTAACCATTATGCTTTTACCATTCTTGCTATTCCAAATACCGGCAGGCTATCTTGCGGACACGCGATTTGGCGAACAAGAACTAATGGTCATCGGCTTTATAATTATTGGTTTCTCAACAATTATCTTTGCCTTGATCCAAACACCAATCTTTTTCTTTCTAGCCGCCACCCTTTTTGTTACCCGTGTTGGAGCAAGCCTTGTGGAGATTATGACAGAGAGTTATTTTTTCAAACATGTTAATCAAAACAACAGCAACATCATAAGCGTTTTCCGAGGCACCGAACCAGTGGCCTATATTATCGGGCCATTACTAGCCACACCGATACTAATCTTTGGAACCTTTGAACATTTATTTATAGCAACAGGCCTTCTAATGTTTCTGGGTATCCTATTCTCACTCCGAATAGCAGATACAAAATAAAAAACTAAAGCGCAAGCGCTTCAGTTTTTTATATCTTCTATATTCTAACTTCTAATTTATCTATTTCTTCTTAGCAGTTCTTGGTCGCTTTCTAACACTCGCCTTTTTCTTAGGAGAAACCATACTATGAATATTCTTCCAATGCTTTTTCAAATCTGCTTCTAATACAGCAACCTCGCTAGCAGAAATATTCTTCATCTTCTTGTATTTGCTCATTACCTGCCCAACAGCTGCATGATACTTCTCCTCCGTTACATCACCCATCTTTTCAATCTTCTCCAACACCTCACCTTTTGCTTTAAGCATCCAAGAAGATAGTTTCTTTTTTGTCTTTCTTCCTTTCTCTGTGCCGTACAACCAAGCTGTTCCAGCAGCAGCTGCAACAGCAAGTCCAGCACCAATACCTAGAGCTACTTTTGTACCTGTGTGATTTGATTTTTTCTTAGCCATATTATTATTTTGTTTTTTTAACTTTTAATTTCTTTGCCTGTTTTGATAAAAAACCACTAAATACTGATACTACTCCAGTAAATTTCGCTCCCTCTCGGGAAAGATCTTGCCGAAGTTCATCAACATCTTCTATTATTTTATCCCCTTCCTCCCGAACCCTGGAAGAAATGTGTTTTACATCTCTCAAAATTCGAACAATATATACCAACATTACAGCAACAAGGATTGCCAAAAGTATTACCACTACGCTGGTTATGAAGAAAAATATATCTGCCTTCATCAATGTGTCCATATTTTTTATAATTTATGTTCTATTTCGGGCTGACTAAATTGTACCACATTCTTGAGATCATCTTCATTAACCTTACGTGCCGCCCAATTGATCAAAAGAGGGGTCACCAGGGTTGAAACAACCGAAAGTATCACAATTGCTGATGCCAAATCCTGATCAATCAGCCCGAACTGTACTCCAGAGAAAGCCACCGCCAAAGTGGTTGAAAGTTGCGGAATAGTAGAAACGCCCACCAATAAAGATTGGGGTTTTGTAAATTTCTCCAAACGAGCACCAACATATCCAGAAATAAGTTTTGAAAAGATAAATCCAACTGAAATAGTAACTGCCAAAAGAGCGATAGCCGAGAAGGCAAATAGTATAGTAATGTCTGTACGCGCACCAATTAAAATAAAGAAAATGGGAATAAAGACTCCGTAGCTAATGGCCTGCAAACGATCTTTCAGCAACCGACTGTTTACAGTATCGGAAAGAATAAATCCAGCAAAGAAGCCGGCAATAATAGGATGTAACCCTAAGAGTTCAAAGATGATAACGATACCGATAAGAATAACAAACACTGAACGGAGCTCTTGTTGAAAAACATCTTTAACCTCCTGATCGCCGGTATGCGCAAAGAAAAAGCGAATCTTCGGAACCAAGAATCGCAAAACCACCAAACAAAGAACAGCAAGTAGGTAAAAGAGTGGCAGAGGAAGTGATGTTACCGGATCCGCCTTATTCAAAAGTATTGAAAGAAGCACCAAACTAGCAACATCTTCGATAATAGCTGTAGTTACGATAGTGTGCCCAACTCGGCTCGACAATAATCCTCGTGATTGTAGAGAAGGAACTACAACTGAAACAGAAGATGACATGAAAATAAGCCCTAACAACAATGCACCAACCCAACCATATCCAAATAAAAGCGCGATGCCAACACCCACAAGTGCTGGTACTCCACCGTTAAGTAAGACTAGAGGAAAAGCCGTACGTTCAATTTCTTTAAAACTTGAAAAGCGTGTTTCAAGACCAGCCATAAACATCAAGAACACCAAACCAAGCTGTCCCAAAAACTCCATAGTCTGACTAGGTTCAAAAAGTCCGAAACCAAATGGACCAATGACAATACCTCCGACAATCAGGGCGACTACCCATGGCAAATGCAAGCGTGCAAAAACCTCAGCAAAAAATACACCAACAAACAATATGAGAAAGAATGGCAATAGTTCAATCATGAACTTTTTACTTCTTTATCTTCCTCTTCTATGGCATCATGAACCAATTTCTTTTTGCTATGAAAGTTAAACAGCGCAAAAACAAACAAACTTGTCAAAATAATACCCACAGTACTGATGACAAAGAGCAGAAACGATCCTCGAATAAGCTCCCAATCAAGACGAATTACGCCAATGCCAACTACAGCAAGAGGAGGTACCAAGGCTGCAGAAATAGCCACACCAGGAAAAGACTCATTAAGGGTGTGTCTAACCAAAGCAAAACTAGCCGCAAGTCCAGCAACCACCGCAATTCCAACATCAATCAAGGCAACATCTGTCCTAACGATAATAGTAATAAAACTCAAAGCTTCCCTTTCAGTAAAGAAAAGGGCCACGAAGATTGACGATAGCAATGCCACTAACACTGACTGTCCGAAAGTGTAAGTAGATCGCTTAATAAGTTTTGGATCAGAGATAGACAAACCCATACCTATGGCCAAAATTGGATAAAGCATCGGAGCAATCAACATTGAACCAATAATAACCGGCACGCTAGAGATAAGAATACCCAGTGTAGCCATAGCAGTTGATAAAAAAATAAAAAAGAAAAAATCGGCCCTGGGTGTACTCTGAGCAACTAGCTTTTCAATGGCTGCAGTTTTTTCAGCACTTTCTACGTCTAAAAGATTAAACTTCATTCGTCTTAAAATTTACTATTAAAGTCCTTAATAGTATACCAAACAAAAACACCCTTATTAAAGGGTGTTTTTGTAGATAGAGTTAGTTCCACTCTTTCTTTGGTCGGGCTTCGTTAACTTTGACACGTCGACCATCAATTTCTTGACCGTCAAACATTTCAATAGCTTTCTGGGCCTCTTCTGGAGTTGCCATTTCAACAAAACCAAAACCCTTTGATCGTCCTGTCATCTTATCCATGATGATAGATGCAGATTCAACGGTTCCAGCTTGTTCAAAAGCAGACTTCAGAGAATCGTCGGTAGAGTCGTATGATACGCCTCCGACATATAGCTTCTTTTCCATTTCTTGAAACAATGTTTTATTTGTAAATGAGCGCCTCGACTAAGTCGAGACCTGTAAAACGATCGATCCCCTCACATACAAATACATTGCTATGAGACACGTTTACATCCCTAATGGTACCACAGGTAGAACAGTAGTCAAACAGGAGGTCAGTGCTTAGTAATAACCCCCGAAGCGCTTGCGCTTCGGGGGGTATTTTTGTCATTATCCCTACGCTCTAGTAGTGTCTCTCGCTGAAAACAAATTAATAGTCCATTCAAAGACAATTCTCAGGCGCTTTCTCCATGAGTTAAATTTAAAAAGATAAATCGTCCGCCATAGCCACCAAGTAAACCGACCCTTCAAAACAAATGGTCCAATATCCCCCGCCGCATTCCACTGACCCAAAGATACAAGCATTCCTTTTTTCTTAAATACAAAAGAACGTAGTTTTTTATTTCGAATTGAAGCGCAAATATTACCAGCCACCATCTTTGCTTGCGAAACAGCCACCTGAGCCAGCATAGGCGACTCGCCTTTATCACCCGCCACATCTCCCAAAACAAAAACATCCACCTCTCCTGCCAAACGCAAGTACTCATCGGCCTTTAGGCGCTTGTGCTCATCCAAGACTGGCTCGTCATTAAAATCAGGCATCTGAGCAGCCACTCCAGCAGTCCAAACAATCGTACCAGCTTTTATTATCTCCTCTTCAGATAAGTAAACTCGTCCGTCAGAAATCTTTTGAACACGCGTGCCCAACAAAAGCTCTATGCCCTTATTTTCTAAAGTCTTCCGAGCATAGTTTTGCACTTTTGGAGAAAATTGCCCCAAAAGAACTTGGCCGGCATGTATTAAAATAACCCGAGCATCACTCTTTTTTATAGAAGTCTTAGTGTATCCATCACACAGCGTATCAAAAACAAACTCCGCCATTTCAGCCACCAACTCCACTCCGGTCGGACCACCTCCAACAACCACAAAAGTCAGCAGTTCTTTTCTTTTTTCTGTATTTTCCTCAGCAGAAGCCTGCTCGATTCTATCTATCAAATGATCACGCATCCTAACAGCATCATCCAAATTCTTCAGCGTAAAACAGCTCTCATCTTTAGATGCCCCAAAAAAGTTCGTATCAGCACCTGTGGCTAAAACCAAGTAGTCGTAGCCAAGCTCATCTTGACCAGCCACCAGAGTCTTGTTTTTCCTGTTCACACTTGTCACTTCAGCCTGCAAAAACTTGACATTAGTTTTTCTGAAAACTTCACGCAAAGGCTCGGCAACAGATTCTTCAGACAAAGCCCCAGTTGCCACTTCATGCAAAAGTGGGGTAAAAAGAAAATAGTTAGTACGATTTATAAGTGTTACATCATACTGTCTATCCATACGAGCAAGCGCTCGTGCAGTGTAGACTCCACCAAAACCGCCACCGACAATCACAATCTTCTTAGACATTACTACCTAGAATACCATATCTAATTTGTAAAATATTCAAACAATGCCCGCATACCTGCCCAGTTACGCTCCCACTCAATACTATTTCTTGTTTCTAACTCAACAGTCACGGACGGAATACCAATCGAAGCCAACCAGCCTTCGGCATCTCCAGTTACAGGATAAGCGTCAAAAACTTCCACAGCTCCATAATTTCCAGCCTGTGCGTATAAGTTCATTACATCTAATGTAACTGGCAAAACGCCTTCGTAACATTCAGAAGCATAAACATTGTTAGCTTGGCTATGCCAAAAGACCACGGCACTCGGCGCATACTTTTCTACCACGCTCTTTATAGCTCTAGCTTCTGGCTCTGAAAAAGGTGCTGTCCCAGCACTGACTGTCTGTCCACGCCAAGTACTTTCCGGTGCCCACTTACAATCAAAGTTTCTATTCAAGTCCACTCCGCGAGCATTAAATCTGCCAACACTAGTATCTACCCCTGCTGGCACCTCAGTGGCCGAGAAGCGTCCCTCAACTCCTAAAACAGTAAAGAGTCCGTCCGGATTAGCCGAAGGGACAATAGTAACCTGCAAATCATCCGGTATTACATCCGGATTTTCTTCCAAATGATCCATAACAGCATAAGCCAACAAGACACTATTCCATTCATATCCTCCGTGAATTCCACCAACGAAAAGCAAGTTTGTCTGCCCATCTCCATAGGTAAAAGCCTCAATGGAGCGACCCTCCACTGAGCTTCCAATTACCTCCTGAGTCCATTCTTGAGTTGGCTCTGGCTCCTGTGCTATTTCAGGTTGTGCCTCGGGCCAAAAAACCACCGCAAGGACCACTAAAATAATAATGCCAATTGTGATCCCGATGATTCTTTTCATAGAACTGTGTTTAGTACTTAGTTGTTAGTTCTTAGTGCTTAGTCAATTGTCACAAGTCAAATGTCACTTGTTATCTGTCCCGACCGCAGGTCGGCGTTATTAGATATTAGATATTAGATATTAGTTATTAGTTGCCTGTTCAATCATTGCCTCCACTCCTGCAATATTTTTGTCCCACTCAATACTTGTGTGGTTAGTCAACAAGACACTAATAGCCGGAACATTTTCCTTAGCCAACCAGTTCACCATATCTCCAGTAATTTCGTAAAAATCGAATGATTGAAAAGCTGCGTACCCTGAAGCTTGTGCATACAAGTTAGTCAAACCAGCAGTCTCATCCGAGACTCCATTGTTACAACTTGAAGCAAAGACACCTCCAGCAGAACTGTAATAAACCACTACTGCATCAGGGTTACTGCTCTCTACATAATCTCGCACAGCTTGAGACTCTGGTTCTGAGAATGGTGCATCTCCACCGCTAACTGTACGGCTCTGCCACACACCTTCAGTTTGCCACACACAATCAAAGTTTCGGTTTAGATCAACACCGTTTTCGTTAAATCGTCCACTAATGCGCACCTCAGAAGAAGTGTTGACATCGCCTACCACAAAATCAGATGTATCAGATACCACCTTATTTAATCCATCAGGATTCATTACTGGAATAACCGTTAGTCGCACACCTTCGGGCACCGCCCCTTCATTTTCGCTAAAGTGCGATACAAATTCATTTCCTAACAAAGCAGTATTCCACGAATATCCTCCGTGAATTCCACCAATAAGCAAGATCTCAGTGTCTCCTGTTCCAAAGTGATATGCAGTAATGTCTCGTCCTTCAACGGATGAGCCGATAACTGTCTGAGTTGCATATTCTTGCTCAGCCTCGTCTTCTGTTTGATTTTGATCAGCATCTCTCTGCTCAGCATTCTGATCATCTCTTGTAAGATCTGTGTCCTGTCCGTTGCTCATAAAAACAAATATTCCAATACCAGCAAGAACAATTATGATAACAATAGCAATTAATGTATTTTTCATACTTTATTTTAAAATTAGTGAATAACCTTTCTATTCCGCATTTGTTGTCACAAAGAAACTGCCTTTGCGGATTTTTTGCCTATAGCCATTATAGCACAGAAAGAAAGGCTTATTTTAGAGCCCTAACCCAGAAGAAAACAACGGATTTTAACTCGTTGTTTTCTTACTATCTTGGCAAATTAAGAAACTAGCATTACCCCACTGTTAGGATGTCTGTTTACTGAACTGCTCAAAGCATCTTCAGATGAACTTGCTGAAACTGTTCTAAGTTCTCCATTAGCATCCATGTACAAATATGAGTTTTGTCCTGAGACATTCGCATCATCTCCACCGACTCCACTTAGGAGCATTACTCCACTGTTTGGGTGAATGTTCGGTGCTGTTCGTATTGCTTCTGTTGAGCTGTCTGCCGTCACTACGCTGAGGTCACCACTAGTATTTACATACTGGTAACTCGATGCATATGTCGGCACACCCAACAGAAACAGACCCGCCAAGACCATACTAAATATAATTTTATTCATGGTCTTTTTATTTAACTTTTAATTAGCCCATGAGGAGGGCTATCTAATAGAGAAGACGTCTGTATGTGCCAGTTATTACATGTTTAAATTATGAACAATTTTAAACCCACCCTTCTTTTTTAAACAAAGCAATACTCTTGGCTACAATCTTCTCTAATTCTTTTTCCGTTTTCTTATCCAGCTCTTTAATCTGGAAACAAGACTTACCTTTCAGGGTCTTTTTCATCTCCGGAGAAAGATCAAATTTTTTAGGAAAAGCATACACCGCCATTGAATAGAATCCGATAGTTTTTTTATTCAACATACAACCCACCACATAAGTCTGCGTTGGTTTTCGTTTACCAATCTGCACTTTCTTCGATCCGTATGCGTGAAGCTGCCGTTTGGGAGTTTTAGCTACACTGTCTAAGACGGCTTTCTTTAACACCAAGCCCTCCTCCTTAGCCTGCGTTTTAATAATCTTTTCGATTGTTGTGTAAATGTCGTTCATATATTTTCATGACTCTCTCTGTGCCGTACAAAATAGATGGTTTTCATAAAACTAGTGTAACAAATAAACGGGTAATACTATAGTATTACCCGTTTAAAGTGGCTTTATTAACCCCTAAAACTTCATTTTCTTTAAAGTCAGAGCATTGACCACCACAATAACCGTAGACAATGACATCACCAAGGCTCCAATCTCCGGCCTTAAGAAAAATCCCCAAAAGGCAAACACTCCAGCCGCAGCCGGAATAGCCACCACGTTATAGCCCAGTGCCCACACCAGATTCTGAATCATTTTAACGTAAACTTTCCGAGACAAAGAAATAAGCGATACGACATCCTTAGGATCACTTCCAGTCAAAACAACATCGCCGGCCTCCACCGCCACATCAGTTCCAGCTCCAATGGCCACACCAGCATCAGCTTGCGTCAAAGCCGGAGCATCATTAACTCCATCACCAACCATCAAAACTGTATTACCTTTTTCCTGCAATTCTTTTATGTGTCTATATTTATCTTCCGGAAGAACTTCAGCAAAGTACGTATCAATTCCAAGTTCTTTAGAGACCGACTCGGCAACCTGCTTATTATCTCCCGTAAGCATTGCCACCTTAATGCCCATCTGATGCAATTTGCTCACCGCATCAAACGACGATTTTTTAATAGTGTCCGAGAGAACAATATATCCCAAAACCTTTGTGTTACTTGCCACAAAGACCACAGTGCCCTCTTCTTCTGGCATTTCATATTTTAATCCTAGATCATTTATGATCTTTCCATTACCCACTACGTATTCTTCACCATCCACCTCGGCCCTAACACCTTGACCAGCTACATTTTTAAAATTAGAAATCTCTGAAACCTTAATATTCTGCCCGCGAACATATGCAAGTATCGACTGTCCAATAATATGAGATGAATGTTGCTCCAAAGATCCTGCAATCTTCAAAACATTTTCTTTATCTTCTCCTTCAGCTTGGACCACCTTGCTAACTCCAAACTCTCCGTTAGTCAGTGTTCCGGTCTTATCAAAAACGACATAATCAACCTTGCGAATAGTTTCAACTTTAGACATGTCTTTAATAAAGAAACCATTCTTTACTGCCAAAGAAGTAGTGATGGTCGTTACTGTCGGAATGGCAAGACCCAGTGCATGCGGACAAGCAATAACCAAAACCGTAATAGCCAGAGTAATCGAAAAGACAAAAGTCTGGCCAACCACTAAAGTCCAAATCAACAAAGTAAACAAAGCCGTCAGTCCGGCCACAAAAGTCAAAACAGCTGAGGCCTTATCAGCAATCCTTTGGGAGCGAGGTTTTGTTTTTCCAGCCTGCTCGATTAGTTTCTGGATCTGTCCGATGGTTGAATGCTCACCCACGCGAGTTATCTCTATGGTCAAAGACCCATCTAAACAAATTGAACCAGCTACTACCTCTGCATCTTTTTCCTTTTGAACAGGCTTGGACTCACCGCTAATGAGCGACTCATCAACATTAGCCGAACCAGATACAACCACCCCATCAGCCGGCACTTTCTCACCCGGCTTAACCAAAACAGTGTCCCCGTCTTTTAAAGCACTAGTTTCTACATCAACTTCTTTACCACCTTCTAATTTATGCGCCTGCTTTGGCAAAAGCTTAGCAACTTCCTGCAAAGCATTGCCTGCCGCTCCGCTTGATTTGGCTTCTAAGTAGTGTCCAAACAAAAGCACCCAAACCAAAGTAGATATTTCGAGATAAAATTCAGCCTGCAGTGCCGGCACAAAAGTAGAAACAACAGAGAACAGAAAACCAGAGCCAACCGCCAGAGAAACCAAGGTCATCATTCCATAAGCTCGAGCTTTAATCTCATGCCAAGCATGTTGAAAAAAGACTAAAGAAAAGCCGAAGATAACAGTAGCCAAACCGAACTGAATCCATTTATTTATTCCCAACTCGCCCAGCCCCAAAAATTCGGCCACCTCAGGATGAACCAAAACCAATGGCACCAGCAAAAATGTCACTATCCAAAATCTTTTCAAATATGTACCGGCATCCCCATGGCTCATGCCGTGTCCACCTTGCCCATGACCTTCATGTTTATGTGTTTTTTCGCTATTACAACATTCCATATATTTACCAATTTTTACAACAGCTAATAATCTTTCCTGCCAATCCTTTCAACTTTTCAGCATCTCTATTTACAAACAAAGCCCCAGAAACTATCCATAATGTCGCCAAGATAATCAAAGCCTCTAGAACAACTATTTTCTCTATCACCATATAAGCTACAGATACCAAAGTCAGAAAAAACGGTAACTTAAAAAGCAGATATTCTTTAGTCAGTTTTTCTTCCAACAAATAAGAGATTCCGGTGATGCTAGTACCTACCAAAATACCGAGCAACAAAATATGCACCGAACCACCTAAATAAAAAGCAACTAACAAAACAATCCAGGTCAGCGATACGGCTGCACACAAAGCACAGGCCTTCAGTTTGGTATAAGTCCGCACATATATAAACAGTGCAAAAAGAATACTGATGCCGATAAGAACTAGTGCTAGATCATTCATGCTAATACTTGAACAATTACAGAGACAACCACTAAAAGAACCAGCGTTATGCCCATACCTTGAAATGGAATCTGCTTACCACGCACTTTAGTCAAACCTTTACTCAAGAAAGGAGCAAGGAACATAATGAGCGCACCGATGACTACTCCAAAGATGTACAAGTTTATAGTGTAAGTCGTGCCATACTCGCCTAAAAACGATACATACAACGGAGCATACTCTCGAACCAATGGCATAATCGGCACAACTGTTCCCAAGAAAATTAAGACAGTTAAAATCTGTCTCTGGTACGGAATGTATTTCTTCTTAAGAGCACCGGCAAGCCACAGGCTCAGAGCCAGAGCAAAAGCACCAATCAGAATACCAACCACAATAGACGAAACACCGAAGTAAGCTGCAGTCACCGCTAAAGCTCCAGCTCCGGCGGTACAGAGTGGACAGTGTGCCAGTGAGACTTTAGGAACAAGTGCTATTAAAGCTAAAGGTAGAAAATAATATTTTTTCATTATTTGTCTCATTTAGATAGTCATAAAGACTTCGCCCTTTTCTACATCGTGTGTAATCTCATAGATCACAAAGTCACCATTTTTTGGTCCAGGCATTCCGGGAGATCCAGAAGGCATTCCGGCCATACCGATACCTTTTATATCTGGCTTCTCGCTAAGTAGCTTTTCAATGGCTTCAGTTGGAATATGTCCTTCAACAACATAACCAGCAACCTCTGTAGTGTGACAACTCTCCAGCTCATACGGCACCCCTAGGCTTTCTTTTATCGGCCTTAAATCTTCCATGTCTGAAATCTCCACATCAAAATTTCTCTTTCCAAGATACGAAGCATACACGCCACAACATCCACAACTTGGAGATTTATGAACAATCGCTGAAGCTATATATTCACCATCTGGAGTGTTGTTTATAATATTTTGCGGATTTGACGACTGCACAGCCATAAACCCAACAATTCCGATAACCACGATAACTAAAACTGTAATAATTGTATTGTTTTTCATATTAATTAATTACTATTAAACCAATCTTGTAACCAGCTCTTCATAAGGTCTATTTCTACCGACTGGGTTTCTATAATGTTTTCAGCCAATTCAACTAATTCCGGTCTGTCTGTCTCCTCTAACAAACCTTCGGCCATTTCAACAGCGCCTAGATGATGGACAATCATCCCGCGCAGAAATGCCTCTTCATACTCCTCACCACTTTTACCTCGGAAGCCAAGCATCATCTCATCCATGGCGTGCATCATAGCTCCATCACGAGCCACTATCTCATCCTCGTACATATGATCACCTACTCCATCGTGCATATGATAGCTTCCAGCATCTTCATGCATATTGTCCATTAATAGAAAACCAAAAGTGGCCCTTGTGCCCATTAGATATCCAAATAGCAAACCGACCACAAGAGTCAGTAAAGCTATTATGATAGTAGAATTTTTATTCTCCATATATTATTTTTTCTTAGATTTTTTAAAGACGCTAATAATTTCATCCACTGCTTTTTTCTCCTGACCTTGTTTCATCTGATGAATAACATGCTCGGACAGATGATTCTCCAACATCAAATCTTCCACAGCTGACAATGCGCTGCGAATAGCTGATGATTGTGTGATGACGTCAACACAATACTTCTCTTCATCTACCATCTTTTGTAGACCACGAATCTGACCTTCGATTTTTCGAAGACGAGTAGTGATGCTCTTTTTTATATTTTCTTGCATGTTTCGAGTATACCCCTAGTGGGTATACTCTGCAAGTGGCTTTTCCACAAGAATTAGAGTTTAGACATTGGAGATTAGAAAATTTGGCGGTCGGACCGCCAAAATATAAAATAGCTCTGCAAAGCCAAAATTCAATGGGTAATACTGTGTATTACCCATTGAAATGACCTATTTAAGCCATTTTGTAGATTACATGTCGGCCAGCAGATCCAACCTGCTTTATCTTCCCTTCTGTCTCCAGCTCTTCTAAGTAGTTATAGGCAGTTTTGCGAGATACCTCAAACATATCAGCCACCTCATTGTTCTGAATAGAAACGTCTTCTTGGATCTTTTTTATTATTGACTCTTTTCGCTCATCTTTTTCTTGTTGCAAACGAACGTTATACTCATCCAAACTAGATGCTATTTCCTCGTGCGCAGTCTTTTCGCACTCAGTACGACGAAGCTCGTCGGCAAGCTCTGCCGTCCGGCGTTTAATAAATAGCCAGGCAATGCCTCCGCCGATAACAAGCCCCACGAACAAAGTTAAAATTTCAAACATATAAACATTGTAACGGAAATTTGAATGGGATTAAACCCGTTTAAATTAGAGGTTGGAGTTTAGACGATAGAAATTAGATATGGTGTGCTTCTGGATAGCAGAACAAACTAAACCCTTTTCTTTTTAAACACAACATTATGCTCAAAAGAATGTAGTTTCAAGTCTACATATGTTTTAAGAGCAACGAAAACTGCAAAAATAAAAAGTGTCTCGTTTGCCCAAACAGCTGAGACTAGAGAAGGTATCAATATAACAGCGAACAACGGTAACACTCTCATGGATGGATAATACACCGCTGTCCGAGCCGGAATGTATTCCTCTGTATCTTTTCTAACATTCAAGATCAAAGAAAAAGCATGGTGCACTGCAAAAGCACTGATTGCCACTATTAGCCCAGCGTTACTATACGAAACCGGCTCAAACATACCCTCAATTATCAGAAAAAATAAAAAGTGTGTGAATAAGTATGAGTATAAAAAATGAACCGCCAAACCACCTTTTGAATGATTTAGCGGATTCAGCTGTTCCCTAGGTGACAAATCGGTGGGATCAATAGGTGCGGTTTTTATAAAAAAGAGCTTTATCAAATGCACACAGCCAATCACCACTCCTTGAATAAGATAAATAAACAACACATCAGACATGGAGACACGCCCCAGAAGGACCAACACAAAAACAAATGCATTAGAGGCCAGGAGCGTCAACGCTGAAGCATCCCGCCAATCTATAGGCGTATGGACCCAATCCCTAATATCAACTCCAAATAAACGAGCAGTAATCATCGGCTATATTCTAGCAAATTCCTACCCCCTTCTCTTCAAACGAAAACCGTGGTATGCCAAAATGCCGGTTACGACAACTGCTGCCCAGGAAAGCCACATTGGGATTTCATATAATCCGATTACTAATGGCAGATCCAAAATGACTCTAACAGAGTGCAGCACCGCAACAACCACAAATAATATAGCTGTTGTCGTGTAATAATTTTTATTTTTCATATGAAATTATTATAGCAAACTAAAAACTAATATCTAAAAACTGATTTCTAATCTTTTAAATTTCGTCAAATGTTAATGGTCAAATGTTTTGGCATCCTATCTTCTATTTCATTTCCCCAAGACAAACCAAAATACCCCACAACTTTCGAGCCGGCGGACTCTCTTGCCAACTTAGAAGTAATCTATAGTTTTACCCCCTTAATTTACCGGTCTAGGCCAGAATTTGGGCTTATTTTTATTAAACCGCCCCCAAGTCCATAAAACTGAGACTCCCTACTTCCACAAATCAGTTAAACCATCCGCTCCATACAAAGGATCGTATTGTGGCATCGGCAGGTCTTGGATATTCACAAGAGCAGTCTTTCGTACTTGCGCATCATGTATATTTTGTCCTCCATCCTCAGATGCATTTAGATCTTCAGAAATAAAATCCCATTTTTGACCATTTGGATATATACCAAAAGCTAGAAGACTTTCGATTTCCTTCTTTCGCTCTTCGGGCTGATCTGATTCCAGCAAACGCTCGTGCCCTACTCCAGCGGGAATAATAATCATGTCGCCCGAAGCTACTGTGAGAATCTCCCCTCCCTTACCACCAATTTGAATTGTTGCTTTTCCAGAATATATAATGAGTCCCTCATGCGCCGTACTGTGATAATGCAAAAATGGATACACATGATACGTCCAATCTCGATACCAATCATTCTGCGACACGTGAGCATCGATTTGTTTTTCAGCTTCTCCTTGTTCTAATCCAGAGAAATCAATTGCTCTCTTATACACCAACACTGACAACGTTGAGTTGGGTACTAGCCCGTCATCTTTAAAGAGAAATGCTCGCGGAGTAGATTGTTGGATTTTAAAAGATAATTCCATAACATTATTATAGTACATTTCAATAACATACTGAGTAATGTCTAATATTTATAAAAACCCACGGCGCGATCCGCCGTGGGCTTGGTGATATTCAACTCGAATAAATCATCAATAATGAACATCTGCCATATCAAAACGAGGAGAACAGATACAGAGTGCGATCATGTATTGATCTTCCTTGTTGCGGATAGCATGGTCCGCTCCAACTGGAACTTCTAACCAATCACCAGCTTCGACGGGCACAGACCTGTCACCAATTTCAACAGTGCCCTTACCTTCGACCACGAATATGAACTCGGAGGTTCGTTTGTGGTAGTGCGGCGCCTTGTGCCGAGCCGGGTCATTAATAACCCAGCCAAAAGCAAAAGAAAGATCGATCCCAGGCAATTCGTACGGAATAATTTTGGCGCCATCAAAACATTCGACAACCTGAGGAAATGTAACCGGAACATTCGTTGTATGAGGTGTATCCTGTTTTTCAGCAACGATGACATCAGCAGGGTCAAACGCCGGTGCGGCGAGTACAAGATGTTCAAGACTCGTGAGGCCAGTGTTGTAGAACTGATGTGGGATATTCGCCGGAATGTGAACGACTGATCCTGCCCGCACCTCATACGACAGACTGCCCACAATAAGTTCTCCCGAGCCTCGGGTGATTGCATAGACTTCGTCCATAACACGATGCTCATGAAGAAGTGAATAAGCGCCCGGGTTCATGACAACATGGGCCATGCTCCAAGAATCATTTCTGTACACTTCTCGAAGCAACTGATCGCAGACGTTTGCCGCCAGAGGTAATGATGGGACATTAATCTTCATCTCGAAACCTTTCTGTTGGTGGTGGAGTTCTGCTTTGCATACTAGTCAAAAAAACTTTAAAAGCAACTACTTCTGTTTTCACCCCTCAAACACCAAAATAAACGGGTGATACTGTGTATTACCCATTGAAATTACCGGTCTAGGCCAGAATTTGGGCTTATTTCTTGTTAAGTGGCCAAAACCTTACCAATTCAAAAACGTAATGGTCAGCTGTAAGACAGTGGCAAAGCTGCCCCAGAGGAGATATGGAATATTAACGATAGCTACCCAGCGGAAACCAGAATATTGCCAGATGCTGATCATAGCCCAAACAAGGGTGGCCACGACCAAGATAACATCGATGCTGGCAAGTAGGTTGCTTTGCAGGCCAAACTGAATGGGAGTGAAAATTATATTGAAAAACAAGTTCAGGACAAAAGGCCACAAGATGCGCGTCGGTAAGCGCTTGCGAGCTACGGCTAAAAAGACCGCCCCGAAGCTAATGGCTATTAAAATATAGAGAACAGTCCAAACTGGACTAAACAGTTCGGCCGGAGGCGCCCATTCTGGTTTTATATAAGTAGCGTATTGTTGCATCGCCTATCTAGTATATCAAAGATACTAGATAGGAAATTCTAAGTTCTAAAATCGAAACTCTAAACAAGCTCAAAATTCAAAGTTCAAAACTCAAAAATCTAACGTCTAAACTACAAAGATTTAAAATATTTATCTAATGTTTTGAAGTATTCTCCGCCATTATCAACTTCTTTATAATTATCTTTATTTACCCAGCGAAAATCTTTATGCTCATCGCTAAGTTTTAACTCGCCAGAAACATAGCTACACTTGAAAGCCACTAGATATATCATCTTTCCGGCATACTTGTGATTTTCTGGAAATACCCTTTGCCACACAGCAAAAGGTTCTCCGACTTCGATTTCTAAATTTGATTCTTCTAGAACTTCTCGTTTTAAAGATTCTGCCAAATTATCTTCTCCCTCTTGGATTTTACCTCCAGGGAAATCCGGTTCTCCAGAGGGAGTGATGAAAATTAAAACTTCCCCATCCTTCTCGATAAAGGCTTTTTGCCCTACCCAATATATTTGATCTTCTTTCATAATAAGGTCAGTATAGCAAAAAACGCCACACTCCCGTAAGGGTGCGTGGCGTGGGCCTAAAACTTCGTCCAGAACGGATCTTCGGACAAAGCAATGAACCGTGTGCCTACAGTGTGTTGCCAATAGAACTCAACATACACACTTTCTACCAACTTGAGCTGAGGCGCTAGATACTGTACTGCCTGAACAGCGATTGTACGATGCCCAACAGTGCTGTTGTCCGACCAGTTTATATGCAAATCGAACGACGGAGAACCCGGGTTGTAGCAACCGCTGAAAACCTCGAACTGATCTTGACGCTCGCCCGGATTATCAAGCTCCAGGTGTCGACCTGGCCAAAGTTCAATCACCATCTTCTGCTTCTGAGCATTGATGATAAAAGTACCGGCAAAGTCTGGAACTTTCACTTCGCGGATATTGCACCAAAAGCTAAATCCCTGACTGCGAAGCTGCTTGAAAAACTTGACTCCTTCACGGAAAGAGACGAACAGCTTACGTCGCACATCGTTTCGGTTTGTTTTCGATTCACACCGAAATATAAACCGAAATTCCGAACTCTTCTGAAACTCTACTGGAACAGATAACATCAGCTGATCCAGATCGTCAAAAGTGCCAAAATCAATATCCATAGGCAAATTCAACTTCCGAACGTTATCAACCATCCGAGAATTATCCCAACTGACTCGCTCTGCCTCTCGTGTAGAAAGCTGAGACAGCCAGCTTCCAATGCCAGATTTTTTCATTTCTTGCCTGGGCATGACTGCCTCCTTTCTTTTTTAGTAGTTGTTTATTTCAAGTAACACTGGTAAATCCTTAAAAACTATAGCACAATATATAATAAAAATCAATATATGGCCGCTCCACACCAACTCTCAATCTTAAAAATATAAAATTCCAAAAATACTGAGATAAAAAAACCACCTCGCGTTTGAGGTGGCTTGAGTGCACAAGAACAGGTGCAAGCTTATGCTGTTTTAGACGAAACGCCCCGAGCAAAAGGAAAAACAGCCTGACCTTTCAGCTTTTTCCGAAGCCTGTTTAGACGGCTAGCCTTCCGAATAGCTTCAGGTTGCCACCTACGATACTTGCCGTTACCTTCTCGTACCCAAAAGTGCGCCTGCATGTCAGAGCCATTCAAACTATTCTTGATAGCATTGAGTTGTTCGCGAGAACACTCGTACACAGAGTGGCCTCGTCCGTCTTCCGCTTCGTCGCCGTCTATCAGGAGCTCATCCACTTCTGTTCCTTTGATGAGATCGTAAATGCATTGGTTGGTATGGGCTCCAACCGGTTCGACAAACCAACGGTACTTACGCTTAGCCATAACAAAAATCTCCACAAGGGGTGTTCCAAAATCTTTATTTATTATCTATAAAATATACCGATATGTCAACTACAAGACTCTGACCCCAAAACTCTAACGTTTACTTCATAAATCTATTAAGTCGATTTTATTATTTTCGCTTACGCAGCCGTCTTTTTACCACTCAATAAAGGTTTATACTCTGATCGATTTTTCCAGAGGAAGTATAGGTTGATTAAAAATAAAGCATTGCCCATAATCGCACCGGCAGTGAATAGCCCGCCATCAATAAATGCGTGGAAGCCAACAATATTCACGGTAACTGGAAGTATCAACAGAGCGGCAAGTGCCTCGCGCCTGGTCCACAAAGCAATAAGTGCCAAAATGAACACAAGGGCCATAATGTAGTTTACATATCCAACTTCTGTAAGCATCTCGATAAAAGAAAAAGCAATATCTGTGTTGTACAAATCACGAGTAGGAGGCGGAAAGACACCCAAAATACCGAGAACTGGAGAAATCAGAACCAAGGACAGAACGATCTTAAGAATAATGTGAATATACTTTTTCATGTAAATTTGTTATTAATTATTTCTCTGCTAATTCTTTTAACTTCTCAAGCGCCTTATCCCACATCTCTCCAAACTCTTTAATGTATTTATCATCAAGATCCTGGTCCACCGCAACTTCTGTACCGCCATATTTTTCATTGAAGGTATAGTTCTCAAATGCTGGTGCCCATGACTTGGCCTTTTCGCTAGTGGTATCCTCAACGCCTTTTTCGATAATACCTAGATGTTCAACAGAAATATATTCGTACGGCACATTTTTAGCAACGCGACTAACCATACCGCCTTCGTTCTCACCATTTTCATCAGTTCCTAAAAAGAGCATTTTTGAGCCCTCAGACCAATCCCCTTCATATGTTGATGTTGGACAAAAGACTTTGGTCCATTCCTCATAAGTGTCTTTACCAAGCATGATGTCCCAAACTTTTTCCTTTGGTGCGTTTATAAAAATTGTTTTTTCTAGTTTTTGCATAGGTATTATTATGTTATATCAAAATTACTAATCTATATCGATTCTCCCTCAAAATCAGCAACCACTATACCCCACTGCATATACTCTATGTCCAACTTGAGATAGACGCTTTTAGAAACAGATGGCTGTGCTGTCATCGGATCACCGACATTCCTATCGGCGTAATTCACGACAACAACATTTTTGTGCCGAGGATTTTGACTCACCTCAGTGGTCTGCGGTGCAACTCTATCACCAAGAAGGTACCCGTCTGAACCTCTGTACCCATCGGTTGTATTGAGTGCGGCGACAACATAAAAGAATACACCAGAACCTCCGTTTTCTTGAGTAAGCAAAAAGACAACATCTTCTCGTCCGTCACTATTCAAATCTGTGAATAGCTCATTGCCGAAATAGCGAGTACTCTTTGTTGAATCCGAGCCATGTATATTCTCTTCTTCAGCATAACCATCCCCAAGGGTAATGCTGTCTCCATCAATAACGTAGGAAATGTTCTTCCATGCCGGAGAAGTGTCCACATCAGCTTGTTTTTCCTGGTATATATAATTATTCAGCCAAAAAAATCCTACCGCCAGGATAAGTATAATCACAAGAAGAGCCGCAAGAATTTTTTTCATACATTAATAAGTATAGCAAGTTGTAGTACTTCACACACAAACAAAAAGATACTACTCAAAAGACAAATCCCCTTCAAGAAAATGAAGTTGCTGTACGTCTACCCCTACCTCTGACATCTGTCCTCGGACCAAAGCTTTTTCTTTTTCTCCAAATGAATCTGAATTACAGACTGATTCATTTCCATCAACATCAGTACACATACTCTGTGGACCAAATACAAGCGGCGCTGCATTTCCAAAGACACCATCCTCTTCAAAAATAATGTAGATACCACCAAGTGCTGGATTTTTCAACACGTATCCATCTTTTTCAAAACTGAATTCTCGATCAACTCCGAACTCACCAGCAGAACATGTTATGTCACTGATGTACCAACCATCGTTTAATTTAGTTAGGGTTGCAACAGATTGTCCGCCCAGACCTTCGTCTCTAGAGAGGATAAGTATTTGAGCCTCATCATCAAGCACATATGATACTCGTGCGGTAATAACCTCAGGCGTTGTTGTCTGACACAATACAGGATCGGTGCCAGTTTCGAACTGTTCTTTTGAGTCTGCTAGTTTGTCTCGTAGGTCTTTACCTAGAAGCGGTTCATTATCTAGCCCTTCTTGATAAGGATCGGTACTTGTTGCTCGAGCCGCAGCTGCCCATGAATCATAAAAGTCTAAGACGATATTTACAGGCTCATCAGTAGACACTTGCTGTTCTTCTGGTTGAGATACGCGGTTTATTATAAGGAATATACCTGCAACTATTACAATGAGGCCTACTACGGAAAGAATGATTAATCTTGTTTGGTTTTGCATAATTTATTTAAATTTAACTTAAACCCAGTTTACTATTTTAGAGCCCTTTAGTCTATTGCCTTGAAATAAAGTGTTTTCTTAAGTATTGTAGTTCTATTGCCAGATCGTCTAATGGTAGGACACATCCCTCTGGAGGATGTTATCTTGGTTCGAGTCCAAGTCTGGCAGCAATCGTACATCTTGACTCTTGTGTAGATAAAACATAGAGTTTTTGAAGAACCTATGCATGCAGAAAGGAACCCCATGCAGTGTGGAATCATAGTTCCAAGACAAGAAGATGTTCTGGGCCTTAGAGCCGATCATTATATTGCAGAATGCGTTCTGGAGTATGCTCATGATGGACCTCACGTTTTCAAGACGCCAGAGGGTGCACACATCGCCTGGGAGGACGATGACGACTGCGGTTGTTGTGAACCTGATGAGGATGACCCATGCTTTGTGTATTGGAAGGTCGACGGGTCCGACATTACGAAGCTTACAAAAAGACGAACTTAGTTGTTCGTCTTTTTCTTAACTTTAGTCTGCTATAAAATTTCTAACTTCGTCCCACACTACTGCCAGCAATTTTAAAATCCAAAACCTATTAATTTCAAGAAAAATCCGCACGTGGTGAGCGCGCGGATGATTTAGAACAGAAAGAGAAGATCGGCTTACCAAGTCGGTTTGCCGGGAGCCCGTGGATCGGTGTCGGAACCGGGGGACCGGTCAACGAAGACCTTCCTGCCGTCGTACAGATAGTACCAATTGCCAGACAGGTCCTGGTGGACGGTCACGTACGCATACCCGCCGGGAGCACGCGTATCGTAGATTTTCATTCTTTCTTGCCCACAGCCAACCAAAAAGGCAGACGTAAGTACGGCTCCGAACAGAAATCTTGCCATAAGAACACCTCGTTTCTTCCTTGTTAGAGTAAAAGATCTATTAATATAGTACAATAAATATATAGATTACGCAAGACACAAATATCTTATTCTAAGAAAAAGATATACTACATATAATATATGTACACTGTTTATATTCTTAAATGCAATGATGGCACGCTTTATACTGGTATCACTACCGACATCAAAAGACGTTTTCAGGAACACAAGGAAGGACTTGGCGGACACTACACCAAAGCACATGGTGCTAAAAGAATTGTTTACACAGAACAAAGCTCAAACCGAAGTAGTGCCTCTAAACGCGAAGCCGAAATAAAAAGGTTATCAAGAAAAGAAAAACTAAAACTCGTAAACAAAAAATCCTAGGTTAAACCTAGGATTTTTTGTTTAATCTACGAAAGTGTAAGCCTGTCCGGGTTTGCCGGCTCGGCCGGTTCGACCGATTCGGTGAACATATTCGTCGTGAGTATTTGGCTGATCGAAGTTAATAACGTGAGAAACGTTAGGGATATCCAGTCCACGAGCGGCCACACCAGTAGCAACTAGAATGTTAACCTTTCCTGTTTTAAATGCATCAAGAGCACGTTGTCGCTGAACTTGTGATTTATTACCATGAATTGCAGTAGCTGCGTATCCTTGTTTAGTTAGGATATCAGCAAGTTTCTGAACACTGTGCTTCATTTCTCCGAAAATCAAAACTTTTTCAAATTTATCCTGTGAAAGCATTCGCGTTAGCTCTTTCATTTTTTCATCTGGAGTTTTGGCTCTGATAATATCCTGAGCAATATGCTCACCAGTCTCGCTAGTTCGTACTGAGATGGTAACAGGATCAACAAGCATTGTATCAAGTAGTCGAGTAATCTCAGGAGCTAGAGTTGCAGAGAAACACAATGACTGCTTTTTCTTTGGCAATGCGTCTGTAATAAACCGAACGTCTGGCAAGAATCCCATATCAAGCATATGATCAGCCTCATCCAAAACGAGTGTTGTAGTTTTGTCCAATCGCAATTCTCCCTGTTTCAAAAGGTCTTTCAACCGTCCTGGTGTTCCAATGACTACGTGTGGTCCGCGTCTTAGTCCACTAATCTGTGGTCGAATACCAAGTCCTCCAACACAAACTACTGAGTAGATTTGCATACCAAGAGTGAACTGTTCCAATTCTTTTTGAATTTGTTGAGCTAGCTCCCTTGTTGGTGTAATAACCAAAACTTGCTCCTTGGTTGTTTGGGTTTTGATTTTTTGAATGATAGGCAGAACAAAAGCAGCTGTTTTACCAGAGCCAGTATTTGCAAGACCCACAACATCACGTCCAGCTAAAATGTGCGGGATGGCCTCATCTTGAACACGAGTTGGATGTACGTAACCCTTCTTTGTTAGGTTATCAACAATGTGAGAATGGAATCCAAAGTCAGCAAATGTATGAACAGGAGTATAATTTTCTGCCGTCTGCATTACTGGATTACGGTTGATAAATTTGTCTGGGTGAATAGTCTTGGCACCGAATCTTCGGCCACCGCCACGTCCACCTCTTCCACGTGAAGAGCCACCGCCAAAGCGTCGTCCTCCTCCACTATTATTACGAGAACCTCCATTAAAGGTCCTACGCCCACTTTGACGTGAGCCTTGTCGACCTCGAGAACCTCGAGATCCATTTGAGTTATTCATATCTATTGTATTATCTATAATCGCTTAACGAACAGCGATATGTAGATATACTATCGATATTCAGTAAGATCAATACAGTAGCATTTATCGTGTAGAATGTCAAACCACAGGACTAGCTTCTAGCTGTTAGCTGTTAGCTTTTAGGAACAACCCCAGAAGCCGTGGGCTTCTGGGGTTTAAAGCTAACACCTAAAAGCCAAAAGCAAGAAGCTCGTCTCTCCATTGCTTTTTAACCATTTGTGTCGTACTCTAAAACTTCATGGAAATTAGAAACATTGCAATCATCGCTCACGTCGACCACGGGAAAACAACCCTAACAGACGAGATTCTAAAACAAACCGGCGCCACAAACGCCGGAGTTTCAATGGACTCCAACGATCTTGAAAAAGAACGTGGTATTACTATCTATGCCAAAAACACTTCTGTTTTTTATAAAGATACTAAAATCAACATTCTTGATACCCCAGGCCACGCCGATTTTGGATCAGAAGTAGAACGTGTTTTGCGTTCAATCGACTCAGTACTTTTGGTGGTTGATGCTTCTGAAGGTCCAATGCCTCAGACAAAGTTTGTTTTGAAGAAATCCCTGGAGCTAGGCCTTAAGCCAATTCTGATTTTGAATAAAATCGACAAGCCAGCAGCTGATGTTAAAAAAGCTCACGATGAAGTCTATGAACTTTTCTTTGACCTAGGAGCCACAGACGAACAACTGAACTTTAAAACGATCTACGCTATCGGCCGAAATGGCGTGGCTAAAAGAGATATGGCAGATGAAGCCAAAGACCTAACTCCTATATTAGATATGATTCTAGAAGAGGTTCCACCTGCTAATACTCATACAGATGCCCCGCTTCAGGCACAAGTGTTCAACCTAGCCTATGACAACTTCTTGGGACGTATGGGTATTTGCCGTATATATAAAGGAACAGTCAAAGACGGACAAAATGTTTTTGTTCGAAGCCACGATAATGAAACATTTTCTGGAAAAATAACAAAACTGTTTACTTTTGAAGGTCTTGAGAAAAAACCTGTTGACTCAGCACAGTCTGGAGACATCGTAATGATCGCCGGTATTCCAGAAATCTTTATCGGCCAAACACTTGGCGACAATGAGAGTGTTGAACTCCTGCCAGCTATCACTATCGATGAACCAACCCTATCTCTTAATGTTGTAGTAAACGACTCTCCTTTTGGAGGAAAAACGGGGAAATTCCTAACCTCACGACAGATCAGAGATCGCCTAGAAAAAGAATTGGAAGTAAACGTTGGGCTACACCTTTCTTTTGATGATGGTGCAATGAAAGTCTACGGTCGTGGGGAATTACACTTGGCGGTCCTCTTGGAGCACATGCGACGTGAAGGTTTTGAGATGGCAGTGTCTCAGCCAGAAGTTATCGAAAAAGATATAGCTGGCGTAAAGCACGAACCCTTTGAAGAGGTTACCATTTTGGTCCCTGATGAATTCACAGGAAGCATCATTGAAAAAATGGGAAATCGAAAAGGCATAATGGTTAATATGGTAGATGATCACAGCCAAAAACGCCTAACCTTCCACACACCTACTCGTGGACTTTTGGGATATAGAAATGAATTTGTTATCGACACCAAGGGAGAAGGTATTATGACATCTGTCTTCCACGCTTTTATGCCACATGCCGGTGCAATCAAAAAAACTGAGTACGGTTCAATGATATCAATGGCAACTGGCAAAGCTCTCGGTTTCTCACTAGCAAACCTACAAGATCGAGGTGTCTTATACATTAGTCCTGGGATAGAAGTATATGAAGGTATGGTAGTTGGTTATACATCAAAAGGAGAAGACATGGTGGTTAATCCAACTAAAGGAAAACAGCTGACTAACATGCGAGCATCCGGATCAGATGGAACTATCAAGCTTACTCCCCCATTTGAGCTAACTCTTGAGCGAGGCCTTGGAATCATGGGAGACGATGAATACTTAGAGATAACCCCAAAAGATGTACGTCTACGAAAGAAGTTTCTAACAGAAACTCTACGCAAAAGAAACGGTGCGAAAGTGTAGTACAATTTTTATATGTTACTGGTAGATAAACTTCGAGGCGAAACACCACTCGAACTTCTTGATCGAATCAGACAAGAACGCCCAGAATTAAAAGAAGAAACTCTTTCGTATGCCGGACGCCTAGATCCAATGGCAGAGGGAGTGATGCTGATTTTAGTCGGCAAGCAAGAAAATGCTGATAGAAAAAAACACCTTGGCTACGACAAAATATATACAGCTACTTTTCTAGCAGGAGTATCAACGGACACTGGGGATACTCTCGGACTGATTGCGCGTACCAAAAATACTCCAATTAATTGGAGTATTTTGGAGAAAGAGATTTCAGATTTAAAACAGATTACTGAGCAAACTTACCCGTGGTTTTCTGGGAAAACAGTAGGCGGCATAAAGCTCTTTGATCACTTTAAAGCAGGCAATACAGAGATTAACCGCCCTATTCAAAAGGTCTCAATTAGAGACTCGAGTTTAATTTCTATAGACAACATAAAGTCTGAAGAAGTTCGTAAAGATATCGAATCTTCCATACAAAAAGTTTCTGGTGATTTTAGACAAGAAGATATTTTAAATTGTTGGAAAGAATTTTTTAAAGATGCGACAAAGGATATGCAGGTTTTTAAAGTTGATTTACATGTGTCTAGCGGAACTTTTATTAGAGGCCTGGCAGAAGAATTTTCTTTTCCGACAACACTTTTGAAATTAAGAAGAACGGAAATTTTAAAATAGACACTAGGCGTTAGAGATTGGAGACTAGAGAACTACTAAACTACAAACTCTAAGTCCTAAATTCTAATCAAGCCTAAAATTAAAGTTTAAAACCCCCGAAGCCTTAGGCTTCGGGGGTTTTCTTTTTCTATTTTCCAAACTCTAATCTCTAATCTCTTTCTTTTAAAACAGCATACTTACCTGATCCACCAAGTAGTAGCGCGATCAAACTTCCTAAGATAACTACATCAAGCTCGTACCCACCCAAAAAACCAAGCGGGAATTTAGCAGTAGCAATAGCCACAACCATCACCACCGCCAAAAGAAGTGCCGCAAGTCGTGTACCAACACCCAAAAGGATTGCAAGACCACCTACGAATTCAACAAGTGCAACTATCCAAGCCATAAGAAGTGCTGCTGGAATACCCAATGTGGTAAAAAATCCAGCCACATTTTCGATACCTCCAGCAAACTTTGCATATCCGTGGGCAATAAAAGCCACACCGATAACAATTCTCAAAACTAGAATTCCTAAATCAGGCCGATGGCCAATGTATTTTTGTATCATATTAAGTACTTTTTTATGCGTTCTGTTAATATTTAGATTATACCAGACTCACTAAATACAATTACTGGTGGTCGTGTCCGTGATCATCCTCATGGTTCTCTTCATGATCGTGCTCATCCTCATCTACGTGGTGGAATTCTTCTAAATGATTGCGATCGTGATCATGGTCATCATCTCCGTGTCCATGTCCAAAAATAGTACCGAGAAAAAACATCATAGCAACACCAGCAAAAAACCAAACTATGTGCTTAAGATGATGGGTCTTGCCACGTGAATTACGAACTGAATGCGGGATGAGGTCGTAAATAACCACGACAAAGAAAGAACCCGCTGCAATGCCCAAAAGTGGCATCTCGATAGCCTCAAACGTTTCTAGAAAAATAAATCCACCCAAAGCGCCTATAAGGATAGTGCTAGACACAACAAAGTTTATCGACAAAGCTTTCCTAACTGACATACCTGCCTGACGCAAAACAAAAAACTCAGATACTTCCTGAACCAACTCGTGAACAAACACACTAAAAGTAGCGATAAACCCAACTACTGGAGAAACTGCGAAACTTGCAGCAATCAATATTCCGTCGCCAATGTTATGCACACCATCTCCTATCAAAATTCTGCGCACATCAATCTGCGAGTGGGCATGCTCCTCTTCATTTTCATCGTGGTGATGATGAAAATGAGGCAAAATTCTAAAAAACACCAATATACCAAAGACACCAACACCAATCCATATAAGACTTTCTAGGATACTTTCTCCGTGTTCAAGCACCTCCATGGCCAGATTATAAGAAACAATCAAAAATACACCCGCAGCAAAACTAACCAGAAAACTAGTATTTCTTTCGATAATCTGCCCAGCCCTTTTCCATACAGAAAAAACACCAGCCAGAGAAACGAGCATAATAGCGACAGAAGCAAAAATAACGTATATCATATAAAAATAAAGTCTTTAATAATTCTAAATGCAAATTATTCGCATTTGTAGTATACTACAAAATATGAAAAAAAAGCAACAACAATCAGAACACATTCTGCAACAAACAGGTCTAAAAGTTACGACAGAGCGCGTATGCGTATTGTCTGCCCTAATGAAAGCTTCTAAACCCCTATCGGTGCCTGATGTGTACAAAGCAGTTAAAAAACACGTTGACCAGTCGACAGTATACAGAATCCTAGACCAACTAGTAGAGAGTCGTATTATCTATCAAACTGATTTTAGGGATTCCAAAAATTATTATGAATTCCAAGATCACCACCATCATCACATTGTCTGTACTAAGTGCGGAACTCGTGAACACATAAACATTTGTCTCCCCCCTTCTGTCGAGAAAAAACTGAAACAAACATCCAAAATGTTTTCTGGGACACTCGACCACACACTTGAGTTTTTTGGTATCTGCCGAGTGTGTAAAAAATGCTAGGATACTTAGTATGAAAAGACTGCGCACATTACTTCTAGTAGGCTTATTTCTGTTTGTGCTTACGGGTACTCCTGCCCTAGCATATGTTTCTGGCGATGGTCTACAGGGCTTTGCATCTGCACGCGTGACAGAAGTGCATAGTACACGAGAAGAGATCTTGCCTGGAACTGGAGCCTTAACAACAATTCAAGAAATTAGCGCTGAGATTACTGACGGACCACAGACAGGCGAACTCGTACGATTTGATAATGACTACATTGAACTAAAAGAGGGTCAAAAGTTTTTCATCTATTATTTTGAAACTACAAATGGAGAACGTATTTATTCAGTGCGAGATGTTGATCGACGTGGCCCATTAATACTCTTAACGGCCCTTTTTGCCGGAGTGGTAATCCTATTCGGTGGTAAGCAAGGCTTACGTTCCCTGCTTTCTCTGATTGGTAGTTTTTCTGTCATTATCTTTGTCCTACTCCCACTTTTAATAAACGGCTATTCTCCAGTACTAGTCAGCATCATAATCGGTGCAGTTATTCTTTTCGTAGCGGTCTTCTTTACCCACGGCTTTAACAAACAATCATTAGTGGCTTTCCTCGGTACAACTATCGCCATCATCTTAACTGGAATTCTTGCTTATGTCTCCGTACGTATCGCTACACTAAGTGGTTTCTTTTCTGATGATACTGCCTTTTTAAACATAAGCACCGAAGGAATGCTAAACCTACGAGGACTCTTACTTGGAGGTATTATCATTGGTGTTTTGGGAGTCCTAGATGATATTGCCGTCACACAAGTTGCTGTAGTAGCTGAGCTAAAATCAGCCGGGAAACACTTGGGAGAAAAAGAAGTGTATAAGAAAGCCATCCGTGTCGGACGTGAGCACGTCAGCGCTTTAGTTAATACTCTGGTATTAGCTTATGCCGGAGTATCCCTCCCTCTTTTGATGCTTTTCTCTAGATCAGAATCTTCTTTTATGGAAATAATAAACAATGAAATCTTCGCCACAGAAATTGTACGCGCTATTGTTGGTAGTATTGGCCTAATAGCTACTGTTCCTATAACCACCGCCTTAGCTGTCTGGCTCTTAAGAAGCAAAGAAGACTTAAAAAGTGTTCATAGTCATACGCACCATCATTAAAAAATGCCCCCTAAAAATACGGGAGCACTTGATTATTCACCAAAACGAGAACCTACTGAGACACGGGCGCTAATCATTGCTGGATTAGGGCAATTGCACCAAACCCTTCTTTCACAACGGCGGCACCCCGCATTATAGGCATTCTCAACACTTAACTGAAGATCCACTTCGAGCAAGGCCGCTAGTGAGAAAATCCAAGCAAAGACATCGGCAAACTCTCTGGCGGTGTACTTCCTTAGATCGTCGACCGACTTATCAGCGTGATGGACATGTGTCAACACCGTGATTTCAGCTTCAGAAATCTCTTCATACAAACGAAGTAAGCACTGCCCAAGACCCCTTGCCCTGTTGTTTGCGCCATAGACTTCGTCGAGATGGGCACACCACTCGGAAATAGTCCATTCCCTTTGCGGATGAAGTGACTGATACTCTTTGTACTGAAACTGTCTATCCTCACTACACATGCATTTTTTTTGCCTACAGTATGCACAACCAAAGTGCGGGTACTTATTACAGAGTTCCCTTACTAATTCCAAATCAATGAAACTGTCTGCAATAGCACAGGTCCAAGCAAACACAGCAGCAAGCATCTTTCCAAGAACCTCTTTGTCTGTCTCACCTTTTCGAAGAAGCTTATTTAGCATCCTGACACTATCGTGCAGAGCCAGAAATCTAGTTTCTCCCCGAAAATGAATTGCATTCCTCCGACCATACAAATCAAAAAGAACTTTTATTTGCTGTCCCAGATTCATCTCAAAGACTCCTTTTTTGTTATTTTGTAGAGATAGAATTTCCAAACATCACACTACTCTTCTAACAATAAATATCAAGAGGTTTTAATTTTTTCCTAAAAGACTCTTTTTATCTTTCAAAATCTCTTCAGCATGTACAGCTGGATCCACTTTCGAGTACGTTTTAGCGATATTCCCATCGGGGTCAATAAGATACGACATTCTAGATACAAAAACTCCGCGGAGGGCTTTATACTCTTGAATAACTTCCTTGCTAGGATCAGACAACAACGTAAAAGGTAATTTGTATTTTTCAACAAACTTCTTGTGGCTCTCAACACTGTCTTTACTAATACCCAAAACAGTAATGCCAGCTTCTTCGAATTCTTTCCACACATCACGAATAGCGCAAGCTTCTTTAGTACAACCAGGTGTATCATCTTTAGGATAAAAATAAACAAGAACATAACCACCACGATAATCGGATAGTGAGTGTTGCGTACCTTCTTGATCCGGAAGAGTGAATTCCGGTGCTAATGTACCAATTTCTAACATATCTACACAGTAACAGTTATGCCCACAAAACCCAAGGCGGGTTTTAATAAAGTGACGCATTGTTGTCCACTTGCTCTCCCCAGCCAATCCACAATGTTATCCTCTTGCTTTTCCACAAGGCACAAAGCTATAGTTAACGATACACATCGCAAGAAGATTATCATTAATCAGCTTGCTGTCGCGTGAGTGCGACCTCATTTTCACTCGGCAGACGTCGAACAAGCATACTACTGGCGATCAAAGCTTTACCTAACGGTAGAGCACCCCCCTCATTGTTTACTATTTAAACAATAAAATAAAATATGCACATAAGTAACTTCCTGCCTCAATTTGGCAGTACGAGAACAATGTTTGTTGTCTGCGGAGGTCAGCAAGCAATTCTTTATCTTGCCCATGAAGGTATCATTAATGAAATAGATAACGTACACATAAGTGACCGCGACTATTCAGACGAGGAAATGTCACCGTACGAATATGCTTCTACGTTCGGTCCTAATAGCTTCAAAGTTCGCGCAGACATTGTACGCCAACTTCGAGAAGCAGTAGACAGAAGCGACCGGCTGTATAATCCGGAGGCATTGTACTTGTTTGTCCCATCTTATAGAAAAGATATTGTCTTGGAGGGTCTAACAACCAAAGCACGTAATAAAGTAAAGAAAGTGTTGCTAGGAAATTATGCAGACTTCTCTCCACTGCAATTAATCCTTATAGTAGAATCCTACTATACGGCCAAAGATGAACAAGTTCCTCAAAACAAAGAGGCCCGAAAAATCTTAGAGAGGACAGCCTTAGCTCACTAAATAACTATTACCAAATGTTACGACGAATTATTACAACAGCTTCTTTGAAAAAACGATCGCTATGGAAACTGCCACGACTTCAAAAACAACGTAGCCAACAAGGGCTGTTGTGAAATCAATCGGAATACTACGAAGAGATCCCAAAATTAAAACAAAAGTCCAAGAAGTGACAGAGACCACTCCACTAGCCAGCAGAAGTTTTGATTTTCTTGTAAATTCATCAGACGATGGATAGTGGTGTCCGGCGTGTCGGTGCATTCTTGGAAGATGTGTTAAATGGAAAACTAGACCATTGAGAAATATGACCAGCACAATACAGACCTTAACTAGAAATTTTGAAGAGTCCAAATAACCAGATGGGTTTGTTGAAAACAACAGCAAGCCCGAAATGATAGCCAGGGTTAATCCAGCCCATACAAAAATGCTACCAATCTTTAGAAAACGGAGCTCTACTTTAGAAATAACCTCGTCTTTAATCGATGCGAAAAACATTGCATCAGAAACATATGCTCCTCCGGCACCAAAAACTGCACCAAATATGTGCAAGATTGTATATATTGTTTTTAGATCTATCCATTCCATGTTAATAGCTTTTAGTTTTTCTTAAGACATGCCTTGATGAAAGCGCTGAAAAGTGGGTGCGGTGCCAAGGGTCTGGCTTGGAATTCGGGGTGAAACTGGGTACCAACAAAAAACGGATGGGTTTTCTTGGGCAATTCTGCAATTTCCATTAAGCGGTGATCTGGAGAAGTGCCAGAAAATACAAGGCCGGCATCTTGCAAGCGTGCAATATACTCAGGATTAACTTCGTATCGATGTCTATGACGTTCCATAATCTCTATAGATCCATACTCTCGTCTAGCGATAGTGCCCTTCTTTAAGATGGCAGGATATGAACCAAGTCGCATTGTGCCTCCATATTTTTGTTTTTTCATCAACTCTTTTTGCTCTGGCATAATATCAATAACTACATACTTAGCTTCTGGCTTAATCTCAGCTGTATGTGCTCCGGCAAGACCTACGACATTACGAGCAAATTCAAGAACCAACAACTGCATACCGTAACACAATCCGAAATACGGAATTTTATGCTCTCGAGCATAACGAATAGTTGTAACAATACCCTCAATGCCAGTTTCTCCAAAACCGCCCGGAACAAGTATGCCATCATATTTTTTTAACTCTTGAACTTTCAGCTTTCCACTCTCAATGTCTTTAGAGTTGATATAGTGAATTTTAGCTTTAGTGTTGTTTTTATAAGATGAGTACTTGATTGCCTCCAAGACAGAGATGTACACATCAGAAAGTACGAAGTCCCCTGAATCAAAATATTTACCAACTACGGCAATGTTAACCATTTTGTTGCCATTCTTAGATTTCTGAACAAAACGCTTCCATTCTGTGAGACCTGGGGATTTTGTTTTCTTTTTCAAAGACAATACATCACAAAGAATATCTCCCAAATGATCTTTCTCAAAATTTATAGGCACATCATAAATACTCTCAACGTCCGGGGCAGAGATGACATGATCTGCTTTTATATTACAAAAAGTAGCAATCTTTTCTTTTCGTTTTTTATCAAGAGGAACATCAGAGCGAGCGATAATAATATCC
>JBGSXG010000047.1:0-4535 GCA_041751485.1 Minisyncoccia bacterium | reverse complement strand
CAAAGCAGTCGTCGGTGTTCACCTCTTTGGAAATTTGGTGAATTACCCATGAGCCGGCGCTGTGAGAGATAAGGTGAACGCTCTCGTAGTTCTCTTTCGAGTATTTTCTACCAAGCAATCTACCTAAATCCTCAGCCTTTTCTTTGGCTGCTTTTGTTCCGATAGGATCCACTACGCCTTCATCCGTGTTTATCTTGGCCGCGTTCCTCCAATCATAAGTTACGATCTCCCAGTTGGATAAATCGTCTCTCTTATTTAGCTCGGCTTTGAAAATATCACTCAACTCTTTTACCCAAGTGTCTGCATCACTGTTCCATCCGTGGGTAATAAAGAGTAAGTTTTTTGCACGACCTTTCTCAAAAGGATCTTCCTCAAGCTCTGGAACGTCTTCCCTTTTGACCAAAAGCGGATCGTGTCCCCGTGGGGTAACAATCAGCCCCGCTTTGACGAGGATTTTTAACTCGGGAAGATGGATTGATGCTGTCCCTGCAATTTGACCAAACTCATTCATGGCTTTGGGAGGAGAATCGAAAGGGATCTCCATCTGGTCTTTGTAGTAGAAACCTTTCTGACCAACCTGCACGGCTGTTTTGCCTGGTCTCCAGAGTCTGGATACCCGACCATCGATGACTCCTAGCACCGTTCCGTCGTCGAAGGCGCTTGTGGCTTTCGGTGGCCTCGTGAGGCCACCGCCAAGGAAGTTGTAAGTACTATCCTTGTGGAAGAAAATCTGCTCACCGATGCTTTTGATAATTCCGGCATAGTTGCCGTCCTTAGTAACGACTTGCACCTCTGTGAGTATCTTTTTTATACTACGGCCTTCTTCTTGCGGAACTTCTGCAAGAGGAATGAGTCCGTTCTTGTAAAGGAAGCCTTTACGTTGCCGCTTCTCTTCATACCAGCCGCCAATCAAGGAGCTGTCGTTGATACACAGAGCAGCACTTTCTTCGTACCAGTTGGTTATCGGTACAGGGACTTGCCGCATTGTGCCGGCACGCCATATAAAGGCGCGCTTTCTGATGGCACCATTCTCCAATGCGGTGGTATTTGAGACGCCCACGACAGTATTGTGATTGTTGATGTCGTAGCCAACACTCATATCTCCACCAGTGAGAGTTCCCAAATCATGCATTTTCTGACCATCCCAGAGAAAAGCGTGCACTTCTCCAGCGTCGGTTCTCGACCATCCAGTAATCCAGCCTCTGTCGTTAATGGCCAGCGCTTTACTCGAACGGTCCGCAAGCTGTGTTGAAAGATACAGCTCATCGGTATTTTCTGGTCTTTTTCGAAGACTATCTAAGTAGGTAATCTTGCCGTCTTTTACAAAAACCGCCTCAGTTTCTCCTTTCACTCCTGCTGCTGTGGTTTCTTCACGCACGACATATCCACAGGATTCCCCGTAGCGATTGATGTCTGTTAGATACAGATCACTGCCGTCATTGGTTCGGACCACCTCTACGGTATATAGGGGTTCTTCTTCTGCAAAAACACCGAAAGAGCACATAAGAGCGTAAGCGACGAGCATGCACACATGTTTCATCTGCGGTTCCTTTCAAGGAGGTTTTATTATTCACACATTCACAATGTAACGAACTATCTGGTAAAAACCGTAACATAATAATCAAAAAATGCTAGATCCAGTCTGTGTTATGTAAGAAAAAACCGCCTAGGCCCAGAATAGGGCTTCGGCGGCGTAGGACCTGCACGGTCTTGACTAGTGTGTTCGGCGTTTGTATTGCCGACGACGTTTTTGCGCATTTGCCAGGCGCACGAAGAGGATTCTGGCAACCCTTAGGTCCACCACGTGTTCCTCGTGTGTCTGACCACCCTTGAAGACCCCGTAAGGATCATCCTCATCCTCCTCCATGTGCCTCAATGCGTCACGTACCGCAAGCACTCCGGGTCTGGTCTTAAATCCGTCCATGGGTAAACCCCTTTCCAAACAAGGCGTTAAACGGAGCAGCCAAAAAACAGGTGTGCAGGTCCAAAAATGATTATACTCTGGAATTTGATGATGGCAAGAGTGGGGCGTAGTGACAAAAATGAACAAAAAGTAAGAATGACAAGAATTAGCAGAACTCCCGAAGCGCTTGCGCTTCGGGGGACTTGAAAGCTAACAGCAAAAAGCTAGAAGCTCTTTCATTTTCTAATAAACAAAAACAGCACTGCAAACGGCACTAAAGAAGACCAAAATAGAAAGTCTCCTGTGAACCATCTAGAAATAAATGGAGAAAAGGCGTAAGCCTCTGTTAGTCCGGTTGCTAGTAAAGTAACAGTCGCAGTAAGACCAAGGAGAATAGACTGAGTATACTTCTTACTTCTTTTATAAGGAAAGTCGCTTGTAATAAATCTACGCAGAGTAGTAGAAACAAGTAATGCGATTATTAGAATTGTTCCAAAGACATACCAACCGTTGTTTAAAGGTAGATCAAATGGGATTCGAGAGAAAAGGAATCTAGCAATAAATAGCGATACGATCAAAGCTACAGTCCAGTGCTTGCCCAAATATAGTGTAGCAATACTCATACCGACAATAAGAAAAAATATCAGAAGTGTATCTGTTGATAGTTCTGTTATGAATGTAATGCTGTCTGCAAAAAAGTTCATATGCAGATATAAGTTTACTATATCTTAGTGAAATAGTTTTCCACTGACCATCTCCTAAAGACCCTCCTGCTTTAGCTCATCAACTAGTTTCTTTTGCTTGCGAGAAAGTTTTTTGGGTAACTCTATGTGAACCTGTATCAATATGTCACCGCGCCTGTCAGCCCCGGCAGGTACACCTTTGTCCCGCACTCGTAGGACGTCGCCAAACTTAACCGTAGTTGGTATTTTGACATCTATCTTTCCGTCGAGTGTTTGAATGGGATAAACTGCACCAAGAAGTGCGTCTGATAGCTTAATCTTCAGTGTCATCACTAGGTTGTAGCCTTCTTTTCGAAATACAGGATGTGGTTTAACGTGAACTTTGACGTAAAGATCACCAGACACGCCGTCTGGAATATTCTCACCTTTCCCTGTTAGGCGAATCATCTGCCCGTCGCTAATACCAGCAGGAATCTTTACTCTAATTTCTTCTGGTTTATCGCTAGTTTGTTTGTTTAATAAAATTTTTCTCTCTACTCCAAATACGGACTCTTCAAAAGTTAGTTCAGTATCGATTGAAATATCTCGTCCGCGACGTACACGTCTGCCAAAGCCTCCGCCAAAGAACCCCTCAAAGATATCATTAAGGTCGAACTCTACATTTCCACCTTGCTGAAAACCAGAGAAATCAAAACCTCCAGCATTGAAGCCTTGCCCAGCTCCGCCCTGAAATGTCCTACCGTAAGTGTCGTATTCTTGACGTTTTTTCTCATCAGATAGTACAGAATAAGCCTCGTTGACTTCTTTGAACTTCTTCTCGTCCCCGTCTTTTTTGTCTGGATGATATTTGTGCGCCAATTTTCTAAAGGCTTTTTTAACCTCGTCTTTTGAAGCTGTTTTGTTGATTCCTAAAACTGAATAATAATCCTTGGACATGTCGATAATTTAGAGTTTAAAATGCAAAAGTTAAAATTGAAATGTAAAATTAAAAACTGAAGTACAAAAGTTACATCTTTGCTTTAAGAGTAATAACACTCTTTCCAAGGATTCTACCCAATTCTTCAGCTTCTGCAATGATAGGTGTGACTTTGGAAACTGGGGCCAGCTTTGCATCTTTTAGCAAGTTAAGCCAGTACACTGATTCATTGCTACTTTTTAGGGCAATTTCAAAGAATTTTTTAAACTCTCTTCTTGAAGACGAAGCTCGCGCCTCTACAACATTTGCCCCAACTGAAGTTGCAGATCGCAAGAGCTGATCACCGATAACCCACGAACTCCTTTTGTTTGGTAATACATTAGTAAGCTCGATAATCTTTAAACTAAAGCTATAAGTTCTTTTATTTAGACTTTGAAGTTTTGAATTGTTCTTTTGCACTTTGAACTTTGATTTTTTTACTTATCTTCATCTTTTTTATCCTCGTCTATAATTTCAGCATCTTGCACATTACCATCGGCGTTTCCTTGGTCCTGCTTTTGCTCACCTTCTTTTTTCTGAGCATCTGCCATATACTGTCCGATTTTTTGCATTTCAGTAGAAAGAGCTTCTGTGTCCTTCTTGATCTGTTCCAAGTCAGTCCCCTCTTTTGATTTCTTAAGAGCTTCAATATTTTCTGTTACAACTTTCTTAACATCTTCTGGAACTTTATCGCCTGCGTCTTTCAAAGCTTTCTCTGCGGTGTATGTGATTTGTTCAGCAATATTTTTTGCCTCAACAAGTTCTTTCTTTTTCTTGTCTTCTTCTGAATGCTTTTCTGCATCTTCTTGCATCTTTTTAATCTCCTCATCTGATAGTCCTGAGCTGGCTTCGATTTTCACTGACTGCTCCTTTCCAGATGCTTTATCAACCGCTTTTACATTTAGAATACCGTTTGCATCAATATCAAAGCTGACTTCAACTTGTGGAACGCCTCTGGGTGCTGGTGGAATGCCATCTAGAATAAACCGTCCGA
>JBGSXG010000046.1:0-2925 GCA_041751485.1 Minisyncoccia bacterium | reverse complement strand
GTGTTTGCTTTGGTCAATATAAATACTGCTGGAATAAGTGAGCTGGATAGTTTGTCTGGAATTGGTCCGGCAAAAGCTCAGGCTATTATTGACCATCGAGAGTCGAACGGACTGTTCTCTTCAACAGCAGATATTGTTAATGTTACTGGTATTGGACAGGCCACTTATCAAGAGATAAAAGACGATATAACTATAGGCAATGTGTCTAGTGGGGATAAAGATGACGACACTCAGAAAGACGATTCAGATCAAGAAGATTCTGATACCACTAAAGATGAGCAAGACGGCGCATCTTTTTCGAATCGTCCCGACATTGATGTCATCGCCAATATTAGCCTGCCGTCGACGGAGGCAGTGGTTGGAATGCCGATTGTGTTTGAAGGATATCCTGGTGCCTCTGAACAAACGCATAAACCTTCTTTTAGGTGGAATTTTGGAGATGGATCGACCGGACGAGGAGCAGTTATTGTACACACGTATAGTCAGCCAGGATCTTACGTTGTTTCTTTAATAGCGGAACGCTATGGAGAGAAGCAGGACGATATGATGACCATAAAGGTTGTAGACGCTGATATAATTATAAGCGACAGAATACCTGGGCCGGAAGGATACGTAGAGATTGAAAACCAAACTTCCGTGCGTACTAATATTTCTGGTTGGCGACTAGGTTACGGAGCAGAGTGGTTTGTTTTTCCTTCGAGAAGTTATTTGGCTCCAAATTCAACGATGGGCATTTCGTCTGACTCAATCTCCTTTGAGGATCTTTCCTCTATTGCTTTGAAAGATTCCAATGACAGGGTGGTCTCAGAATACTCGGGCCTTATAGAGCAAGTGCCAGATTCTTTTTATCAGAGGGCGGTCTCATCTAATAAAAAAGTTATAGTTCAGGAAGAAAAAGAACCAGAGACTTCGACAGAAGAAAAACAAGATGAAAATCTAATTGCTTCTGCTGGACGCAGCACTTCTGAAGAGGGGCCTTCTGTGTGGTTATGGATTGCTGGATTACTTGGTATTATGGTTGTAGCCGCGGGCTCACTGTTGGCTATTCCGCGTCAGAAAAATAAAAAGGATCTTTCTGCAGACGATATAGAAATTATTGAGTAGTTGGTTATATGGAAAAACGAATACTTATATTTGCAACAACATATGTGCCTTTTATTGGAGGAGCAGAAATTGCTGTCCGAGAAATTATTAAACGCTTGCCAGAATATCATTTTGATATAATCACGGTTAATCTTGACGGAAAACAGCTTGCTAAAGAACAGATAGACCAAGTTACTGTTTACAGAATGGGTACTGGCAGACTTGGAAAAATTATTTTCCCAATACGTGCTTTTTTTATGGCCAGTCATCTGCATCGCGAACATCACTATAATGCCTTCTGGTCAATTATGGCAAGTTACGCTGGAATGGCAGGTCTTTTGTTTTCTTACAGACATCCTCGTTTGCCTTTTGTGCTGACTTTGCAAGAAGGGGACTCTATAGAAGCTTTGCGTGCACGATTCCAATTTGTTTGGTTTGCAATAAAAAAAATATTTATTAGAGCTACTATTATTCAGGCAATCTCTCAATATTTAGCTGAGTTTGCTAAGGCTGTTCGCCCAGATGCTCCTGTTGTGGTTATCCCGAACGGAGTTGATGTTGCGAAGTTTTCTTTCAGGTATGTTGCGAAGATTGAAAATTTGAAGAAAACATTGAAAAAAAATCCAGAAGATATTTTTTTGATTACTACCTCACGACTCGTCAAAAAGAATGCTGTCGGAGATATAATTAGTTCTCTCCAGCATCTTCCTAATAATGTTTCTTTACTTGTGCTTGGAGACGGTCCGCTGAGAGGAGAGCTTGAGAGTGGAGCCCGTCAAGATGGGGTAAGCGAGAGGGTTATGTTTTTGGGCGAGTTACCGCATGAAGATATTGTTTCTTATCTGCACGTATCAGATGTATTTATTAGGCCATCAATTTCTGAAGGATTTGGGAATTCATTTGTTGAAGCTATGGCTGCCGAAATTCCCGTCATCGCAACTCCAGTTGGTGGAATTGTAGATTTTTTGCAGGATGGTCAGACTGGACTTTTTTGTGATGTTTATAATCCAAAAAGTATCGCTGAGAAAGTTTGGTTTTTGTTAGATACACCGCAGGCTAGGGAAGAAATTGTCAGGAACGCTAAGATTTTAGTTACAGATAAATACAACTGGGACACAATTGCTGTACAGATGAAAAGTGCTGTTTTTAAGGTAGTATAATAGGAATGAATAAGGACATTAGTCTTCTTGTTGCTACTGGTATATACCCGCCTTCAGTAGGTGGGCCGGCCACATACTCAAAGCTTTTGAATGACGAGCTTCCAAAGAGGAATGTTTCGGTAAAAGTGGTTAGTTTTGATTCTGTTAGGTCATATCCTAAAATAGTTCGACATATTTTTTACATGTTTCTTTTGTTTAGAAATTCTTATGGCGTAACACACATTTATTCTCAAGATCCTCTTAGTGTCGGATTGCCTGCTTGCATTACCTCTTTTGTTTTACGAAAAAAGTTTTGGATTAGGGTTGCGGGAGATTATGCTTGGGAGCAATCTAGACAGCGTTTCGGTGTTTCGGACGATGTTGATAAGTTTCAAGATACTCGTTATGGGTTTCGAGTCGAGATGATGCGCTTCATTCAGTGTAGAGTAGTTCGTTGGGCTGAGCGAGTTATTACTCCAAGCGCGTACTTCGGTACATTGGTTTCCGGTTGGTTGCCAGAGTCTAGGTGGCACACTGTTGTTACTATTTACAACGGCATCGATCTGGTGCCAATTGTGCTGTCAAAAGAGCAAGCAAGAAAGAATCTTAGTATTCCTGATGGAGTACGCGTTGTTGTTTCTGCTGGACGTCTTGTACCATGGAAAGGTTTTGATGACGTTATTGATACGCTGAATAATATAGA
>JBGSXG010000045.1:0-13247 GCA_041751485.1 Minisyncoccia bacterium | reverse complement strand
TTCATTATTGGTCGTCTTCTTTCTAGCTCCACCCAATTCAAAAACCTCATCATTAAAAGATACAACAGAACCCCAGCCACCGGGGCCAGGGTTTCCTTTACTTGCTCCATCTGTGAAAATTGTAATAGGATCTTCTGACACGTTTTTAGTATACCAAAAGTTTAAGCAACAACATCAACAATTCGAAGCCTCCTTTCTGAACGTCCTGCAAAATAAGAATCTTCCAGATGTGCCAATAACGATACGGGCTTGCCAACCTCTGGCCTCACGCCAAAGCTCTCTTCTGTCATAAAAAAACCAATAGCTTTCATCCGTCCAAAAGTAATTTCTAGATGATTTTTTTGTTTACCAAAACAACGAACTTGCGTAGGGACAACATCTCGTATTTTAAATAAAGGTTTTGGATTTCCAACACCAAAAGGAGCTAGGCGCATAACATCTCGAAATAGCTTAGGAGTCAAATCGGCAGGAGTAATCTCTGCATCAATCCAAACTGGTTCTCGGACACTACTATCATTACGCACCGAATCATAAGCCATGCATAAATTCTCTTCGAGCGTATGTATATGTTCTTCATCAACAGCAAAGCCAGCTGCTTTTGTGTGTCCACCAAAATGCACAAAGAAATCAGACATCTCATTCATTATCTCAATAAGACTAACATCGTTACTTCTGCCGGAACCCTTCAGGACTCCACCATTTTCTCTGCCCCAGATAAAAACTGGCCTACTGTATTCTTCCATTAAACTATTGGCCACCAAACCAAGAACAGACGGTTTCCATCGAGGATCGCCCGAAACAATTACACTTCCTAAGTTTTCTTTTTTTGAAAGTTTCTTTTTTACATCTCGAACAATAGAAGCAACCCATCCTTTTCTTTCATCATTTATCTTTGTTAGATGTGCCATAGCAGCACCTGCAGTAGGCTCATCCTCTGCAGTAAGTAGTGCAAAAGCATCATCTGGGTGGCCCATTCTAGATGCGGCGTTGATTCGTGGAGTTATTAGAAAACCAATATCGTCTTCATTCATATGACGCTGAGAAATTTTTAAAGCTTTAGTAGCCTGAACAATTCCAGGTCTAGGACTTTTACGAAGCACGTGAAGACCATAATAAGCAAATACTCTATTCTCCCCTACGAGAGGAACCATGTCAGACAAAGTGGCAATGCCCACAAGATCAAGCCACCACTTTTCCATACCGGGCTTTAGACCAAAATCTCTTTTTGAAAGAATTGCTTGGATAAACTTATAAGCAACTCCAGCACCACATAATTCTTTAAACGGGTATTCACAATTTGGTTGTTTTGGATCAAGCACGGCCACAGCATCTAGCTTGTGACCATTTGGTTCATGATGGTCTGTCACTATTACATCCATACCGAGCTTTTTTGCCTGAGCCACTTCTTCATAAGCAACAATTCCAACATCAATAGTGATAATTAAATTAGTCCCATCTTTAGCAAAATCTTCTATAGCCTCCAAGTGAAACCCGTACCCTTCGTCGTTTCGATGTGGGATATAGTTGATAAAGTTTGTGTAACCAATTTTTTTTAGAAAATCATAAAAAAGTGCCCCACCCGGAATACCGTCGGCATCAAAGTCGCTGTAAACAACTATTTTCTCTCCGGCATCTATGGCCTGCAAAAAACGCTCAACAGCCTTATCCATATCTTTCATCAAAAAAGGGTCGTGTGTTCCTTCGTTGTAATTTGGCTCAAGAAAGTCTTCGGCATCTTTCATGCTTGATATACCTCGGTTAGCCAACAGTTCTTGCAACAAAGGCTCGAAAGAGGTCAGAGTCTGATCGTTTTTCTGGCGCAATTCATATTCCATATGAATGTATGATACCATTTTAAACATATGAAACAGGAATCTATTTTTAGTAAGATTGTAAAACGAGAAATACCTGCAGACATTGTCTATGAGGACGAATTAGTCCTGGCTTTTTTGGACATCAACCCTGTCGCAGATGGCCACACCTTACTGATTTGCAAAGAGCAATATGAATGGATGACAGATGTGCCGGACGAATTGCTAGCACATAGTTTTATAAAAACAAAAGAGTTGATGCCTGTGCTACAAAAGGCGATGAATGCTGACTTTGTGGCTATCTCGGTTGTAGGTGTTGATGTGCCACACTTCCATATTCACTTAATACCACGCATGAAAGGAGACAATTTGGCAAACTTCTGGCCAACTAAAAAATACGCTGATGGTCAAGCCGAGCAAATTGCCCAAAAAATAAAATCCCACCTTTAAATTACTACTATTAATAGTAGTAATTATCTGTTCAAAGACTTCCAACGCCCCTTACCGTATTCCGGCATGCCTCCACGAACAAGAATTTCAATAAAAGCCCACATGTCTTCTTTTTCCTTTTTCCTAGAGAACATAGACTGTAGTTCTTTATATGACCCACGATCACATCTATCCGAAATATAGGAAACTGTATTTTGACTGACATTTAAAATCTTGTGTATTTTATAACCAGAAAAACCCTGTTCGAGTAAAAATATTATTGACACTCTTTTAGCCAAAACTATTTCCTCAGAATCAGTCAACAAATCAGAGAGGACATTGTGGAATTTTTGCTTTGATCGAGCAGACCACAAAGTGCCCACAAGCCTCTTATACAAAATATCCTCCTCTTTTTTATTCAAACGCTTTGATGATACTCGTACCATACTACTATCTATAGTAGCAAATACTCCTATTAATAGTAGTATTTGCTATCCACAAAAAACCGCAGGCCTGGGGCCTGCGGGTTGGATTGGATTGGTGGGTGCTGGTACTAGCTCCCGGACGTCAGATGGGGCTCGACTGGGCCGATTCGGTTTTGCATTTAAACACATGAGTAGCACGGCTACGAGAAAGCCGACCGCAAGAAAAAAGAAAACGTCTTCAATTTTAAGTTCTCCCATACACACAAACCTTTCCTGTAAGAGTTCTACGTTTCTGCGTTATAGTTTCCTCGAAGATTGCTTACTAGTCAAGAGCCTTTATGCCCGGAAGAGTTTCGCTCGATAAAAAATCAAGCATAGCGCCACCTCCAGTAGAAACAAAAGTAAATTTTTCAAGCAGCGAAAGCTTCGATACAACTGAGATAGTATCTCCTCCACCAATGATAGAATCTTTTCCACTCTGTGCAATACGATGAGCTAATTCTTTAGTGCCCTCAGCATATCCCTTTTCATAATTACCAAGTGGACCATTCCATACAATAAATTTAGCTTCGGTAACATATCTTTGCAGATCCTCAACTGTCTGTGGACCAACGTCCATAATAATATCTCCCGATGAAAGCGCGTCTGGCGTCTTGGTTTCAGAATGGCCGTCCTTTGTCTGAACAATAACATCACTAGGTAAATACAAATGCTTGTTCTCTAACAAAGCCCCTATCTCAAAATCCCCCTCTTCTACAAGTGAATCTGCCATATCGAATCCTTTATGTGCAAAAAATGTATTCATCAGAGCGCCTGCCACAATCACATGATCAGCTTTTGCCAAAAACTTCTTGAGCAATGGAAGTTTGGTCGAGAACTTTGCCCCACCTAAAATAAATACAAAAGGTTTCTCAGGATTAAAGACGTTTTGCAAGTAAGCAACCTCTGAAGCAAAAACCAAACCAGCATATGCCGGAATATGTTTAGACACTCCAACAATAGACGCGTGCTCTCTATGCGAAGCAGAAAATGCTTCGTTAACATAAATATCTGCCAAAGACGCTAAGTGCTCTGCAAACTTTGGATCATTAGCTTTTTCTCCTTTCCATTTGCGTAAATTCTCTAACAAAACAACCTCGGTGTCTTCTAAAGAATCAATAATTTCTCGAGTACGCTGACTCTGGATGTCCTCCGCAAATTTCACTGGGAAAAATGTCTGCAAGTACCTCCAAACTACTTTTAAAGAATCATCTTTAGTATTTTCAAAGTGACTAGCCAAAACAACACTCGCACCCTTTTGTCTCAGAAAATCAATAGTCGGTAAAATCTTTTTTATTCTAAAATCATCAAGGATGATTCCATTCTCGACGGGAACATTAAAATCAACCCGTACAAAAACTGTCTTGCCACGAAGGTCTTGTAATCTATTGAGCGTCTTCATTATGAAACACTGTTAACAATAGTAATTATGTCGGTAAATACGTGAGCATCTAAACTTGCTCGACCAATAAGCAATCCTTGAACTTCTCCTCTCTTCATAATGTCCTCTGCATTTGATTGATCAACCGAACCGCCATATAAAATTGGAACATTGAAAGCAGTGCGTTGCGAATATAAATCAGACAAAACTTTTCGAATATAAATGGTCATCTGATGCAATTCTTCTGGCTGGATTGCTCCTTTTGCTTTACTGCCAATGGCCCAAATCGGCTCATAGGCAATCAATATATTTGAAAGATCTTTCTGCTTAACGCCCGACAAGGCTTCTTTTATTTGGTCTTTAATATGAGCCAAATAAAAAGCATCGTGATCGCGCTCCTTCTCTCCAATACACAAGATTGGAGTAATGCCTACTTTCAACAGGGCCAAAATTTTCTTATTAACCTGCTCGTCAGTCTCACCAAGCTCTCTTCGCTCAGAATGCCCAACGATACAATAATCTACTCTTTCTTTAGCCAACTGCACGGCAGATATCTCCCCTGTGAAAGAGCCCTTTGGCTCCCAGAAAACATTTTGAGCCCCAACCGAAACTCCTCCACGAGGAAAACTCAAAAGAGTTTGTATATATAAAGATGGAGGACAGATAACAATGGACGACTTTCTGTATTTTTTAGCAGAGCGTTTAACTGTAATAAAAAGTTTTTTTGCCTCAGCAACACTTTCTGGATTCATTTTCCAATTAGCAACAATAATCTTTTTCTGTGTCATACAAAAAATTATAGCATACGCGTAGAGAGCATTTCAGCAAAGCTTAAATGCGCTCTCCTAAAGAAACAGAACCTATTCAACCTCATCCCAAGATTGAATGTTCCATCCGCCAGACGGGCTTGAGGAAAGTGTAATGTCTACAAGACCACTGTCGTAATTGATTTGTCCACCACCAGAGATATTTATCTGCTGTGCAGACATTGCCCGAGCGCTAGTACCACCGTTCATTGTAAGTGTTCCATTTTGCGCAATAAGAACAACAGCTCCAGATCCTCCGCTTATATATAAAGCGTCTTCCCCATTGTTTGTTGTAATAAGAAGAGGATAGCTTCCAGCTTGCCCAGAACCTGCAAATTGACCGTTGCCCGTAATGCTTACTTCTCCATCAGCAAGAATGATACCGCTACTTGCACCGTACGAGCTATGCAGGACCATGCGGCCACCACCAGAAACATTGATATCACCCGTCACCCAGACAGTGCCTGTTAGAGTCAGAGTCCCTCCACCATTTACCGTCAGATCTCCATCAATTTTAATTGGACCGATAGTGTCACCCTCCCAATTAACATTAAGATTACCGCTATGAACTCCGCCACTTTCTGCCTCTAGCTTCCAAGCATCGATATTTGCATCAGAAATAGGAAAGTTTTGTGCGGGAGGATCTGCTCTTGATGTGTCACAGTACGGCACACCGCCAGCGTTACCGTTACCAGTCTGACAATAGTTCGTACCCGACGTGTTAGTGTAATTAATTTCAGATGCCCAACTATCACCCGTCACGTTAAGTGGTTGCCACCACTGTGAGCCCCCATTTCCCTCAATCTTTCCAGTAATCCCTCCAATATCAATTCGCATATAGGCATCTAGACCACTCGGTGATGTATTATTCCAGCTACCGTTATACTGTCCGATCTTTGCACCCTGATCTGCCACAGCGGTGTTTGCTCCGATAGTATAATACCGGCTTGCATGAGAACTGCTGTCATCGAACACAATCCAGTATGTCTCACCGGCTTCAAGTGGCACGTAAGATCCAAAAACAACGTCAACCCATCCGTATAAGGTTGTCACTGATCCTGAGCTAAGTGTAGCTGAATCAAGCGTTGTGTTACTTGGCTGTCCTGAATTATCTTCAACAAGACGAACTGTCAGATTCCCAGGATTAGATGATGTGCGCCTAAGGTATACACTAATTTTATTAAAAGGGGCGTCTTGTGTAACCTCGAAGCTTTGCGCAAAATCTTGTGTACTATTTGTATTGCCAAAAATTACATTATGAGTTGGTGTTGAAGGTGTTTCATTCTGATAGGCAACTATAAGAGCAGAGCCATTTGCAGCAGTAGCGTTACCGTCTATTGTCACCCCACTGTGTCCAATGATAGAGCCATTTGCATAGACATTCCCACTAACACTAGAGCCACCGCTAATATCAAAACCTCCCGTACCAGCCTGTATTGCATAACTAAATGACACACCCGTACCGAGAATAACTCTAGTCTGAACCTTGCGGACCAGATTTCCGACATCGGCCTCTGAAGTAATCGTTTTACCATCAAGAGTATCAGAAACTGTTGTCTCCACAGTTTCCCCGTTGAGCGACAAAGTCTCTGACGAGGAGACTTCCATATTATTCTTTAACCTATACATCACATCTTCAACCCCAGCTTCTGCCAAAAAATAGCTTTGTTTAGAAATATCTGTCCTGTTAGCATTTTTTATCTGCGCAACCACTGGAGATGTAATACTGAAAACGACTGTAGAAGCAATGGCAACAAAAATAATCGCCACCACGATCATCACTTGTCCCGCATCTGCTTTATTCAGCTTAGATATATATTTAGTCATTATAAGATCCCCTTAGGATAGTCGAATTATAAAAATTTCGCTGATATTCTCCATCACTACCTTGGATGGTCATTTCAATTTTCACAAGCTCAGAATGCTCAGTGTCACTAAAACGCACAACAAAGTTTGTAATCTCTACATCTGTACTTGAAAGCGGGCCCTGATCGACACCATCTTCATATAGTCTCAAAACTCCGTCTACTATGGCGAACTCCCTGACGACAGGAGTGCTTCCATCGAGAGCACTGACGACAAGCGTGCTCGGATTAGTATTAAAAGCGCTTCCAGAAGTACTAACACTTTGAGCATTGCGAATCTCTTTCGTCATCCTTTCCAATGATGTAATAGCTGAGTCTTGCACATCTCGACGCATATCAAACTCACGATATATCGTAACGACGACAATAAGAGTATTGGCCACAACCATTAAAAGTAGCGCCAAAATACTGGTATATATAACTGTTTCTATCAACGTGTATCCACCGTTTTTATTCATGAAAATTTGTTATATAAGTTTCCAAAGTACGGGTAGTTGTGGCCGTACCCTGCGCCCACGAAACAAAAACACTGACTTTAACTGTATTTGGGTCCACTGTTCCCGAATCTGTAATCACATCATTACCATCACGCTCAACGGCTTCAAGAATAAAAGAACGATCAAAGACACCGTCAATAAATTCTGGCTGAGAAGAGACCGGTATCCAAAGACCAGACACATAATCAAGATAATAAGTATCACCAAAAGTTAGACCGTCAATGTTTTCATCCCAGTTTTCATCGCGCAAAGCTTTTACCGCCTCAATACCCTCTTCTAAAAGATAACTTGCCTGAACACGCTCAACAGAATTGAACGATCGGACTAAAAGATTTTGAAAAACAACCACTAGGGATACTATGAAAATAGAGAGAATAGATGCGCCGACAAGTAGTTCAACTAAGCTGAGTCCTTGATCCGTTCTTTTCATCATATAGTTATTCTACAACGCCAGTTGAAAAAATAGTAATGGTCTTGTATTTTGCATCATCTCCCGTACCTTCAACTAAGATAATCTCTCCTGCTTGCGCTGTGGCGCCAGAAAGACGATTGAATAAAACACTAGAGGCGCTACCCGCAAGATCTACTGAGTCAATACGAATATATGCATGCAGCGGAACGTTCACATTGTCTGGATCACCAGATGAGTAACTAGGTCCTCTAAACAAAACAATAACGTTCTCTCCTTCTTCAAAGTGCACCCCGTACCGAGTATCATTCTCCGAAGAAATAGTTTTGGAGCGTGCCTCTGACAAAGCAGACTTAACGATAAGGGTACTGCCTGTTAAAGCCTGCTCTCGATTCAGTAAAATGAAAGGTGTAATAAGAAGAGCTAAAAAAATAAAAAATATAGAAATAACTACAAGTATTTCAATCAGGGTAAACCCGTTGTCTGTATGTTTTTTAAAAACCATATTTATTAGATGGCGTTGACCAAAGAATATGTCGGTGTAAGCATAGAGATAGCAAAGAATCCTACCGCGGCACCAATGATAACCATCAAAAACGGCTCAATCAGTGTCGACATATCTTTAGTCTTTTGCTCAACTTCATTTTCATAAAAATCTGCCACACCAGCAAACATCTTGGCGATGTTTCCGGTTTCTTCTCCAACACTAGCCATCTCGCCAACAAAAACTGGATACAACTTTTCATACTGCAAAAGTATCTTTGAAATCGGCTCTCCCTTTTCAACCTTTTCTCCAGCTTCTTTTATAACGGCTTTATAATACGAATTTTGCAAAACATTTTCAGTAATAGAAACCGCTTCAACATATTCAACACCAGCAGAAAGTAGTGACGAAAGAGTTCTAGCAGTTCGAGCTGAGTTTACCCCTTTTGTAATACCCCCAACAACCGGGATGTGCAAGAATGTCCAATCGAGAATTCGTTTACCAATCTTTGTTTTAAAGAAATACACCAAGCCACCAGCTGACACCAGCAGAATCAATACAGCAAGCAAGGCTTGCTCTCTCAAGAAATCAGATAGCCCAATAACAAAACGAGTTGAAAGAGGTAAATCAATCTCTAACTCAGTAAATGTGGCGGTCAGAGTGGGGACCACATAAATCAACATAATAATTCCGATGATGGTCATGATGCCTAAAATAACCGCCGGATACATCATGGCCCCTTTAACCTTCTTTTTTATAGCATTGGTTTTCTCCATCTGTTCTGAAACGTTTTTTAATGACTCAGAGAGATTTCCCGACTCCTCGCCGGCTGCGACCATCGAAACAAAAAGCTTAGAGAATTCTTTGGGATGATTTTCAAGCGCTTCGTGAAAACTGCTTCCGGCACTAATTTTTTCTTGAACAGACTGCAAAACTTTTTTTAGTTTCTTATTACGAGTTTGTCGCTCCAAAACAGATAAGGCGCGAGACAAAGCAAGTCCTGCATCAATCATAGAGCCTAGGTTACGAGCTAAAATAATTTTCTCTTGCTCTTTTACCTTACCCAAAAATTGATCAGCATATCCGATGATGCCAGAAATGTAAGCCTTTCGTTCAATCTCTTCAACAAAAACAACCTGCTCATTCTTGCCTTCCAGCATCGAAACAACTTCTTCTCTTGTCTGTGCCTCCAACTTTCCCTCGTCGGCTTCTCCTTTTTCTGTTAATCCTTTGTATGAAAATAATGGCATGTTAAAAATCTAAAAAATAAAATATAAAATCTTTTTTCTTTTCTCTAATTATTACACATTACTCAGAGACCACACGCAGAACTTCTTCGATAGTGGTGGACCCTTGAACTGCTTTGAATATTCCGTCTTCAACCATGGTCAACATTCCTTCTGATCGAGCCTGCTTTTCTATGTCAGCAGCGGTTGAATTTTTCATAACCAAGTCTCGAATGGTTGGCGATATCGATAACACTTCATGAATAACTAATCGCCCAGCGTATCCGTCGTCCTTTTCAGTCACTGTTCTTGGTTTATAAAACGGTATTTTCTCCCATGACGTAATCTTGGAATCAATAATTTTCTCTTCTTTCAAAGCGTCAAGAACAACATCAAGGTCAGCTTGCTCGGCCAGTTTATCAATCTCAGCTTTCTTCAAAAAATACTTTTCTTTATTATCACCAAGACGACGTACCAGACGTTGTGCGATCGAGATATTCAAAGTTGATACCAATAAAAACGGCTGGGCGCCCATATCCATAAGGCGTGGCACAGCACCTGCTGCCGAGTTGGTGTGTAGAGTTGAGAGCACTAAGTGTCCGGTAAGGGCGGCGTTAATAGCCAAGCTGGCTGTCTCTGCATCTCGGATTTCTCCAACCATAATAATGTCAGGGTCTTGTCGAACCAAAGCGCGCAAACCTTTAGAGAAAGTAAATCCAATATCGGGCTTTACTTGTGTTTGATTAACTCGCTTCATTTGATATTCAATCGGATCTTCCACAGTAGAGATGTTTACATCTGGGGTATTTAAAATATCCAACACCGTATAAAGCGTCGTCGTCTTTCCAGAACCAGTCGGACCAGTAGTCAGAATCATGCCGGTAGTTGATTTGGTAGCTTTTTGAATTCGCTCCAAAGCATCGCCATGGAAACCAAGGGCCTCAAGGGTAAAGCCGGAAACATTTTCTCGAAGCAGACGCATCACCACCTTTTCACCATAATAGGTTGGTAAACTAGAAACACGGAAAGAAACCTTTTCACCATTCAACTCAATCTTGAAACGTCCGTCTTGTGGAAGTCGCTTCTCATCAAGTTTTAAGCTAGAAAGAACCTTAATACGGGCCACGATACTCTCTGATGCATTCTTCGGCAAAGTCATGGCATCACGCAAGATACCGTCAATACGATACCGAACTACCACCTGCAGCTCCATTGGCTCAATGTGGATATCAGAAGCGTTTTGAATAATGGCGTGTTTCAACAACGTATCGACAATACGGACAACCGGTATATCTTCTGCCATCTTTTTAAGATCCTTTTCAGACATTTCCTCGCCACCGTCCGTGACTGTCTTGATGGCTCCAGCCTCTTTTTGGATCAAATCACCAAATTCTGCCTTTAGACTTTTCTGGTATTGCAATAAAGCGTGCTTAATAGACTCATTGTCTGTTAGTCGTGGCAAGATTTTCAAGCCCACTTTTTTCTTAACAAAATCGATAGCGGTCAAGTCATCCGTATCGAGCATGGCCACCTCTAGAGCATTCCCATCTTTTCTAAAACCAACAATATTATGACTTCGGGCAATTGGTTCTGGAATGAGAGAAAGAACCTCAAAGTCCATCTTTTGGTTTTTCAAGTTTACAAACGGAATACCTAGGATATAAGCTTGAATCTTTCTAAGATCGTCTTCAGAAATCTTACCGTCGCTAACCAAAATTTCACCGATACTTACATTATCTTTTTCAGATTTCTTTTGTGCTAACTCAAAATCTTTCTTGGTGATTAGACCAGAGTCTAGAATAAATTCTTGAAGCTGTGATTCTTCAATGTGCATTACTCTTTATTGTACCAATAAAAGAAATAACAAGCACCACATTGCATACACTGTGTAGCAATTTCGAATTATTAATTTAACAATTCAACATTGACTCCCCTCCCCACAATGGTCGAGGCTCTTAAGAGCAAGATTCGAAACTCAAAATTCAGAATTAATGCCTCCGCTACTTCCCATCTCACGACCAAGCTACTGTTTACAGCAAAGGTTTACATCTACCTAACCTGCGGTATACTTAGCAAGTTATAGATTGTTTACAGAGTTCGCCGCCGGCGGGCTTATTTTTTTGGAAATTTAAGGAGAGTAACGACTATAAATTTCTTAACCCGATTGCGCCTGCCTCAGAAGAGGCAGACAAGACGCGGAGCGGATTGAGCGCAATATCGGGTAAGGAGAGTGTTATGTTATCCGCACAAGCTATGCAACTGGGGTAAGGGCCCGATATAACCAGAGAAAGAATGCTACCCGAGTTAATTATCATATGCTCCGCATATGTCTTGATTCTTCCAGAATCAAATTAACCGGGTGATATTTTTCAAATTCATTATCATTCATAAGAAAAATTATCATGATGGACCTAAAAGTAATTCACTCCGTTCTCGACCAATTGGAAGAGGAGCGAGGAATTCCAAAAGAAAAGATAGTTGAAGCAATCGAAAGTGCGCTTGCAACTGCATATAAGAAAGAATACGGAAAGCGAGGACAAATTGTTCGCGCAGAATTTAGCATGGACACAGGAACTGCAGAATTTTTACAGGTCAAGATTGTTGTAGACAACTCTAAAGTCTACTTTGAAGAAGATGACGCCCCTGAATACAACGAAGAAACTCCTGAGGAAGAGCGAATGGTTTTATATAATCCAGAACATCATATCCTTCTTGAAGATGCAAAGCGCATCAAAGCTGATGCAGAACTTGGCGAAGAAATTGTTTTCCCACTTGAAATGAAAGACGACTACGGACGCATCGCTGCCCAAACTGCCAAACAAGTTATCATCCAAAAAATCCGTGAAGCTGAAAAAGTTTCTGTATATAAAGAATATGGTGAACGAGAAGGAGAAATCATTACCGGATCAGTTCAACGAATCGAAAGAGGAAATATTTTCGTAGATATGGGACGAGCAACAGGTATTTTGCCGTACAACGAACAAATTCCTGGCGAACGCTACAAACAAGGAGAGCGCATCCGCGCATATCTGTATAAAGTAGAAGAAACTCCACGAGGTGTTTTCTTGCGACTTTCTCGATCACATCCTCATTTCCTAGAAAAACTCTTTGAAGCAGAGGTGCCAGAAATCGCTTCTGGTGCAGTGGACGTAAAAGCCATTGCTAGAGAAGCTGGGGCCCGAAGTAAGATTGCTGTTTATTCAGAAGATGATCACATTGATCCAGTGGGAGCACTTGTGGGAGGACGAGGCGTTCGTGTTTCAACAGTTATGTCAGAGCTTGGTGGTGAAAAAATCGACATTATCGAATGGTCAGATCATATTGGCCAATTCATTGAAGACGCTCTTTCTCCAGCTAAAGTATTGAGCGTAAAACTAAATGAAGAACAAGAAACTGCTGTGGTAGAGGTATCAGAAGATCAGCAATCACTAGCAATCGGAAAGGGCGGTCAAAATGTACGACTAGCAGCAAAACTAACTGGATGGAGAATCGACATTACTTCAACAAAGGGCGAAGAGCTCGCTGAAGCAGATGCAGAAAATGTAGAAATAAAAAATACAGGAGAAAACACTCCTGAACCAGAAACAAAAGAAGCTTCTACGCCCATAGCAGAAAGCGCTCCTGAGGAAAAAATAGTAGATGAGGCACCCGAAGATCCGGCAACAGAAGCTGTTGAAGAAACTGAGGAAGAGAAGAACGAAAAGTAATTTTTATTCCCCTGTTTCCAAAATACCTCCACGCGCTAGCACGTGGAGGTATTTTCTTACAAAAAACCGCACATATTTCAGTGCGGCGTGACCTTTTTGTTGTGGATGCTCACATCCTAGAGGGAGGTAACTCCCTCTTTTTACTAAACAGTTTTTTATAAGCTATAT
>JBGSXG010000044.1:0-11160 GCA_041751485.1 Minisyncoccia bacterium | reverse complement strand
ATACGCGAGATTTTCAGTAAACTAAAGGAGTAACATTCTAGGTCAATAATAAAACGCCTCGATATTTTCGAGGCGTTTTTATATATGATACAATATCAACATTATGTTTTCAGAAGCGCCATCAATTGTACTCGTTTCCTCATTGGTCGTTATTGTCGTAATAATAATTGCTAGGTTTTTTGAAGAGAGGTTCGGTGTTCACACATTGTCGGTTGTTTTTCGGAGAGCAGACCCTTATGTTCAAAAGGTTGTTACTAAAATGAGCATAATTATTTTAAACGTATCTTTGCGTATAAAGCGATTTGTTCTTGTTCGTATGTATCATTTTTCAACTGATGCTACTAAGAATATTGTGCGAGAAACGGTTGCGCGTAGAGATGCATTGCTTGATACCTTGCGAGGGAATAGGCAACCTTTGGCTCGAGAACGAACAGAGGAAGATGTTTCTCCATATCTTCGAGAGATATCCAGAATTGACAGAAAGGAGGAGTAGGGTATTCTGTTTTCTATCGTATCATTTAAGCCACCTTAGCTCAGTTGGTAGAGCAATGCTTTTGTAAAGCAAAGGTCCTCGGTTCAAGTCCGAGAGGTGGCTCAGAATTAGAAGATGGAAATTAGAATATAGAAGTTAGTAAAAACCCGAAGCCTACGGCTTCGGGTTTATCATTGGTTTGCAAAAATTTTTCTTGAGCGTAGGATCTTTATAAGAAGAGTGTACAACTTAGAAAGGAAGGCGTGAAATGAGTACTACATATACTTGGTATGTTGAGGCACTTGATTCTGGAACCAATGAAATTCTGTCCAGGGAGATAAACGGTGCCAGTGAACATAAACAGCGTCTATGTGTTGTTGGTGAAGATCGACAAATAGATCGTCGAGATTTGTGGCAGATTCCGTCTGGGGAATTGACAAAGCTCAAGGAAAGCAAGAAATGGAGTAACTTTCCTGTGAGATACATAGTTTTCCGGCAAAAAGGTAATGGACAAATCGAAGAATGGCCTCCTGGTCAGAAGAGAAAGGTTCTCACAGGCAAAGATGCTGTCGATGAGGCGGATTGTCAGTTTTGATTATTCGTCACATTTACTACGCAACTTAGACCGCACACTAACGATAGTTAGTGTGCGGTCTTTCCTTTTGGTCCTTTTTTGCTAAAGTAAAGCCATAATGATCTCAGAAAACAATAATGGACTGGGTGCAAAAAGACCTCCTCACATTGGTCGGGCTAGTGATTTAGAAGGAAGGGACAGGTTGCTTTATCGAACACTTGAAATGATTCCAGCCACCTTGGCTTGGGGCACGATAATCGGTTCAATAGTTCTCTCTTATTTTTTGCCATTATGGATGGCCTTTTTTATTATCACTTTTGATATTTATTGGTTATTTAAGACTTTGTATTTGTCTGCCCATCTGCGTCAAAGCTGGAAGCGGATGAAATATCATATGAAGATTGATTGGCAGAAAAAACTCTCAGACGATGCTTTGTCTTATGGCCATTTGAAACATATGATCATTTATCCTTTTTATAAAGAGGAGTATGAAGTAATCGAAAAGGGAATTAAGGCATTGGCCAGCGCCTCATATGATAGTAAAAAAATGTATGTGGTCCTTGCTCCAGAAGAGCGAGCTGGAAAGCAGGCTTTGGCGATAGCACAGAGATTGAAAGAGCGATACGCTTCAACGTTTGGAGAGTTTTACATCGCATCACACCCTGCTGATTTGCCTGGAGAAATGCCCGGAAAAGGATCAAATATTGCTTATGCTATTGAGAAGGTGCGGGTAGATATTCTTGATTCACAAAAAATTTCTTATAGAGATGTTATTGTATCTGCTTTCGATATAGACACAGTTGTTTATCCAGAATATTTTGGTTGCCTAACTTGGCATTTTTTAACAACAGAGAATCCTTATCGGGCATCATTTCAGCCGGTGCCTTTGTACAACAACAATATCTGGGAAGCTCCATCTCTATCGAGAGTTGTAGCATCAAGCGGTACGTTTTGGCAGATGATTCAGCAGGAACGTCCTGAAAAATTGGCCACTTTCTCATCTCACTCTGTTAGTTTTCAAACTTTGTATGAAATTGGGTATTGGCAGAAAAATATGGTTTCAGAAGACTCACGAATATATTGGAACGCTTTTGTCGCCTATGATGGGGACTACAGAGTTGTGCCACTGTCTTATCCCGTATCGCTTGATGCTAATTTGGCTCCTGGATTTTGGCGAACTGCGCTTAATATTTATAAACAGCAACGCCGTTGGGGTTGGGGAGTAGAGAATGTGCCGTACGTTTTGTATAACTGTATTAAGAACAAACGTATTCCAGTGCTGGATAAAATGCGAGTCTCTTTCACTCAGCTCGAAGGTTTCTGGTCACTAGCTACAAATCCGCTACTGATATTTTTGTTGGGATGGTTACCGGTTACTATCGGATCACCACAGTTTAAGGCTTCTGTTTTAGCTTTTAATCTGCCGATTTTTACAAGAAATATTATGCTTATGGCTATGGTTGGTTTGGTAATATCTGCTATTATTTCTCTTTCTTTTCTGCCACCTCGGCCAAAAGATGCTGGACGACATAGATATGCATTTATGTTTTTGCAGTGGATATTGATTCCATTCACAATTACTTTTTTCGGGGCATTTCCAGGTCTTGATGCTCAGACTAGGTTGTTTTTAGGTAAGTATATGGGTTTTTGGGTAACTCCTAAAACAAAAACACGAAAGTGATTTTGTGATATAGTAAGGCCCTATGAGGCCGATGTCGAAAACCAAACGACGGATTTATTTCGTACTATTTTTCATACTCTTTCTATTAGTAACTCCTTTGGTTATTTTATACGCGCTGGGTTATCGGTTTGATTTTGCTCAGAGAATAGTAGTTACAGAGAGGGGTGGGGTATATGTTTACACGTCCCTTCCAGGGACCAATATTTACATCGATGGAGAGCTCAAAGAAACAACTGGTATTTTTAGGCGCGAATACCTATCTCAGAGTATTCGGCCTGGTCGTTATTTTGTCAGAGCAGAAAATGAAGGATATCGATCTTGGGAAAAATACGTTCAAGTTCATGCCGGGCGAGTAACATCTGTTTATCCGTTTTTGGTTCCAGAAGTTTTTGATTTTGAAGCTGTCCCAGAGTTTATCGATATTGTTTCTGTCGGCACTAGTACGCCTGATCAGGTTTCCAATCCTCTATATGATCAGTATATTCTTTTATTTGAAGATTCTTTGCTTGTACTAGATACAGCTACCACTAGCTTACTTTCTGATGATTTAGATGTGGAGCCGGTTGGTGATAATGACGTCTCAGAAGAACAGACTTTGCGTAGAGTCTTTGGAAAAATCCAAGTTACCTATGATTCACTAGAAAAGCGTTTTTATGCAGAGTCGTTTTCACGCGGAGACTTCTTGCCGGCATATTTTTGTGAGAACGAACAATGTGTTAACCCTTTTGCTTTCTTGGAAGTAACGTCTAATGTTTTACATTTTGATTTTTATCCAGGAAGGGACGATGTCATAGTTTTTGCTGTAGAAGGCGGTGGTGTTTATGCGGCAGAGCTTGATAAGCGTCCACAACAAACTGTAGTCGAGCTGTATGTCAGCAGCCAGGGTAATGATGTCGATTTCCGTATTCTTGGCAGGGATACCTTGGTTATTAGAGATGGGGATGTTATTCTAACCACCGAACTAACACGTTAAGTATGAGTCAAAAAGGACATCTACATCCCATTACGCAAACTATAGAACATGTCGTCAGCATATTGAACGATATGTGTTTTGAGCTTGATTTCGGTCCGGAAATAGAGACAGAAGAAAATAATTTTGATTTATTGAATGTTCCAAAAGATCATCCTGCTAGGGATATGCAGGATACTTTCTTTTTGGATGGGATATCTGGTAAGTTGCCACGGACTCAAACAAGCGCTCATCAGGTGCCATATATGCGGATGAAAAAAGAAAAGGGAGAGATTCCTTTTAGGATGTTTTCATACGGCAGGGTTTTTAGAAATGAAGCTACTGATGCTACGCATGAGTCAAGCTTTTTCCAAGTAGAAGGTTTGGCTGTTGATGAAAAGGGCAAGATTACTCTCGGTCATTTAAAATGGACTTTAGAGCAGTTTTTAAAAAGAATGTATGGCGAAGATGTGAAGATGAGACTTCGACCGGGGTACTTTCCGTTTGTGGAGCCAGGGGTTGAGGTAGATATGTTTTTCGCAGGTCGTTGGGTCGAAGTGCTAGGTGCCGGTATGGTTCATCCTGTGGTTTTAAAGAATGCCGGTCTTGATCCGGACAAGTATGCCGGATTTGCTTTTGGTGTTGGTATCGACAGGTTGATGATGGCCAAGCACGGTATACCGGATGTTCGATTGTCTTATCAGGGTGATTTGAGGTTTGTTAATCAATTCTGATAGTTGGTGAGGTTGAAAGTTTACAAATTTAAAAGTAGCAAAGATGAAGGTTTCCTATAAATGGTTACAAGAAGAATATTTTGATGGCAAGCTCCCGGCGCCACAAGAAGTAGCAGATGCGTTACTTTTTCATTCGTTTGAAATAGAAGGTCTAGAGGAAAATGGCAAGGACGTCGTTATTGACGTAGACGTCCTTCCTAATAGGGCACACGACTGTCTTTCGCATCGTGGTGTAGCTAGGGAGCTGGCGATCATCACTGGCATTCCATTTTCTGAAAAAAAAATAGAAGCAAATTTTTCTCCTAGCGAAACGACTCTTAGTGTTGATGTTCAAGATGCTGAACTTTCTCGCAGATACATCGGCAGGGCTATACGGAATATTGAGTTAAAAGACCCCCCAGAGTGGCTGAAGGATCGTCTGGAGACTCTTGGACAGCGTTCAATCAACGCTCTTGTTGATGCAACCAATTATGTTCTTTTAGATATTGGTCAGCCGACACACGTTTTTGATGCAAATAAACTAGATTCCTTAAAAATTAATGTTCGCCTTGCTAAAACCGGAGAAACTATCGAAACACTTGATGGTAAAAAAATTGAATTACAAAATACAGATACGGTTATAGCAGACGAAACAGGAGCTCTTGCTATCGCTGGTGTTAAGGGTGGAACTAAAGCTGAGGTTACTGAGGCAACAACGGATGTCGTTCTAGAGTCCGCTCACTTTAATCCAGTAAATGTTCGAAAGACTTCACGTCGTATCGGTGTTCTGACAGACGCTTCAAAGCGTTTTGAAAATGAGCCAACTCCGGAATTGGCGGAAGAGGCAATGGAGTACTTAACTAGGCTAATTGTTTCTTTGTGTGGCACTGACAAGACTGTCGTAGAGTATGCCGTTGATAAGTACTCCACGCCAAATGCCCAAAGAAAAGTAGTTGTTGATGTTGAGCATATAAATAAACTGTTGGGCACTGAGCTTTCTGTTGAGGAAGTGTCAGATATTTGCAATCGTTTTGGTTGGGATTATCAAAAGATGGGGGATGAATTTTCAATCACAATTCCAGATGATCGTTTAGATTTGGCATCTCCAGCTGACATTGTAGAAGAAATTGGAAGAGTTTATGGATATGCAAGCATTCCGTCAACACCTTTGCCCGAGATGCCGGATGACCAAAGTTTTAATAAAGAATTTTATTACATTACACAAATTAAACACGCTTTAGTTGAGGCTGGTTTTTCAGAAGTTTATACCCCTAGTTTTCAACCAAGCGGAAAGCTTCGCATGGCAAATCCGGTAGCACAAGACCGACCATTCTTGCGAGAAAAGATTGACCATTCGGAGATATTCATAATGAACAATCGATTTAAAGACTTATTGGGCTTAGATGAGGTGCGTGTTTTTGAAATAGGTAATGTTTTTGATGCAAAATCAGATGAGAGATTGGTTCTTTCAGTGTGTCTCGAATCTGTACCAAAAGACCAACCTCTTGAGCCATTTGGCATTAAAATAACAGAAACCTATATGCAAATTGACTTAGGTAAAGTTATAGGAAATTTGCCAGAGATTTCTTCATATGAAGGTCTTTTAGATAGAGCTAACTCTGTGCAGATGTACGAACCATTTTCGCAGTATCCATCTGTTGTTCGAGATATTGCCGCTTGGGTACCAGAAAATACAAACAGAGAAGAGTTGGTTTCTTGTATAAAAAAATATACTGGAGATTTACTGGCACGAACTCCTCGTTTGGTTGATGAATATACAAAAGACGGACGAGTGTCGTATGCTCACCGATTAGTTTTTCAATATTTTGACAAAACTCTAACTGATCAAGAGGTGGGGGAGATAATGAAAAAAATTGAAGAAGCTTTTGCAAATAAGGGTTGGGAAGTGCGGTAACCCGCACACTAACTTTCTTGAAGTCGCGAAGTGACGAAAGATAGAAAGTACACGCGTAACCGGCTTTCTTTGATCTACGAAAAATATCGGCTAACTAAAACTTTCATCAAGAAAGTTGGTGTGCGGGTAAAGAAAAAGCGCGGCCCGAAGTTAGTCGGGACCGCACTCGATCGGGGTCGTTATCATTACGCACGCTTTTGGGCCTTAAGGCCATTGAGACTCTGTGGAACTGTCTTATCTGCTGCCATGGTGCAGGTCCTGACTTGCACCGCCTGCCGGAATTCGGAATTCGCCGGCGCGCGAAGGCTGGTGTGTTTCGGGCTCCCATTCCCGAATTGAAGGTGTTTGTTCCGAGCTGGTGCGATTGGCATTAGATTGCCCCTATAAAAAGAGAACTGAACATTTAGAGTCACTTCCATATGACTCGTCCAGTTATCAATTGTAGGTTTATTTATAAAAAAATCAACCCCAGTCGCGGTGTGCGACTGGGGTGAGGTGGGGGGGGGTGGTTCAGAGCTTGCCTGCGGCGAGCTCAGCGAGCTCGGCGCAACGCGCCGCCTCGCTAACGAGGCCTCGTCGGAGAAATATCTCCGACATCGCCATGGCTCGCTGAATCCCCGCGTGGGGATCCGTGTGGCAAAGCTCCGAAAGAAAAACTAAATCCTGTTCTACCATGGCAATTCTCCTTATAAAAATTGCCGACCCTTGATCGAGAAGAGGTCTATCCGTAGGCCTCTTAACTCTGCTTGTATTATAGCATAATATTTTACAGTCTGTCAAGTATATTGCTCAGTAATTATACCCATATTATGGATAGAATACGTTGTATTCCAGCGGTATTTTTGCTAATATGTATGCATAAGCGGAGACGCTATTTTTAATTTTATGCCTAAAAAACAAGCCCCAAAGAGCTCATACGGAGCAAAAGATATCTCCGTTCTGGAAGGATTAGAGCCGGTACGAAAGCGACCCGGAATGTACATCGGAACTACTGGTCCGGATGGTTTACACCATTTAATCTGGGAAGTTTTTGATAACTCGAGAGATGAGGCCATGGGTGGCTTTGCTGATCGAGTAGAGGTAACACTATTGCCCGGTAATCGAGTGCGAGTGGTAGACAATGGACGTGGTATTCCAGTTGATAAACATAAGCAGACCAAAGTATCTGCGCTTGAAACGATTATGACTACTCTTCACGCTGGAGGAAAATTTGGAGGTGAGGGATATAAAGTATCTGGTGGTTTGCACGGCGTGGGTGTTTCTGTAGTTAACGCTTTGTCTATCTATACAAAAGCAGAAGTGCATCGAGATGGCGGACACTATATGCAAGAGTATGTCCAAGGAAAGAAAAAAGCTTCAGTAAGGAAACTTGGCGCATCCAAGTTTACCGGTACAGTTATCACTTTTGAGCCAGACACAGAGATTTTTGAAACAGTTGAGTTTAATTGGAATAAAATTGTTGGACATCTTCGTCAGCAAGCATATTTGGTTAAAGGTTTGCACATTGCTATTTTTGATGCGCGAGAAATGAGTACCAAGTTTGATTTAGACGAAGTAGTTTATGTTGCTGATCTAGAAATTGATATCCCTTCGGTGTCTTTTTATTTTGAAGGCGGACTGAAGTCTTTGGTTAAGTTTTATAACCAACTTCAGAAAGAGGTTCATAAAAATGTTTTTTATATTGAAAGAGAAACAGGCGACGGTGAGACCGTCGAGATAGCTTTGCAGTATGTTGACGACATCTCTTCTCGTTTAATGCCATTTGCCAACAACATATACAACCCAGAAGGAGGAACGCACATTACTGGATTCAAAACAGCTTTAACAAGAACTCTGAACAACTATGCTAAGAAGAACAATTTGTTTAAAGAAAAAGACGGAGTCTTCACCGGCGATGATGTGATGGAGGGCTTGACTGCAGTTGTTTCTATAAAGCTTCGGGAGATACAGTTTGAAGGACAGACTAAAGCAAAGCTGGGAAGCCAAGAGGCTCGTGGTATGGTAGAAACTGCTTTTTCAGAGGGGTTTACATATTTCTTGGAAGAACATCCTGATGATGCTAGGGCTATTATAAGCAAGATTACTTTGGCACTCAGGGCTCGAAAAGCGGCTAAGGCTGCTAAAGAAAGCGTTCTTAGAAAGGGCGCGTTAGATGGTATGACTTTGCCAGGTAAATTGGCAGACTGTCAGAGTAAAAAAGCTGAAGACTCTGAACTCTTTATTGTAGAGGGAGATTCTGCTGGTGGTACGGCTAAGACGGGTCGTGATAGAAAAACTCAGGCCATCTTGCCACTTCGTGGAAAGATTTTGAACATTGAAAGAGCTCGACTTGATAGAGCACTAGGTTCAGAGCAGATTAAAAACTTGGTGGTGGCTTTAGGTACAGCTATTGGAGACACTTTCGATATTGGACGATTGCGATATCACAAATTGATTATTGCCACTGATGCTGACGTTGACGGAGCTCATATTAGAACTTTGTTGTTAACGCTGTTTTATAGATACTTTAAGGAATTGGTTGAGGGCGGATATGTCTATATCGCACAACCTCCGTTGTATAAAATAAAGCGCGGTAAAGAGGTTCATTATGTTTACACTGAAGCAGAAAAGCAGGCTTTGGTTGGAGATGCTGATATAGGAGATGGGGATAGTTCTGTCGAAGAGGAGATTGGTGATGATGGAGAGGTTGTCTTGAAGAAAAGTGCTAAGTTTACATTGCAACGATATAAAGGTCTTGGAGAGATGAATGCTGAAGAACTATGGGAGACGACTATGGACCCCGAAAGAAGAATTCTTAAACAAGTAACCATAGACGATGCTCAAGAGGCTGATAAAATCTTCGATATTCTTATGGGTACTGATGTGCCAGCTCGTAAAAGCTTTATTCAGACTAATGCTCAGAGAGCTACGGTTGATATCTAAAAAGAGATTAGATGTGTTAGAGATTAGAGATTAGAGAATAGAAAAATCCTAAATCCCAAACTCGAAATTCTAAATTTAAAAAACCCCGAGGCCGTAGGCCTCGGGGTTTTTTTATCTAATCTCTAACGTTTAAACTCCAGTCTCTAATTTAGTCATCAATTTCTATATCAAATTCGATAGTATTGTTTGAACGGGTGCTTTCAGAAGTGTCTCGGTCTGAGTCGACTTCTATTTCAAATTCGTAGTCGCCATCAACACTCAAATCATCAAATGAAATAGTGATATCTCGTGACTCTCCTGGTCTAAGTCCGTCGAAACGGCTAGATTTATAGTCTAAGTCGTGAGCATCTCGTGGCTCATCAACGGTAACCTCGAATCTCCAGTCATTTGTTATCTGTCCGCCAATGTTAGTAACTCTGAATTGGACAGCAATTTCATCACTTGTATCAAGATTATCTGTTTCAATGAAACGAGATCCAGAGAGTCGTCCAATACCGAGTAGCTCAACATCAAAGTCGGCTTTCCCGCTAAAGTTAGAGTTGGATCCACCAGAGACCGTAAAGGTGGCGCTTGTTTGGTTGTTTGCTTTTGAACTTTCTGATACTAAGTTTTGTGGATAAACAGTTATAACTGCCTGATTGGTTCCTCCGCGGAGCCCAGCAAAAGTCAGAGTGTAGATGATGCCAGAGCCAGGAGTAAGAGAGTTTTGTAGGCCTGAGTTGAAAACTCGGTCATTTACTGAGGTAACTGGAAGCACTGCTTGGAAAGACCATGCGCCAGTTGAAACGTTTCCGTTGTTGCGTACTTCAAATTGAATACCAACTGTGGAGTTTGCGTCGAATGAACCACTTTGAATAATTTGGCCGTTGACAACTGGTCCAGCCTGAAGCATCCGTACAGAAAGATCTCGTATAGGAGCAGGAGCTGGCGCTGGTGTGTTTGTGGCGTTTTGAGTTGTTGTTGTGTTTACGGTTTGAGTTGTTCCTGTGTTTGTGTTGGTAGTATTGGTATTTGTTACTGGGGTCGTTGTGCTGACGGTAACATTTACTTCATCTCCAAGGACAATCCCGCTTTCGTTAGGGTTATTGTTTGAAATTGTTACGGATGTTTCGTCGATAGTTGTGATTGATCGATTTTGATCTTCAAACTCAAGGATCACGGGCATATCTACGTAACGCTTAGCGCTTGAAAGAATGCGTACAGAAGCCTCGTTTTCTTGGTTGTCAAAAAAGATAGTATCTCCGCACTCAAAGAAGTCGTCTTTATATTCTAAAACAACACCATCAGTATCTTCACATAGGAATGCAAGGGAATGGGTACCTTCTTGGTTTGGTGTTGTCCAAGAAAAAGTGATTTCTTCTCCTGCTGATACAAATGAGTTTGAAACAGACAACGATTGTGTTGTCTCGAAGGTATCTTCGTCGGCGTCTTCTCTAGAGACCGACTGAAATGTTCCGGCAATTAAAGCAAATGTGTCCGGCACGATTTTTATAAACAGTACGATGGTGCTAATGATAAAAATAAGCAGAGCCACAGCAATGACAAAACCGATCATAAATGTATATGCTCGATTAGATGACACAGCTTCTTGGTCTTTCTGCTGGATATCTTCTTGTTTTTGGGTTTTTTCCATATCATCGGGATTATATCAGCAATAAGTCTTAGTGTCAAGTTTTTTGATTAAATAAGAAACTCATTTAATTGACTTTTATGAAAAATGTGATATTATCTATAAATGATAAGAAAGGGAATCAGCACAGCATTTCGTTACCCACTGCAGACAATAGGGCTACTTCTAGTGGCTTCTTTTTTGATGGTATCTTTGCTAGATGCTTTAGGCGTCTTTGTTCCAAGAACTTCTCAGTCTGTAGAACGGGAAGTAACTGCCAGAGAAGAGCAGATCGAAGAGGCCACATTGGTTCGAGAGACAGTTC
>JBGSXG010000043.1:0-3816 GCA_041751485.1 Minisyncoccia bacterium | reverse complement strand
ATACTATTATAAGGCTCTGTGCTGAATAAGATATAATGATTTTAAGTGGTTCAACCACTATGACCTAAACCAAGTAATTGGCATGGTCACAAATCCACATAGAAGGTAACAAGTCCGTCGTCAGGACTAACTTCTATGTGGTTGCAGCTGGAAACGGTTGTAGGGTGTTAAAACCCACTGGCGGTGGCTTTTTGCTTGCCGAAATATTACAAATTAAATATGGAGGCACAGATGGGATTAATGAAAAAACTACTGTGGGACGCGTCACCAGCGGTCATAATTGCAAAGAAGGTAAAAGATTCGCAGAAATCGCAGAACAAGAATGGGTCAAGACGGGAGCGACTAATCGCAAAAGATATGGAGATGAAAGCGGCAAAACAAGCCAAGAAAGATAAAAAGAATGAAAAGAAACTGTTAATTAGCGGCGCATATTTTAGTTCTCATCCAGATATCCATAATCGCGCATTTTTAAGTTTAAAGTTCGGGCAAGATGGCGTTCACGTAACAGCCAAGAAAGACCCAATAAGGTTGTTCAGATGGGATGAAACTATTGGTTTTGAGAAAGAAACCGAAGAAAAGAATAACCTTCGTCACTCCCAAAGAGTTACTGCAACCCGTTTAGCAGCTGGCGGAGTGTTTGCACTGGCGGCTCCAAAATCTAACACAAAAGGTAGCATTGGTAGCAAATTTTTCTACGTACTACACACGACAAGTGGAGATATTGAACTCGAAAACAATATACAGAGCGGAAGTGGTGGTGGAAGCATGGGTGAAATGAATCGAAACATCACCACGCTGATGGTAAACAAACAGAATGCAGTATCTGACAATATCAAGCGTTTCGTGGCAGAACATGCCTCTGGTAAGCCCACAGAGACTCCAAAGGCTCAATCCAGCTCAGTTGCAGAGGAGTTGGAGCGATTTGCTCAGCTCAAAGACAAGGGCGTTATTACACAACAAGAGTTTGATGCTAAGAAAAAGAATCTTTTAGCCAAGTAATCGTTTGATATACTAAAAGCAATAACCACGCATAAACGAAAGGTTTTAGCGTGGGTGCTCAAAAAATAAATTGGAACAAAGCATATAGTTGGTACATAGAAGACTACACCAGGTCTTATTCGGATGTTGCCAGAGAGTTTAAGGTCACAAAGCGAGCAGTTGAGCGAAAAGCAACAAAAGTACTCCCAGATGGCTCTAAAAATACGTGGGCAATGCGTCGGCGTTTGTTAGGCGAAAACGCAGAAAAAATGACCGAACAAGATTACAAAAAATCGGTGCCAGCACGTAATGAGCAGCATTTACTGCAATACCGTAACCTACAAGTTGTAATCTCGACGCGTATAGCAATGCTTGCTCAAGAAGGAAAAGAATATATCAATCCTGAAAATGGCCAGCGAATTCGGATTCCATCATTCGACGCGAGTGAATTGGCTGGTCTGGCAAGGGCACTAAAAACTGCCATAGATGGTGAACGAATAATAATGGGGCTTTCGACAAGTATCTCAGCTACTAAACCTGAAATAGAAGAAGGTGTTGGCAAGGGTTGGGGTGAGTTATTGGCGCTTGCCATGAAGCAGTCGGAGGACTCAGCTTAAAACTAAGCATTGACTATTAGCATAAGCATTATATTGTATTCATTTTTTGGGTTCACAGGAGTATACTTGTAGCAGAATATTCTGCTCAAAAAGGAGGTGTCAGGTGAAACTAATAGCATTCAGGATAAAAAACTTTCGATCAATTTTAAATACAGGATGGTGTGACTTATCTACGGATAACATAACTGGATTAATTGGTCAGAACGAATCAGGTAAGAGTTCTGTGCTTGAAGCGTTGGATAGTTTTTACAGTGGTGAACTCGAGGAAGACTATCTAAGAAGTGACGGCTCGTATCCAGAAGTATGTTGTTCCTTTGAAGTCACAGAGGATGAAATTAACAATATTTTTGTAAATTTTGATCTCCCGATTGACCTAATTGAAACAATCAGAAGCAATCGTTCTAGGATAAATTTCATGCGTAGCTGGAAGGGTGTATCTGTAAAAGATAGCGTTCTTGATCTAGAACAAGATTCAATGAACGATGTTTGGCGTGAACCAGAAGTGCCTGAGTCCCAACCGGCAGAGCCTGAGGAGACTGCAACTAAAACTGACACGACAGAGCCAGAAACGGCAACTGAACCAGGTGGCGGAAGTGAAGAAGAGTCGAAATCAATACTCGGACGAGATGATTTTTTGAGTGGTCTATCGGATGAAATGCCTGTTTTTGAACTCTTTGAAGATGATGCAAGTTTGTTGCCAGCCAAAATTGATCTTGCCGATATCAAGAAAGGTAAGTCAAAAGTAAGGGGTATAAAAGGAGCATTAAACTTCCTTACCATCATTGGCATAAATCCTGACGATTTCTCAGAAGTAAATGAGCGAATTATTGGAGCACGCATTAGAACAGCAAATAAAAATCTTACAAAAGAGTTTCAAAGTTTTTGGAGCCAGTATATTGGTAAAAACAATAAAATTGAGATTGAGTTTGAACTTAAACATCATGACACGACTGATCCAGCTACTGCCGGCCAACCATATTTAATATTTTGGGTTAAGGACGGTGCTGAATTGTTGCATCCGGCTCAACGCAGTAAGGGGGTTCAGTGGTTCTTGTCTTTCTTCATACAACTTAAAGCAAGCGCACTTCTTACTGAAAAGGGGCAGGTCCTACTGATCGATGAGCCTGGTGCAAGATTGCACGCAAAAGCGCAAGAAGATGTCTTAAAAGTATTTGAAGATATAAAAAATAGTCTTCAAATTGTATATACTACACACTCGCCCTACTTAATTGAAGCTGATACTCTGTACAGACTACTGGCCGTTCAACGTTCCAAAGAAGAAGATGATAATAGTGAAACACAGGTTTTTGGGGCTCATCAACTTGAAGCAGCATCAGAGGATACGCTTTTACCTGTATACACTTTGATAGGTGTTGGAATGCAGCATCAGAGAGTTATAAAAGCAAAGAGAAATGTAATACTTGAAGAACCCAGCGCGTTTTATTACCTTAAAGCATTTAGGGCACTTTTGGATGAAACTAGTGAAATGAACTTTCTTCCATCGACTGGGGTTACAAAAGTCCCGCTTCTAGTTAACTTATTTCTAGGTTGGGGGCTAGATTTTATTGTGGTGGCTGATGATGATGACGCCGGAAAGCGAACTCTCAGAAAAATCAAAGCAGATGTATATGGTGGAAACTCTGACGAGGCTGAAAAGCATTTAGTGGCAATTAAAAATTGCAAGGGTATTGAGGACATATTTACTAAAGGCGACTTCAAGGAATATATACTTAGAGATAAAAAACTTAACTATACAGAAGATAATTCCGAGTATATGGGAAAAAATAGAGATTCAAAAGTAATTACTGCAGTTAAATTTGCTCAATCAGTAGAAAGAGGCGACGTTACGGAAGATAAACTCGCAAAAACAACCGTTGCAAACATTAGGAGTCTGTTGAAGCAAATTAAGGATCGACTTTAAGTTTGTATGGATTTGCTCTATTTGTAATAGAATATAGGTATGAGTGATTTTCAATATCAATGGAAACGAAAAGAAGCCAATTTTGGTCCTGTTATTGAAACAGAAGTAAAAGGCGGAACTCATTTTACGATTGAAAGCATTCTAACTTTTGAGGGTAAGTTTGTTGCCTTGCGCAGGCCGAATGCAATTCCTCATCATGAAATTCCTACCAGAGTAGGTAAGAATTTTCTCTATTTTGTGCATGATCTACCGATCTGGGGTGAATCATTAAAACAATACCTTGATCGGATCGTAAAAGAG